>CAZLEO010000031.1:0-23393 GCA_964558555.1 uncultured Rickettsiales bacterium | reverse complement strand
GCCGTGGCGTGGGCGATGACCTGTTCGAGCTGCGGGTGCAGCGACGGCTCCCCGCCGGCCAGGGTGAGCATGTCGAGGTTACGCGCGTCGGCTGCGACGTCGATCTCCTCGAGGATCAGCTCCAGCGGTTTGGTGTACCCGTGCTTGTCCTTGTAGCAGGCCTTGCACGACACGTTGCACGCCTGGTTCACCTCGATGACGATGTGCGGCACGTCCTTGCCGCTGAACGGCATGGGCAGGGGGTCGGGGAGGTCGCGGTTCATCACGTGTTCGTCGCCATGTGGACCCACATCCAGCGCACGGTGCCCAGGTTGATGCTGCAGTAGGTGCCCAGGTTGTACTGACACGTGGACAGGCAGTGATCCATACAGTCGCGTTTCTGCACCGCGAGCTGGTCCGGATCGAACCTCGGCTCCCAGATGCGGCCCCAGTCGTGGGTGTCCGAGTACAACCCGAAGCACGGCGCCAGGGAGCCGTCGATGCGGATGCAGGTGGAGTTCTTGCCTGCCAGACAGGGCCACGGCCGGGTCTGCCCGCGGGCGAACCCCTTCATGGCCTGCAGGTGGGGGATGGTGTTGACCATCTGCACGCCGGCGCGCTTGCGTTCGACGATCCAGTCCAGCAGCGCGTCCAGCTCCTCGTACTGGTCAGGGCGGATGTAGGTGTCGTTCTGAGCGTGCTCGTAGTGGGGCTGATCGACCAGCGGGCGTTCGTTGAGGTGGTAGTCCGCGCCGATGCCCAGCTCCTCCACCAGCTCGGTGATCCGACGGATGTCGCCGAGGTTGCGGCTGGTGATGTTCATGTTCAGGAACAGCACGTACCCGTACTCGCGCTGGCGCTGCACCAGGTAGCGGAACTGCGACTCGACGACGTTGAGCCCCTTGGGCATGCCCGGCAGGGGGTCCATCGAGTCCACGGCCAGGTTCACCGCCGCCACCCCCGCCCGGCCCAGCTCGTCGATGTACGGCTCGTCGAGCAGCACGCCGTTGGTGGGCAGGTACACGAAGAACCCCTGCTCGGTGCCGTAGCGCACCACGTCCAGGACGAAGTCCTTCCGCAGCAGCGGCTCGCCGCCCATGATCGCCACCACCCGGCAGCCCGTGGTCTTGAGCCAGTCGATGGACGACTTCGCCGTCTCCAGAGTCATGCCCGGCACGTCCGGGCCGGTGGTGTAGCAGTACTCGCAGCGCAGGTTGCAGTCCCACTCGGTGAACAGGTACGACAGCATCGGCCGCAGGGAGGTCGGGCGAAGAACCGTGCCGGCATACGGAACGATCCAGCGACGGAACGCGCGCACGCCGTTGCTGATGATGTTCTTCGTCGTGCGCGTCTCGATCACCGGCGGCGACCCCCTTCGCGGCGCACGCTAGCCAGGACGCCCGCAGGTGTCAATCATGGAATCGCCCGCACGCGTTCGCGCGCCCGTACACTAAAATGTCTGGCAACCATGGGCTCTCTGCTCCCGACCCTGGCCATCGCCCTCCTGCTCTCGGCCCCAGCGCAGGCGTCCGGGCCCGTCTATCCCGATCTCGACGAGGGCGAACTCGCGCGGCTCGAGCGGGGCAAGCCGGTGCTGCGCACCACCGCGGACGGGGACGAGGACGGCGACGAGTCCGTGCTCGGGTTACAGCGGATCGACGCCCGCTCCCTGGACGTGTGGGCGATCCTGCTCGACCTGGCCCGGCTCACCGAGTGTTCGGACACGCTGGTCGTGGCCGAGGAGTACACCGCCGAGATGGACCGCGAGCCGCCACCGGGCGCCCGTTTCATCGACTTCCACTACGAGATGCGGATCGCGGGGAGTTCGTACGAGTACAACCTGCACCACACCTACTACCCCGCGGAGGGTTACCTGGTGTGGGTCCTGGACGAGGCCAAGGACAACGACGTGGAGTGGATCGAAGGCAGCTTCTCGGTGTGGCCCGTTCCCGGGGAGCCCGACCGCAGCGACTTCCTGTACACCAATGCCGTGCGGACCGGCAGGCGGCTGCCCCGATGGATCGAGATCCTGCTGACGAAGACGGCGCTGAAGCAGTATCTGGTGTTCGTCCGGGAACAGGCCGAATCCTAGCCGACGGCTCAGAACTCCGCGGACGCCGACACCTTCAGGTGCGACAGGCTCGAGTAGGTGTCGAAGTGCGAGCCTGCCTGACCGCCGAGCCAGACCAGCCCCACGCCCAGCTCCACCGCATCGGCGAACATCACCGACAGCTCCGGTGAGACGAGGAAGCCCACGGTGCGGTCGTCGCGGATCTCCAGGGCGGCCTCGTTGCCGATCACCACGTTGCCCCCGGGGAAGGTGTAGCGGATCGCGCCCAGTACGAAGTTGCCCTGGTCGGCCCGCTGACGCTCGGTGGGAAAACCCCGCAGGTACTGCAGATTCAGGTACAGGCCCCCGGGAAAGGCGAGGTCGCCGCCGGCGATGGCCTGCACGTAGACCTTGCCGTCCTGCGTGACCTGGGTGGGCAGCGGATCCGGGACCTCGTCGATGGTGCCCAGCCCCTGCAGCGCCTCGAGCTGCCATCGTGACGCGGTCAGCTCGGTGAGCTCCGGGAAGACCACCGCCACCTCCGCCCAGGCGGAGAAGTCACCGAAGGGGCCCATCCGCCCCTCCACGCCGAGGACGTCGATGCCGGGGTAGGCCAGCGGGACCTTGACGTCCACCCGCGACTGGTCCGTGGCAAAGCCGGTGAGCAACACCTCGCCGTCCCCCTGGGGCAGGCTGTCGCGGCCGTGGTAATAGCTCACACCCAGGTCGCCGTGGGTGCCCTCCCACAGGATGCGGGCTCCCACGGCCGTGTCGGCCAGGGTGTAGTCGGGCAGCACCACGGTCGTGTCCATGGTCCGCACCTCGATCTCCTCGTCCGAGGAGCTGTACTCGCCCAGGTCGAAGTCGTCCTCGGGCAGGGCCGCGGCGAGGAAGTCCATCTCGCGCATGGGCAGCGCCGCCGGCACGAACAGCGGGACCACCGCCACCTCGAAGCGCACCTTGCCCGCCTGGTACGAGGCGAGGGCGGCGAGGGTGGAGAGCCGGCGGTCGAACCGCGTCGGGTCCTCCAGATCGTAGGGGTTGATCCGGTCGGTGGGGTTGATGCCGTCGCCCGTGCCCCAGCGAATGCGCTGGGCGCCGATGCGCAGGTCGAGCCGCCTCAGGCCGACGCCGTACATCTCCACGTATGCGTCCTGGATGCGCAGGGACACGGGCTGCAACCGCTCGATCTCCGAGGTGTCGGCCAGGGTCTCGACCTCGGAGAGGTTGTGGTTGATCAGGTCCACCGCTCCCAGCACGGCCACCTTGCGCCCCAGGTTCGCCTGGACGCGCAGGCCGACCACGTTGGTGTTGCGCAGGTCGAGGTAGCGGCAGTCCCCGTCGCCGAAGCAGCCGTCGAGGCCCAGCTGCAGCTGCGAGGACACGTGCCCGCCCACGCGCACGCCCTCGGCCATGGCGGCGTGGCCGCACAGCAGGGCGACGCTGGCGAGCGCCAGGAGGCTGGTGCGTCGGCGAATCAACCCCGGCTAGGGTTCAGATCCGGTCGGCCTGGATGTCCAGCGTGACCGTGCAGGGATCGCCGTCCGGCACCGGGCAGGTGGCGCCCTGGTAGTCCGTGTTCTCCAGGGTCACCGTGCCGGTGACGTGGTCGTTGGTCTGCACGTTCAGCACCGACGTCACCGAGCTGTCCACGGTGCAGTCCGGGTAGTTGTCCTCGTCGAACGGCGTGTCCTCGAGGTGGCCGCTGTTCATCACGAACTGGTTGTCGCCGGCTCCAGCCTCCACCGTGATCTCCATCGTGTCCAGCGGATCGGGCAGCTGGATGGTGTACGTGGAGGGCAGCGAGTCGAAGTCGGGCAGCTCGATGGGGTAGTCCCACACGCGCGGCACGGACGGCCCCTCGGGCATGTAGATGGCCTCGGCCGCGCCTCCCAGGCAGCCGTCGTCCACCGCGTGGGTGGAGAACTCGAACTGTCCGGCAGCAAAGGCCTCGGCCGCGTCGTCGTCGTCGCCGCCGGGGGCGCTGTCGTCGTCGTCGTCGCCGCCAGGGCAACCCATCAGGGCCAGGGGCAGGATGGTGAGCAGGAGCAACAGGTACCTGGTCATGGTTCAGACCTCCTCATTCCGTTGTGGGCAAGCGCATCAGGTTGCGGGTGGTGAACAGGTCGTCCTCCAACCCCGTGTCGAAGGCCACGTCGCGTACGGTCGCGACCGTCCTCCGTCCCGATTCCAGATCCTCGATCTCGATGTGGTGGGCCACGGGGTGTTCCCCCTCGGGCCGCACCTCGGTCAGTGTCAGGCGCCGGAAGACCTCGCCGTCCTCGTCGTGGTAGTCGAGCCGGTCGAAGAGGTCGTCCTGTAGCCGCACCCACATCTGCACGTGCGCGTGGGTGTGGTTCGCCGGTACGACAGGGTCCAGGCGAAGCTGCACGTGCTCGTCGTCCTGGGCGAGCACCGACGCCGTGTACTCGTCTGCGAAGCTCATCCGCGTGAGCTCGTCCACGGAGAAGTTCGTCCCCATGAACGCATCCCCCCGCGCCTTGCCCGACACGCGCCGCGTCCGCTCGTAGGTCGGCAGGTACAGGTGGATCGTGTCCTCCCCCGTGGCCAGCAAGCCCACCCCTGCCACCCGGGCCGGCTCCAGGAACTGCACCAGCCTGCGGTCGTCCCCCTTCTGCCACACCCGCAGCAGCCGCTGCGACTCGTTGCCCTTGCCGTCGTGGATGGCGATCTCCAGCGTCGTGGTCACGTCCGCGGAGCGCACCGCCGCCGCGTCCACGCGAGCCAGGATCGGCGCCGCATCCTGGGCGTACGCACACACCGCCAGCAGCGGTCCCACCGCGATCCAGGCGAGCAACAGCACGGCCATGCGCATGAAGAGCCCTCTCCCAACGCGGACAAGCTTACACGCGCGCGCTCCCCGGCGGGAAGGGAACGGATCGGCCGGAAGCCGATCGGGCGTGTATCCTGTCGTTTCTCGAACGCGGATGAACCCCGGGAGATCGTTGCCATGCGTGTGCTGCCTGCCCTCGTCGTGAGCCTGTTGAGCCTCGCCCCCGTCGCCAACGCCGAAACAGGAGGCGATCCCATGGACGTCGTGGTCCACACCCTCGACAACGGCCTGACCGTGTACCTTTCCGAGAACCACCAGGAGCCGCGGATATCGGCGTGGGTGATGACCCGGGCGGGCGCGTCCCAGGACCCGCGGGACGCCACGGGCATGGCGCACTACCTCGAGCACTTGTTGGCCAACAAGGGTACGCAGCGAATGGGCACGCTGGACCACGCCGCGGAGAAGCCACACCTGGACCGCATCCGCGCGCTGTACGACGAGCTGTTCACCACCACGGACGAGGCGCGGCGGGCCGAGCTGTACGCGCAGATCGACGCCGAGGGGCAGGCGGCGAACGAGTACACGGTGGCCAACGAGCTCAAGCAGCTGTGGGGGCTGATGGGCGGACGGGGGCTCAACGCGTTCACCAACTCGGACATGACGGCCTACGTGATCGACATGCCGTCGAACCGGCTGGGGCACTGGGCGCGCATCGAGGGGGACCGCTTCTCCTCGCCGGTGTTCCGCAGCTTCCACACCGAGGTGGAGACGGTCTTCGAGGAGAAGAACCGCTCCCTGGACAACCCGGCGCGGGCCATGTCGGACACCCTGTCCCGGGCGGTGTACGGCGAGCACCCGTACGGGACGTCCACGCTGGGGCGGATGGAACACGTCAAGAACCCGTCGGTGTCGAAGACCTACGAGTTCTTCGAGCGCTGGTACGTGCCGGGCAACATGGCGGTGCTCCTCGCCGGCGACTTCGACGCGGACGAGGCGCTGGCGCTGCTCGAGGAGCACCTCGGCGCCATCGAGGCGAAGCCGGTGACCGCCCGCGAGCGGCTGGCCGTCGCTCCCATCGCCGGGGAGCAGCGGGTGGAGTTCGTGCACCACGACGACGAGGAGGTGCGCATCGCCTGGCAGACCGCGCCCCACGGTCACCCGGATCACGAGGCGCTGCTGGTGGCGGACTGGCTGCTCAACAACGGCTCCACCGGGCTCATCGATCGCAACCTCGACCAGACCCAGGCGGTGCGCAAGGCCGGATCGTTCCCCGACGTGCGCATCCAGGGCGGCATGCAGGTGGTGTACGGCCAGCCGCGCGAGGGGCAGACCATCGAGGAGGTGGAGCAGCTCCTGCTCGACCAGATCCGAGGGCTGCACGAGGGGGACTTCACCGACCAGGACATCCAGGACATCGCCCTGAACGACAGGGTGCGCCAGGAGCGCTGGCAGGAGTACAACGCCGCGCGGGTGAACCTGATGGGACGCGCCTTCCTCCACGGGGAGGACTGGGATCACGCCCGCCTGCGGGGCGAGCGCATGGCCTCGATCACGCGTGAGCAGGTCATGGATGTGGCCCAGCGCTACTTCGGCGAGGATCGCGTCGTGGTCGTCCGGCGCGAGGGGCAGCCCGAGATCCCCGCCTACGAGGCGCCGCCCATCACCGAGCTCGAGCTCAACACGGAGGACCACTCCGCCCTGTTCCTCGAGCTCCTGGACCTGCCCGCTGCCCCGATCGAGCTGCAGGAGCTGGTGGCCGGCGAGGACTTCGAGGTGGTCGAGACCGAGGCCGGGCGCCTCTACGTCACCCCCAACCCCTACAACGACCAGTACGAGCTGCGCCTCCGCGTGTACACGGGGGAGGGCCACGAACCCACCCAGTGTGTCGCCATGGACCTGTGGGAGAAGGCGGGCGTGGGGGACATGGACCTCGAGGCGTTCGAGCGGGAGCTGTACCGTCAGGCGGCGAGCCTGTACACCAGCTGCCAGCGCTGGCAGACCGACGTGGTGCTGTCCGGACCCAGGGAGAGCCTCGAGGCCGTATGGCCGCTGGTCGTGCAGCGGCTGCGCGAGCCGGTGCTGAGCCAGGAGGACCTGGACAAGCACATCGCCGATACCATCGCCCAGCGGCGCGACGACCTGACGTCCAAGAAGACCCTCAACCGGGTGCTCCAGGCGTTCGCCAAGCGCGGCGAGCACAGCAAGTACCTGCACAAGCTCGGCGACGACGCGCTGCAGGAGCTCACCCTCGAGCAGCTGCGCGCCGTACCGGCGGGGCTCCTGGACCTCCAGCGAGTGGTGTTCTACGCCGGGCCGCTCGGCGCCGCGGAGATCCGGGCGCTCACGGTGGATCCGGCGGCGACCTACGCGACGACGCCCCCCCGGCCGCCCCTGACCTACACCACCGTGCCGGCCACGCGCATCCTGTTCCTGGACTACGACTCGGTGCAGTGCGACGTGTCCGCCTTTGCCGCGGGGGAGATCTTCGATCCGGCCCGTCAGGCCGATTACCGGCTGCTGTCGGAGTACCTGGGAGGCAACGCCGGGCTGATCTTCCAGGAGATCCGCGAGGCCCGGGGTATGGCCTACTCCGCCTGGGGTCGCTACTCCCAGGGTGTGGCCGCGGGCGACCAGACCCTGGTCCAGGGATCCCTGTCGACCCAGGCCGACAAGACAGCCGAGGCCGCGGGGCTCCTGCTGGAGATGGTGCGCGATGTCCCGCTGGACGACGACCGCTGGATTCGCTCGAGGGACTCCCTGGAAGAGAAGCTGCGCACCGAGCGCATCACCTTCCGCTCCGTGGGCTGGAATGCCGAGTCGTGGCATCGCAAGGGGCTGGAACAGGACCCGCGCGCGGCCGTGTTCTCGGCCCTGGCCGATCTGGAGCCCTCGGGGCTGGACGCCTTCACCGCCAGATTCGACGAGCAGGGCCTGACCCTGTCCATCCTCGGCGATCCCGACCGCGTGGACATGGAGGCGCTGGCCGAGATCGCGCCGGTGACCCGCGTGACCCTCGACGAGCTGATCTCCTATGCGCCGGTGGAGGAATGATGCGGGGCTGGATCCCCTGGTCGGCGTGGATCGCGGCCGCGCTCGTCGTCGCCGTGGGTTGCCCCACCGACGACCCTGCGGACGACGACGACACCACCCACCACACCGAGGTCGAGGCCGAGGACGTCCAGTGGACCGTCCACGAACAGGACGCCGCGCTGATCCGGGTCACCTGGCAGCAGAACGCGGCCGCGGACACCTGGCTGGAGTACACCTTCGAGGACGACGAGTGGTCGGTCAGCCCGGCGGTGGCCACCGAGGTCGGTGTCACCCAGCAACTCCTCCTGGGCGTACCCTACGACACGGCGCTGTCCTTCCGCGTGGCCAACGACTTCGGCGACGGCCCTTTGTATACAGAAATCTTCGATGCCACAACGGGCCCACTCCCTGATGGCTTTCCGTTGCCCGAAGTCCTGGTATCTTCCCCCGACGACTGGGAGGCGACAGGGCGCTATCTCCTGGGTAGCGTCAACGCGGACGAGGGCGGCTGGGTGCCGGGCGACTACTGGTCCTTCATCCTCGACCGTCAGGGACGACCCGTGTGGTCGAGGCTGACGCCGGACCGCAACTTCACGCTCTACCTCAAGGTCTCGGCCGACGGCGACGACCTCCTCGTCGACGAGGCGACCTTCTGGTCCGAGTTCGACGGCGGCCTGGCGTCGATGGTGTACCGCCTGAAGATCGACCACTCCGTGGTCCACGAGTACTCCACCCCGGGACTCCACCACGCATTCGCGGATCTACCGGACGGCTCCATCGTCTGGGCCGCGGCCTACGGGTTCGACGAGGTCCTGGACAAGGTGTACCCGGACGGCAGCCAGGAGCGGCTGTGGACCTGTAGCGAGTACCTCGCCACGATCGAGTACGAGCTGTGGTGCCAGTCCAACACGCTGACCTGGCACGAGCCCACGGACACGTTCCTGTACTCCTTCTATACCTTCCACACCATCCTCGAGCTGGACCACCAGACCGGAGAGGTCATCCGCTCCTGGGGCGAGGCGCCGGGCTCGTGGGCCTTCGATCCCGAGGACTCGGCCTTCCAGTTCCAGCACGGCTGCAGCTACACCGACGCCGGCACCCTGTTGACCTCGTCGCAGCTCACCCCCGACGACGAGACGGGTATCGTCCGCGAATACGAACTCGACGAGGAGGACCAGACCCTCCGCGAGGTCTGGAGCTACTCCCTGGGGATTCCCCTGCACAAGGCCGGCGAGGCGCACCGCCTGCCCGACGGCAACACCCTCCACAATTACGGCAGCTCGGGCCGGCTGGTGGAGGTGACGGATTCAGGAGAGGTGGTCTGGGATGTGAACTGGGGTGACGATCGCCTGATCGGCCGGACGGTGTTGATCGACGATCTTTACGCGTTCGTTCCTTGATTCGCCTCGCTCCCGGACGGATCAGGGCTCGTACGTCACCCTGAGGTTCGAGTAGATGGGTCCCACCTGGCCCAGGTACACATTATCCTTGCCCACGAAGATCACCTGTAACGGCTCGACTCGACCGTCGAAGGGCAATGTGTGCAGGTGCACCCCGTCGAGGTACACGTCGACGTCCACGGAGTCCCACTCGACACGGAATGTGTGCAGATCCGTCGGATCCCAGGTCGCGCTCTCGATCAGGCGCACCTCTTCGCGCTCGTCTCCGCCGCGCGGCGAGGCCAGGAACTTGAAGCCGGTGTAGTAGTTGGTGCCGGTGCGAATGTTCCACCATGCCTCGTCGGTGTCGAACACCGCCTGGCTGCCGTCGGTGGTGGTGTACATGTTGATGATCTGGTGTTTGTCCCGCGAATACTGTGTGGTCGGGTCGAAGTTGGTCACGTCGATCTCGAAGGCGCCGTCACCGTGGATGGGACTGGTCAGGGTCAGCCTCAGCTGATTGGACTCGGCGGTCATCTGCCAGCCGTCCGCCGAGAATGCCCCGCCAGTGACCACCTTGTCGTCGAAGCCGGGCTGGAGCGTGGCATCGGTCAGGGGATCGGTGAAGGTCGTCACGGCGCACTCGACGGACACCGTCTGTGACGCCACGTCGCCGAACCATGTGACGAGCTCGTGCACCATCTGCCAGTCCGTGACGTATTCGCCCGCGGCTTCGGGAGCGGTGAGGTCGAAGGAGAAGGTGTAGCTCTCCCCGGGCTCCACCGTGACCCCCTCGGTCATGTAGACGCGGACGTCCGGTCCGTAGAACGGATCCTCGTCGTCCACGCCGCCGAGCTTGTAGCCGTCCACGGCCGACCAGGTGGCCAGGCCCGTATTGAGCATCTCGATGGTCGCGGGCACGATCTCGCCGCAAGCCATGGTCGTGGGGAGTACGGCCGTGACCAGCGCCGCGTCGTCCTCGGTGGGCGTGGCGTCGTCGTCGTCGTCCGCGGCGGTGGTGTCGTCGTCCCCCGTCGCGTCGTCGTCGTCGTCGTCCCCGGTCGCGTCGTCGTCATCCGCGATGTCGTCGTCTCCCACGGCCGAGTCATCGTCCCCGGCAGCGGACGAGCATCCAAGGCCGGAAATCAGGGTACAGGTGTATATTCCTGCCACGAACATACTTGCTACGAACTTCATGGCGTCCGGATACCCGAAGCGGTTCATCTCGACTCTCCTCCCACGGCGGAGTAGCGCGTGGTTCGCCCTGCGCCGTGTCGTTCGATACGCCCCCGGGACAGCAGGTGGCGCAGGTTCCTGTTGATCTGCGAGCGGCTGACTCCGAGCAGCTGTTGAAGCTCGGCCGGAGACCGCGTGCCTTGCGTCGGTAGACACTGAACGATTCGCTCGTGAAGCGGGGTCGCAGGCAACTCCGGTGTGCCGGCTCCGTCCATCTCGAGCACACATACACTGATGTCCTCGCTCAGACCGATCCAGCCGTCGAACACCTCGATCAGCGAACCCCCGCCCCCGTGTTCCTCGAACCACCGCCGCAGCCTGTGCACGTTCACGTGGATCCGGCCCTCGTGTGCCACGGGGTCGAACGGCTCGCTCCAGAGCCTGGCGAACAGGTCCTCGATGGGGAGGGTGTGGTCCTCGCTGTCCAGGATCGCATCGAGCATTCGCTGCAATACGCGGCGACGAGTCAGTGTATGGGGACCACCCCCACCGATGTGTATACATCCGTGTATCCGGTCCACGAACAGTACGGAGCCCACCCACTCCATGTCCGGCAACCACAGCCGGATCGCCGGATACGTCCGCGATTGCCCTCGGATCGTGACCTTGACGCGGGCCGACCTCACCTCGCTGGCCCCCCCATCGACCCACACCTCCAGCACCTTCAACCGCTCGAGGTGCCTCCTCAGCTGGTGCCGGTACGCCAGGCGTCTGTACGCCTGCAATTCCTCGTGGAATCGTTCAGCAGGGGCGGAGAGCACACAGTAGAACCGGCCCTCGGCCATCAGGGTCACGTTCTGCATGGACGCGCCGAAGCGGAGATACCGGCGGGCGGTGTCCCAGGCCTCGTCGTACCTCTCCTGCAGCAGCTGCGCATCGATTCGCACCATGTCATGCAGTGCCTGTAACGGGCTGCCGTCTCCGTCCCCGGGCGCGGGCCAGCTCCCCATGATCTTCCGGGCCTGTCTCATCTCACCGTTGTGCAGGTACGCACCTGCCAGCGCCGGTTGTACGAACACCGTCGCGGCGTTCAGGCCGCTTCGGCTTGCCAGGGCCGACGCGTCGAGCAATGTGGTGAGCTCGCGCCCGTACTGTTTCTGGAAGTACGCCACGCGCGCCTCGCACTGCAGGGCGCTGACCACCTTCTCCGGCACCATGCCGGGCCACCGACGCTTCCATGCGCGCAGGATCACCTCGGCCCGCTCGGCTTCCCCGTCCATGGCCACGCTCAACAACACCAGGCTCAGGGGCTCGGTGAGGTCCGGGTCGTCGAGGAACCAGCCGTGGGCCTGGGCCAGCTCGGCTGCCGCGCGGATCTCGCCACGGAACACGCGGTTGACGGCCTCTGCCGCTGCCTGAGACGCGGAGACGTCCTCCAGCGCCTGGAGCCGGCGCATCACCGACGACGACGCACCGGCCACGGCCAGGAGGCCCTCGGCCAGGTCGAGATCGGGATCCGTGCATCCGTTGGCGCGCCACCGGCGGATGAGGGATCGGCCCCGGTCGGCGATCCGGGGCGCGTACATCTGCAGCGCGATCATCACCAGCTGGTCGATGTCCTCCGTGCGCGGCACCAGCCGCTGCTCGAGGTCCTCCACCACCGAGATCACGGGATCCGCGACCTCGGAATCCGGGGCAGTGGCTGGCGGTCGGGCTGGAGGTTCCACGGCGCCAAGCTACCACAAACTTTTCTTGTCTTGCATGTAATGTAATTTAAGTGGCTACAGCGCAGCTCGTGGCGATAGGCTCTCCGCCGGGAGGACGTTTCCATGATCACCACCCGATCCTCACGCGGGAGCCGGCTTGCAGCCCTGCTCCTCGTCCTCGCGCTCGGTTGCGCCCAGGACGAGGTCGCAGACGACGACGACTGCGCGGCCAGCGACGACGACGACTCCAGCATGGCCGACGACGACGACGACACGACCGACGGCGATGACGACGACACCGTGGCCCCGGCCGACGTCACCGGGACGGTCTGGTCCCCCACCCTCGAGTGGTCGTACACCAATCCCACCTGGGAGGGCGTGGTGTTCGACCTCGTCGCCACCGTCACGTTCGTGCACGACGACTCCGGCGAGACCCGCACCACGCAGATGTTCTACGCCGGCGACGACGCGTGGAACTTCCGCTTCACCGGCACGCGCACCGGGCTGTGGCGCTGGACGTCCAGCAGCGACGATCCAGACCTGGACGGGCTCACCGGCACCGTGTGGATGGACCCCAACCCCGGCGCCGACGGCTTCGTGGAGAGCCGCGGCCACGCCTGGGTGTTCGGCGGCAGCGAGCGCGCGTTCGTACCCCAGCTGGTCATGCTCCCCGGGCCCCACTACTGGTACGACGACTGGGGCTGGGTGGACGAGGTGGTCCAGACCTACCTCGTCGAACACGGTTTCACCGGCTTCCACGTGCCGGTGTTCTGTCGATGGGCCGATCTGGAGCACGACGAGTGCAACGAGGTCGCCGGTCCGGAGCCCGACGGCCGCACGTTCGAGGCGCTGGAGATCCTCATCCGCGCGACCCACGCCGCCGGTGGGATGGTCCACATGTGGGCCTGGGGCGACGACCAGCACGACATGACGCCGAGCGAGTGGGGGATCGGCGGCGTCGAGGACCAGCGCATCCAGCGGTACATCGCCGCGCGCCTCGGCCCCCTACCCGGCTGGACCCTGGGCTACGGCTTCGACCTGGACGAGTGGACCACCGAGCACATGCTGGCCTCCTGGCACACCGGCCTGCACGACCTGCTGGGCTGGCCCCACCTGCTCGGCGGCCGCAGCGCCGGCCCCAACGAGGGCACGGATCACTCGAGCGAGCAGCTCTACGAGGGCCTGGACTACTCGGGCTACGAGCACCACCGGCCCGACTACGACGTCTACGCCGCGGCCATCGACGCACGCCCCGACAAGCCCACGTTCTCCGAGGACCGCTTCCGCGTCCGCGGCACGCACGACAAGGACTACACCGAGGAGATGACCCGCCGCGGCCTGTACCACTCCACCATGGCCGGCGGCGCGGCCAACATCTGGGGCTACCTGCTCGAGGACGGCGCCGGCGGTGATCCAGACGAGGGGTTCAGCCACCGCTACCCCCACCCGGAGTGGATCAAGACCAACGCCCGTTTCTTCGCCGGCCGCTTCGCCACCGATCTCGTGCGCTGCAACGAGATCACCGACGGGCTCTGCCTGCGGCGCCCCGACCACGGTGGCTACCTCGTGTACGTCGAGGACGCCGCCACCGTCGACCTCGACCTGACCTCCGCGCCCGGCGCCCTCGCCGCGGTGGCCGTGGACACCATGCTGGACCACGCCGAGATCGACATCGGCCCCCTGTCCCCGGACCTCCAGACCTGGACGGCCCCCTACCCTTCCGACTGGGCCCTGGCCATCGGCGGCTTCTGACGCCAGCAATTCTCTTCGCGCCCACGGACACGCGTGATAGGTTCGGCGGAGATCCGCGATGGCGGGTCCGAGAGGGGAACCGCAATGAACCCACCCCGAATTCTCGCGGTCGTATCTGTCCTGGCCGCGCTCGCGATGATCCTCGCGCTGCCGGGCTGCAGCAAGGACGATGGCGAGGCCGAGGTCGCTTCCGTGGCCGCCGAGGAGGTCCCCGGCGTCTGCGACTCCACGATCCACGAGACCAGCCAGCTCAACGGCACCTACACGTTCGATCTGGCGTGCGGCATCGCCTACATCCAGTCTGCGGGCTGCGACTTCGGGCTGGACGCCGACGGCAACGGCACCGTGATCTCATCGTCGGTCATCGAGGACATGTTCAACGATCCCATCGCCTGCGTGCGCGGCAACTCGTGCTCGGGCTGCGGTGACGCCGACACCATCGACACGATCCAGACGTGCACCGAGTTCGCGGCGTTCTCGTACTTCACCTCCAATGCCTGGTCCGATCTACAGGGCGCCTGTCCCGTGGCGGGTGAAGAGGGCGGCGAGGATGAGGACCCCGAGGAGGGCGACGTCGGCTGCACCATCGAGGGGCTGGAGTTCCCGGCAGACGAGGCGTCCTGCGCCGTACAGTTCTTCACGACCATGGACTGCGACACATGCCGCGCCGTGCTCGACTCGCGCACCTGCGAGGACGCCATCAACGACCCCGACGCCTGTCAGGTGGGCAACAGCTGCACGGGCTGCGAGGACGGCGACGCCCGCGGCAACGGCGTGGACTGCGCCGAGATCGAGGCCTACTCCTACTTCGGGCCGGCCGCCGCCCAGAACCTGTACGAGCACGTGCAGGCCAACCCGTGTGACGGGGAGTGCACGCCGTCGTGCGACGGCCGCGCATGCGGAGACGACGGCTGCGGCGGCGCGTGTGGGACCTGCCCGGAGGGACAGACCTGCGACCAGGACGGCCAGTGCGCGGGCGGGTGCACCATCGAGGGCATCGTCTTCAGCGAGGACGATCTGGACTGCGTGATGGAGTTCTTCGAGACCATGGACTGTGATCGATGCCGCGAGGTCTTCGACTCGCGCATCTGCGAGGACGCCATCAACGACGCCGACGCCTGCCAGGCGGGCCTGATCTGCACCGGCTGCACCGACTCGGACACCCGCGACGACGGCGTGGACTGCGAGGAGATCGCCGCCTACTCCTACTTCGGCAGCTCGGCCGCCGAGGACCTGCTGGCATTCGTGCAGTCCGACCTCACCTGCGGCGACCCGGGCCACGTGGTCGACGGGGTCGCGTTCACCGAGGACGAGGCCGCGGCCGTGCTGGAAGTGGCCAACAACGCCTCCCAGTCGCAGCTCGACGACGAGGCCGGCCTGAACTCCCGCGCCGCCTCCAACATCGTCGCGGCGCGCCCCATCGAAACCATCGAGGCCCTGGGCGCGGTGTCCTACGTGGGGGCCAACGCGCTGCAGGCCCTGCTCGCTTACGCCCTGACCTGGGTGCCGCCCGACCAGGCCGCCCAGGTGGTGACCGTGACGACGCTGGCCGACGAGGCCGACCTCAACGGCGAGCAGTCGCCCTACTACGGCCAGCTCGTCCAGGTGGACCGCGCCATCATCACCACCGAGCCGTACACCACCTACAGCGGCGCCGTGCTTTTCTACGTCGCCGATCCCTCCGTGGGCTCCGAGGAGCAGCTCAAGGTCTACGTGTCCGCCGACGCGAACATCGACATGGCCTTCGCCACCATCCACGACGAGCTGACCCTCGTCGGCGAGTTCACGTCGTACGGCAACACGTTCGAGATCCTGGTCCAGGACGCCGCGGCCCACGCCTGTACGCTCAACCGCAGCGGGCTGGCCTACGAGGACTACCTCTCCGTGCTGGCCGCCTGGTCGTCCACCCAGGACATGCCCGAGGGCGCGGTGTTCGTGACCTCGGACTTCGGCTACTCGTACATGGTCTCGCTGCCGATCTTCCTCGATCACCCCATGTACGATGGCAACCCGCCCGGGCCGCCGGGGGACGACGGCAACGAGCAGGATCACGCCTGGAACGCCGCGGCCGGGGATGCGATCGAGGGCTGGCGCGCAGCTCAGTAGCAGTACTCGGCGCCAGCCGCGCAACACTCCGAACTGTAGTCGTCGTACCAGCGCTCGTCCGTGCAGGTGCAGTACGCGTCCCAGTCGCAGCCGGGGGGGTGGTCGCGGTGGCAGGGGGGACACTCCGTGCAGCGGTCCGCGCCCACGGGGTCGTGGTCGAGGGGGCACAGGGACACGTCGTTGTCGTAGTCCCAGACCGTGGGATCGCCGGAGTCGCGGAAGATCAGCTCGCAGGAGCCCGATCGGTCGAGGGCGACCACGTCGGCGGGGTCCCGGTCGATGGGGGGCAGGCAGTCACACGAGCACCGGATGCGGCACAGGCCGCCGCTCGTACACTCCATGTTGGTGTTGTCGGGGACGCCACAGCCACAGTCCTCGCCGTTGCGGCAGTCGCTGACCGCGCCGTGGTCCGTGCGGTGACTACCCGAGCAGGATGTGCCGCAGCCGTCGTCGCCGCCACAGATCGTGCCCGCGCAGTCCGGCTCGCAGGGGCCCGTGTCGTCGTCGTCGTCCACATGACCGCCGCCCGTGACCACCCACACGCTGCAGGAGGCGACGTGCGTGGCCCCCTCATCGGCGGTGAACTCCATGTCCAGCTGGCCCAGGGCATGGCCGGTGATACTCCAGGACCAGGTCCACGGCCCCTCGCCGGTGACGCCGATCCAGGTGGTGGTGGGTGCGCCATCGCCGGACACGGCCAGGTCCACGTAGACGTATGGCGTGGTGTCGGTGACCGACACGGCCACAGGTCCGCCGTCCTCGGCAGGGTCGGGAAACACGCTGAAGTGGTCGTCGCACGGCAGCGGCGGCAGCTCGGTGTCGTCGTCGCCCGGTGTGGCGTCGTCGTCCGACGCCGTCGTGTCGTCGTCCCCGGTGTCGTCGTCCCACGGCCCGCCCGGATTCGAGTCGTACTCGCCACAGCTGAGCCAGATCAGCCCCACGGCTCCGAGTATCCCGGCCGCCCACATCATCCGACTCGCGTTCATGCCTCGCCTCCCCGATCGACCCGAGGATATCCCGGCGCGCCTCGCCCGTGCCAGGCCACGATGTAGAATCGGATCGCCCCGGGAGGTCCCCCGTGTCGTCCAGGCTGCCCGCGCTGCTCGCCCACCCCTCGACGCCGATCTGGGCGACGGTCCTGGTGTGCGCCCTGTCGCTGCCGACCCTGGGCTTCGGCCTGATGGCCGACGACTACCTGCAGAAGGTGTCGATCCAGGCGTGGCAGGGCGAGATCGACCTGCCGCCGGTCCTGGACGTCCCGATGGGCCACCCGCTGCTGGACGGATTCACGTTCCTGCACGGCGACCCGGATCTCAAGGCCCTCGAGGAGGAGCGCGGCCTGCTGCCGTGGTGGGCGCCGGAGGACATCAAGGCGCGCTTCTTCCGCCCCCTGACCATGGCCACCCACCTGCTCGACTACGCCCTGTGGCCGGACGCCGTGTGGCTGATGCACCTGCACAGCCTGGGGTGGATGATCGCCACGCTGCTGCTGGCCCTGGCCCTGTTCCGCGGCCTGCACGGCGCGACCCCCGCGGCCGTCCTGGCCTGGCTGCTCTTCGCGCTGGAGGACACCCACGGCGCCTCCGTGGCCTGGATCGCCAACCGCAACGTGTTCGTGGCGCTGGTGTTCGGGCTGCTGGCGCTGCTGGCGCACCACCGCTGGCGTGGCCAGGGGCGTGCCTGGGCGATGCCCGCCGCTGCGTCGTGTTTCGCGCTGGCCCTGCTGGCAGGCGAGGCGGCCCTCGCGGTGGGCGGATACCTGCTCGCGTACGCGCTGTTCCTCGATCCGCGGGGCGGTCGACGCGGACTGATCTCACTGGTCCCCTACGCCGCTGTCGGCGTCGCCTGGGCCGCGGCCTACCACGCGCTCGACTACGGTACCGCCGGGGCGGACTCCTACGTCTCCCCCACGTCCCTGGGATTCGTCACTGCCGTGGTCGAACGCACCCCCATCCTGCTCGCGGCGCGCTGGTACCAGCTCCCTTCCGACATCTGGCTCGGGCTGCCGCGCATCGGCCAGCTGGGCTTCTCCGTCATCGCGGCTGTGCTCGTTTCCCTGCTGATGCGCGCCTGGCTGCCGCTGCTGCGCGACAGCGCCCTGGCCCGCTTCTGGAGCCTGGGCATGGTGCTCGCGGCCATCCCGGTCTGCGCGTCGTTCCCCATGGACCGCCTGCTGGTGTTCGTCGGGCTGGGCGCCGCCGGGCTGCTCGCCTGCTGGGCCGAGGCGCTGGGCCGCACCGAGGCCGGCCCCGCCCTCCCCGGGCGCCTGCTGACCGTCATGCTCGTGCTCCAGCTCGTCGTCTCCCCCCTGCTCTTCCCGGTCAAGGCCGTGGGCATGTGGGCCGCGTCGCGGGTCTTCGAGACCGCAGACCGCCACCTCCCCGCCGGGCCCGAGATCGCCGACCAGGACTTCGTCTTCGTCAACGGCGCGTTCTTCTTTGCCGCCTACCCCGCCTTCATCCGCGCCGGCCGCGGCGAACCCGTGTTCCGCCGCGGCGTGGTCCTCACCCACTCCCTGGCCACCTCCGAGATCACCCGCCTGGACGATCGAAGTCTCCGTCTGCAATCCGAGGGCGGCTTCCTCAAGATCCCCACCGAGGCCATCCTCCGTGGCGCCGATCCGCCGTTCGAGGTGGGACAGGTCATCCGCCGCGGACCGATGCAGGTCCACGTGGACGAGGTCACCGGCGACGGGCGGCCGGCGGTGGTCACCGCGACGTTCGAGGTGCCGCTGGAGGATCCGTCGCTGCGATGGCTCGTATCTCGCGATGGCGGGCTGCAACGCTTCGAGCTCCCGGTGATCGGCGAGACGGTACGTGTCGAGCCCTGCCTGCCGCCCATCGAGTTCTGAGTCCGCCAGTGGGCTCGTGCTACCCTTCGTCGTCCCTTGCGGAGGCCCGGACCATGTCCCACGACCTGAGGCTACCCAGCGGCTACACCCCCACCCTCGATACTCGACAGGTGGAGGGCGCCATCAAGGACATCAAGGACTTCTTCCAGGTCAACCTGGCCCGGTCGTTGAATCTCGAGCGCGTGTCCGCGCCGTTGTTCGTGAGGTCCGGGACGGGCATCAACGACGATCTCAACGGCGTGGAACGACCCGTGGCCTTCGAGGTCCGCGGGATGGGCGACGCCCGCGCCGAGATCGTGCAGTCGCTGGCCAAGTGGAAGCGGCTGGCGCTGGCCCGCTACGGCTACGCACCGGGTGAAGGCCTGTACGCCGACATGAACGCCATCCGGCCCGACGAGCACCTGGACAACCTGCACTCGTTGTACGTGGATCAGTGGGACTGGGAGAAGGTGATCACCCCCGACCAGCGCACCCTGGAGACGCTGGTCGACACCGCACGCTCCGTCTACGACGTCATCTGTCGCACGGAATTCCACGTGGCCTCGCAGGTTTCGGGGATCCGCCCGGTGCTGCCGGACCGGCTCACGATGGTGACCACGGACGAGCTGGCCGCCCGCTACCCCGATCTGGAGCCGGCCCTGCGGGAGGACCGGATCTGTGCCGAGCACGGCGCCGTACTGCTCGTGGGCGTGGGCGCGGACCTTCCCGAGGGACGTCCCCACGACGGCCGCGCGCCGGACTACGACGACTGGAGCACACCCCGGCCCGACGGAGGTCGAGGCCTCAACGCCGACATCCTGCTGCATCACCCGGTTCTGGACTGCGCGTTCGAGATCTCGTCCATGGGAATCCGCGTGGACGCGGACGCGCTGGAGCGCCAGCTCGACCTCCGGGGCGTTCCCCAGTGGAGGGAGCGGCGGTTCCACAGCATGTTGCTCGCGGGGGAGTTGCCCCAGACCCTGGGCGGCGGCATCGGCCAGTCCCGGCTGTGCATGTTCTTCCTGCGCACGGCGCACGTGGGCGAGGTCGCCGTGGGGTTGTGGCCCGACGAGATGGAGCGCGCGTGCGCGCGCGCCAACATCTTCTTGCTGTAGTCAGGACCGGGAGGTCTCCAGCGCAGCCAGCCAGTCCGCGAGCTCCTGCACGTCGGCGAGCTCGTGGTACTTGAACACGAACTTCAGCTTGTCGCCGGCCGTGCGCACCCGCAGGACCGGGAAGCCGCCGGCGAAGATCGATCCCTTGGCCCGGAACTCGACCTCCATCAGGTCGCCATAGGGCACGAACCGGCTGTGGCGGGAGGCGCCCATGGCCTGCTCGGGACCGGACGCCGTGACCGCGTCCTCTGCGGCGATGATCTTGCGCAACCCCCGATCGACGACCTTGTCCGCGGCCACCTGCGCCAGCGCCCCGCTGGCGCGGAAGCCCACGCGAAC
This sequence comes from uncultured Rickettsiales bacterium, assembly GCA_964558555.1. Lineage (GTDB taxonomy): Bacteria > Myxococcota_A > UBA796 > UBA9615 > CAYRNR01 > CAYRNR01. Next base: position 3,137 of record CAZLEO010000031.1, on the reverse strand, counting down.
CGCCGGGCCCGTGTGCAGCACGAACAGCCCATCGTCCGCCGCGATCAGCGTGTACATCCGGTTCATCCAGGGGCCGTGGATCACGGCTCGGTCCACTCGGATGGTCATGGCTGCTCCCCTCAGGTCTCCATGGTATCGCGGGACGTGCAGACATCGCGACCGAACCAGCCGATACAATGCGATCGACACCGAGGAGCCCGACGGCTGGCTCTACCGCCACGTGGACGCTTTCTGGTTCTCCCGCCTGGTGGACGATCCCACGTACTGCCAGCGCTGGCACGAACGCTGGACCGAAGCCCGCGCCGACACCCTGGCCACCGACCGCCTCCTCGCCGACATCACGGCCACCGCCGCGTACCTCGACGAGGCCCAGGCCCGCAACTTCGAACGCTGGCCCGTTCTCGGTGAGTGGATCGACGACCTGCCCCACCTCAACTACCCCGGCTGGGACGAACGGACGACGTACGCCGACGAGGTGACCTACCTGGAGGAGTGGCTGGTGGGGCGGCTGGACTGGGTGGACGAGCACGCGGGGGAGCTGGGCGAGGACCCCTGAGCCGGCGCCCGGCGGCGATCTTCCCCGGTGAGCCCGCCAGCGGCGTGCTATACACGGGCTCATGCGACAGCCCTGGAAGACCGTCGAGACCATGGATACCCCCGAGGGGCCCCTCGAGCTGCGCCGGCGGGGGGACCGCGACGCGCTGATCACGATTGCCGGGCGGGTGTTGATGTCCAGCCACTCGACCCGCTCGGAGGAGGCGCTGGCCCAGCTGGCTTGCGGCGTGATCGCGGACCGGCCCGCGCCACGGGTGCTGATCGGCGGACTGGGCCTCGGGTACACGCTCCGCGAGGCGCTGACGCTCCTGCCCGACAAGGCGCGCGTGACCGTGGCCGAGCTCAACGACCAGGTGGTGCAGTGGTGCCGAGGGCCGGTCGCCGACCTGTCCGACAGCGCGCTGGACGATCCGCGGGTCGAGCTCCAGGTGGTTGACGTGAGCCGCGTCGTCGGCAGCGGCAAGGTCCGCTGGGACGCGATCATGCTCGATCTCTACGAGGGGCCCAACGGCGCGCTGCACAAGGCCGGAGATCCGCTCTACGGCCACGCCGCGCTGCGCCGCTACCACACCGCTCTGAAGCAGGGCGGAGTCCTCGCGGTGTGGGCCGAAGAACGAGACCAGGCTTTCGAGTACCGCATGGAGAAGTCCCCCTTCGGGGAGTACCGCTGGCATCACCCCCGCAAGGGCGCCCGACGGCACGTCAACTACGTGGCCGTTCGCGGCTGAGCCGAGGTCGGCTCCGATCAGGTGGGGTTCGCGGGGTCCACCAGCAGCGCCACCCGCGTCATCCGGACCAGCTCGGCCTTCTGCCGCTCGAGGGCCTGCTCGTACTCACCCGGGGGGAACGCCGACGACACCGGCATGAAGGCCACCATGGCCACGATCATGTTCAGCACGTGGTTCAGCCAGCCTTCGGGGTCCACGTCCCCGTGGGCGATCTGGTCGCGCTGCCCCCAGCGGATGTAGTCGGTGACCAGGGCGAGGTAGGGGCCGAGGTGCTCGAGGATCAGGGCGCGAAACTCCTCGGGACGCTCCAGCGACTCGCGGACACACAGTCTCGCGCGGTTGGGGTTGCTCACGAAAAAATCGACCACGGCCTCGATGGTGGACTCGAACCGGTCCTCGCCGTCCGACGACGACGTCAGCAGCCGCGGGATCTCCTCCTTCCACACCTCCAGCATGCGTCGCATCACCGCCTCGCGCAGCAGCTCCTTGGTGCGGAAGTGGTACAGCAGCGACGACTTGCGGATGCCCACCGCATACGCGATCGCATCGATCGATGTGTTGGAGTACCCCTTGAGCCCGAACTGCTTGGCCGTCTCGACGAGGATGCGCTCGCGGACGTCGGAGGTGGATTTCGGGGCGGCTACCATGGGTGAAAGTCTACCGGTCGGTAGCGCGGGGACGTTCCAAACAAGGTGCAAAGAGAAGGGCGGAGACGAGTTCACCCGATGGACTGGGAGAATCACGCCACGACGCCACGACGCCACGGCGCCACGGGGACAGGGCAGACTGGAAGGGCTGTCACGGGTGTTCGGGGAGGTTGTTGACGACGCGAGTGATCCCGTCCTTCATGCGGATCTCGCCGAAGTTCAACAACATGCCGAGTCTCAAATCGGTTGCCCTCAAGTACGTCAGGAGCTGCCGGGAATGGACGGGATGCTGTTTCTCGACCGCCTTGAGTTCCAGGATCACCCGACCCTCGACGACCACGTCCGCTCTGAAACCAACGTCGAAGACGACCTGGCCGTAGCGAACCGGGACTGGCACCTGGCGTTGAACCGAGTGACCCAGCCCCTCCAGTTCATGCGCCAGCAACGTCTCGTACACCGATTCCAGTAGACCCGGTCCAAGCGCTCGATGAATCCTGAACGCGCTTTCGACCACGTCCGAAGCGATCCGGTCTTCCCGTACCTTCATCCCAATCTCCTTTCAGGCGTGGCGCAGTGGCGCCGTGGCGTCGTGGCGTGCTTCCCCCAATGGAAGCCCGCCCACACCCTCGCTGTCTGCAGTTGCCGTGCCACATGTCGAAACGCGCCACGTCTCCGCATTACACGGGTTGAGATTTGGGCAGACCGACCGATTTCCGGACGGTGGGTTCGATTTCCGGACGGTGGGTGGGCGAGGCGAGTGGGTGAGGGAGGGGGGACTACTTCCAGCTGTAGGCGGAGATGTCGAAGCCGTAGTCGCGTACCGAGTAGTCGGTGACGAGCCAGACGACGACCTCGTCGTCGGGGATGGGATCGGAGACGAAGGAGCCGAGGTTGCCGGTGTAGGTGGCGTGGATGTTGCCCTCGCGGTCGGCGAGGTAGACGTAGTCGTAGCCCTGCTCGACCTCGAGCCAGTCGAAGTGGACGCGCATCTCGGAGGCGCCGGAGGCGTCGATGATCCAGTAGAGCTCGGAGTTGTTGCGGTAGGGGTGGCGGGAGTTGGCCCAATGAGACACCTCGGACCAGGAGGTGGGGGGCGGCTCCTCCTCCTCGGGGGGCGGCTCCTCCTCGGGGGGCTCCTCCTCCTCGGGGGGTGGCTCCTCGTCGGGGACGTGGTTGGAGACGCTGTCGATGAGGGAGGCGGCGTCGA
>CAZLEO010000030.1:0-47714 GCA_964558555.1 uncultured Rickettsiales bacterium | reverse complement strand
CGGCGAAGAAGTACGCCTTCCTCTCTCCTCAGGTGCTGGACAAGGGGATTGCTGAAGCGAAAGCCAAGGGAGCGAAGAAGAAACAACTCGCCATGCAGCTTCAGTCCGAAGGGATTGCAGAGGCGAAGGAAACCAACAAGATTGTCGCCCACCTGTGGAAGATTCGCGGGTCTACTGACGCACTGACCGACGATCAGCTTTCGTGGTACGTGCAGGCTCTCATTTACGGTGTGAGGGCGATGCTGGCGGCGAAGGCTCCTGTCGCGTTGGATCAGTCGCGTGGGCTTACTCCGTCGGCAATGGCGAAGAAGGTCAACGTGGATTGGGCGGCGAGGCAGGCGGAGTTCAGGGGCCGGTACTCCGAGGCGAACATCAAGTCGGACATGAAGGCGGCGTCCGGAGCGGCAACTCAACTGCTCGGGAGGGTGGCATTCCTTGCGGCGCAGAAAGGTCAGCCGAAGGCGGTGTGGAAGAACTGGCTCAACCTGACGAAGGCATATCAGGCGTTGGGTGGCAAGATCGTGTCCGAAATGCTGATCAAGAAGCAGAAAGACGTGGTTGCCGACATGCAGGCCAAGAGGGATGCCGTAACCGTGCTGACTCCGGTAGTTACGCCTGAGGAGGCTCAGGCCGCGGTGGATGCGGGACAGGAGGAAGCGGTGCCTGACCATTTGCGGGAAGATGTGGGTCTGGACCCCGCGCCCGGGACCGGGACTCCGTGGTTGCTTTATGGCGTGGGTGCCGCCATTGCTGCTATTTCTCTCGGGATTGCGTTCAAGACTTGGAAGGACAAGAAGGATGCCGAAGAGGTCTAAGTTATGGTCGAACATATTGCAGTATTCGAAGACCTTGGTGATGAATTGCTCGCCGCCGGGACAGTGTTTCGTCACCGGGACAGTGGGAAGTATCGCGCAGTAGCCGACAAGCGATCCAAAATAGCGACGGGTGCATCAGTACGGTGCAACCGTGAAATGGAAGCCGCCATTCAGGATTTGGTGCTGGCAGAATCCGCCATCAAGCGGGGCATCGGTCGGCAGGCTTTAGAACTGGCTGCGTCGGGGATGTGGCACCTCTTCAAGAGCAAGCAGAATGCGGAGCTTGCACTACTCGCCCTTCGGATGTTCTACAACGCCAACGGCCAAGCTGAATTTCTGGATATGCTGGAAGCGGTGAAACAGGCGGGCGACAGTCCTGCCGAGGCCGCCATCAGGTCGATACTCGCGGCTGGCGAGCAGGAAATCATGCTGATGAAGGCGAACTTCGGTCGTACCAAGGAACGCTGGAAGAAAGAGCGGCTGTCGGCCATCGCTTCATATCACACAGGCGTTACCCGGAATGTGGACCCGTCAGATCCGCTGTTCAGGCGGTCTTTGAACAAGCTGAACCAGATTCGGAAGGAAGAACCTGCACGGCTTGTCACTACGCCGTTCAACAGCAAATTCGAGGCTCTTGGCGGTCTTGCGGGCTTTTCGCTCGGTGGGCTGGTTGATGGGGCATCGAAGCTCGTAGGGAGCGTAACAGACATTCTGCCTGACCCGATAAAGGATGTGGTGGACATGGCGGGTGATGCGCTCGGATTCATGCACTGTGACGTGTTGATGAGTCAGGCGGGCCAGTACGTGACCGCGGCTGCGTCCGGGGCTATGGGGTCTGCGGCCGGGGGTGCTGGTGCTCCTGCTGCGGCCTACGGGACGAAGTTCGCAACAGGCAAGCTGAAGAGTTCGGTGTGCGGCAGCAAGAAGAAGGGGGAGAAGGCTACTGCGGATATGCCGGTGGACGAGGCTGGCGAGCCGATTCACCCTGCGGAACTCGGGCAGGGCTGGCACGACAAGCGGAAGACCAAGAAGTACAAGAAGATCCAGTACTATGACCCGACCAGCGAAACGGTGGGGAGCAATCTTTCGTCGGCGCAGAAGAAGGCGAAGAAGAAAAAGAAGTCTTTGGCGTCAGCGAGTATTCCGGTGGGCAAGGCTACGGCATACGCAGGCGGGGCAGTCCTCATCGGAGCAGTCGGATGGGGGGTTTATCGCCATGTCCGAAAGCAAAAATAGACCTCTGGATACCGTGCAACTGGTGGTTGCAACCACCTTCCTGAGTGTCGGGGCGAAGGAACTTCTCGACATAGGGATAGACCTCTTTTACGATTGGCGCAAGGCCGTCAGGCAGAAGAAGCGTCAACTGCGGACAAAACGGAGAATATGGTGAGTGGTGAAGAACCAAGACTGCTGAAGAACATAACGATGGATGGGCAACGCCTCAAAGCATTTCTGCGGAACGCACACGCGCGGAGGCTGAGGGAATACGCACATGCGTACTACCTTCAGAATCTTGGCGTGTACGCCGCCCTGTCTACCAACGACGGTGTGACCTATTTGGTGACGCTGTATGCGGGAGGGTGTCCCTGTGGTAGCTAAGAAAGAGATGTCGCTGGTCAAGGCGATGGAGTTGTTAGTGGACCCGCTGTCCAACGTGAAGCATTACCGGTTGGCTCGGGAGGACGACCTTCCAGACGGCAAGCGTTCGGCAATCATGCTCGACCTGTTCAGGGACGACAGTTCCCCGACCAGAATGTCTGCCGTGTATCGCAAGCTGGTTGGCCGGGGGAAGACACGGCTTCGCCATGAAGATGTTGATCTTCGAGGCGCAGTAACCAAGATAGAGGAAGCCATGTCCGGCACCATCAGGATAGTAATCAAACCGTACGCTGAAGGCGTAGTCTTGATGGACGATGGATGGAGGAAGTTGGGAAGGTAATGGACAACCCGATAAAGACCATCGGCACAAAGGAAACCGGCATCACCGTGGCGGCGTTGCTGGCCCTTGGGTACGTAACGTGGCGGGTAGACCGGCATACCTACAAAAAGGAGCCCGTATTCACCGAAGGCCTGGACGGGCTGCAGGTGCGGTGGGGTCTGGTGCGGCGCATCGCCAAGACCATCGAACTGATAGGAGATTGGGTGACGTAATGTGGGTACAAATGCCAGCAGGTGAAACGGAGACAGGAAGGCCGACGGACTGGCGTGAGTTCTGGATTCCGATTGAGAGGGATTTGTTTGTGAGGATGAGGGTGCTGGTGCGGGAGTATTTCAATAAGACGCAGGATGCAGCGCAGACAGTCGGCTTGCATATGACTTTCGCCAAGTTCGCGGTAGAAAAAGCAGGCTTCGTGTTGTCGGATTTGAGGGGTGCGGACCGGTTGCTTCTTCTGTCTGCACTTGGGCTTCCGGTGAAAGTAGCTGAAGGGGATTGGAGGAGTGGGCCCATCGGCGGCTGGCAGCGGCTTTTCGACGTGAGGTAGTTGATGTTTGAACTCGCCATAGTAGCAGCACTGTGTGGTATTGGGGCGGTAGGCGTCGCACAGTCAGTGCGGACGTTGCTGCTCCATTTCTGTCCTGATGCGTTGGTGAGAAAGCCGTTTTCCTGCGACCTGTGTATGTCGGTTTGGGGTAGCGTTTCGTGCCTGCTTCCGGTGGCGTTGCTGCTGTGGCAATGGGAGTTGTTGCTGTTCTTGCCGACCTCCATCGGGGTCGCTGATCGCATCTACGTGTTGACGGCGGGTGGCGAGAGCGAAATTGAATTGCCGGGGGTGGACGATGAGGCTTCCTGATCTCTACAAAGTGAGGATGGTTTCGGTGCGGGCGGTGCAGTCTGCTGCTCACAGGATGCGACGGACGTGGGGAACCCGCAGAGGCAAGATTGCGCTGGTGGGTGGTGGGCTGCTCGCGGCCGGCGGGCTGTACTGGTTGATATCGCGTAAGGCTGGCGGAGGAAAGGAGCCGACCATGACGGGTGTACCGCAAGAGGATCTGGATCTGTTTGGGGAAATCACGGCTAAGTTCGAGGGTGACTACTGGACGATGGCGAAGGATGCGGAGTGGGAAGGCTGGCATGACAAGCCAAAGCGTCCGTCCGGAGCGTCCAAGAACCTGCATCCGAGCGAGCGTCACACCTTGCCGGGGTACAAGCCCCACCGCTGCTCCAAGTACAACGGTTCGGAGCCGTGTCACATCGGGCTGTCGTTCGGATTCATCCAGTTCACTCAGGACGGCGGCAACCTCGGCCCCCTGATCAAAGCGATGTACGAGAAGAATCCCGCCAAGTTCAAGTCGATCTTCGGCTCCCACTGGAAGGAGTTGTTGGACGTGACCAACCGCAAGGGCAAGAAGTCCACGCATCCCGATAGCGGTTCCCATACGGGGTATGCCAAGTACTCTCCCCGGGTTGACACGGTGGGCGGCACTCACATCTGGAAAGGGGAGTGGATTGCACGCTTCACCGCGGCGGGCAAAGATCCCGAGTTTCAGCAGGTTCAACGGGACATGGCGATCAAGCTGTACTTCATTCCCATGCTCAAGAAGTCGGCCATTCCGTACAACTTCAAGTCGCAGAAATCCCTCGCCATCCTGTTTGACCGCTCAGTCAACGCAGGACCGTCAGGCACGGCCAAGATGGTGAAGCGGGAACTTGGGGACAAGATGGACTGGCCCGAAAAGAAGCGGTGGGAGTGGTTGAATCAGAAATCGTGGATGAGCCATCGTGTCGGCAAGATCATGGCCGACCCGCGGGTGAGTTGGGATAAGACCTACAAGCTGAGGGTGTAAAAATGCAAGTTCACTATCTTCCGTTTATGAGGGACAGGCTGTCGAGCAAGGAAGAAAAACTCCGAATGGTCCCCCCGACAGATGAGGCTGCTCTCGCCAGATGTAAGCAGCTTGGAATAGAAGGGTGGGACGGGGGTGATTTCTTTTGGGGCCTTGTGACGAGAATCACCAAGTAGAGGCGTAGCGATGAGCGAAACTTGGTATCAAGAGTTTGACAGCAGGCGGGACGATTGGCATATCGGGTTCATCTACTACAACCCGAGCCTGCGGCAGTTTGTTGGTAGTGCGACGCCTGTTTACCGAAATCACAATAGGGCGCAGGCTCACGCCGCTGAACTCGAAAACCAGTTCGGAAAGGAGTACAGACCGATAAGGGTTCGCTTCAACGATTACGACGTCACTGAAGGGTGGGCTCCGTGGCCCGTCAACGCGTTCTTCGGCAAGGGTACCATGACCATGGTGGTTGTGCCGACAGAGGCGGGGGACAGTGTTCCGCTGCTCAGTAAGGCAAGCAAGACCTACAAGTATGCCCTCATAATGGAGGACGAGAGCGGACGGAGTTTCTTTTACGGGTTCATCAGGACGTTGGTTTAGGAGGGAGAAATGAGGCGCGGTGCCAGAAAGGTTTTTGACGGCCTGAGTGTGGATGAGAAGATGTCCACGGCCAACGCGTTGGCGTTCGGATACAAGGAAGCCATGAGGGATGCGGCGATGGATCGGGGTGACTACTCGAAGCAGAAGTACAACGAGAAGCAGGCTCGGGAGTGGTTTCATCGCAACGCACCGAAGAAGGTGAATGTGGACGATTTGGTCTACATGTTCAACCAGTTCAGCAAGACCGCCAAAGCGGTAATGGGGTAGATGTGGACATAGGCAAACTCATCAAGCTGGCGTCACGCCGACCTACGAAGCGGATACGCTACTTCGTGAACCGCTTCGCCAACACGATGTACCTCATCCAACTCAACAACGACGGCAACCATTTTTTCATGGTGAAGGACATAGGTGAGCAGAGAGCGAAGGATCAAGAGTTCTTCACCTACGCGGAGCCGGGGAACTGGAAGTCGGGCTCGCTGACGAAGGTGGTATTTGACAACGGGCGATTTGATTACATGGTGCCGATGACTCGGTGGATGGAGGTTGACAAATGAGCGGTTGCACAAACGGAAGTGGACAGTTCGCAAGTTGCAGTCTTTCGGGCATGGATTTGGCGGGGCTGCGTCCTGTCACCATCGAACGAGGGGCCGGACCCTCGCATTGCGTGGAAGATGAACAGGGGCGCGTGGTGCGTTGCGGGTACGATTCCTACGCCAAGGCGAAGGAAGCTGCCAGCGAAGGACTCAGCGGCGGTTTTGGTGAGGTGGGCAAGGGCGGGCTGGTAGTTCTTGGCGTCCTCGGCTTTGCGGGCATCGCGATACTGGTGGGCGTCAACATCAAGAAGGCGAGGGACAAGGCTGCGTCGGAGAAGGCGAAAGACCTTGTTGAGCAGTCGTTGATTGCGAAGTGAAGGCGCAATCTGTAAGGGTGGTGGATGTGTTTCTGCTCGGGCCGTTCATGGTGTGGCAGGATTTGATATTGGGCGTCGTCATCGGGCGGCAGGAGTGGTAATGGGGCTGTCGGGACTCGCAACGATTATTTACAACGGTCGCAACTACCTGAGAATCAGGAGGGGGGAGTGATGGAAGTACACGTGATGGACGGGATAGAGATTACGCCGGAATTGGAGGACGCCATTGCTGATGCCTTGGGCGGGAAGGCCGGTGTCGCCAGCAGGATCGAGAAAGGATTCAGTGGGGGCCGACCCTTGAAGCCGCAGGGCCGTCAGCAAGCCATTCAACCGCTCAACTTGGCCCGTCAGAAGCCTCAACGCCCCACAGGGCAGCTAAGGCCCGTCTCGCTGCCCACACAGCCCGTTGTCACCGCTGTCGCGCCAATCCCGAATCCGAGCGCGCTGGTTCAACCAGCACTCACCGCAAGTCAGGCCTTACAGCAAGCCGTTCAGCAGGTACAGGCCGAGCAGGGCATCCAATCGCGGGAAGAAGCCGCTGAAGCACTGGTAGAGGAGACTGTGGGTGTGCCGCCTTCGCAATGGGCGGACATGACACCTGAGCAGCAAGCGGCGATGATGAACATGGCCGTGAAGGTGAAACTGCCCAACGCCAATGTTGCGGTGCCGGGGCCAGTGCCGGCCGCTTTGCAGACCAAGGTGGCGGGAGTGCCAGTGTGGGCGTGGGGGCTTGGCGGAGCAACGCTGGCGACGCTGCTGATGGTGTTACTCCGTGGGCGAGGGAAGTAGATGGACACTACTCCCAACGAGTACCGACACCGCTTACGCGACCCCTCGAGGTTTCGGCCTGAGACTTTCAGGTACAAACGCCTCACCGGTCGCGGCGAGGGGATCTCGCTGGTGGTAGCGATTCCTCATGGTCACGACGGCATGGTCACACAATCCATTCGGTTCGACCGCGACCTGTGGAGCAAGGCAGACGCGGAACGGTGGGTGGAAAAGCATGAACGCAAGATGAAGAAGTACCCGAAGGGACTCCACGGGCCCGACACCGCGGACGTGCCTGTTTCCTTGTACTTCGGAGCCGCAGCCACGCTCGGGCTTGCCATCGCGTACGCCATGAGGGGGAGGTAGGCATGAAGAATAGAGATGAAGTGCGTAATGCGATGGGTGATGTCGGTAAGGTTGTTGAGTTTCTTGGTGTCTCTGTTTACGAGCCGGGGAGAGAGCCAACTACCCGAGTCGATTTTGCTATCAACGTGTAGAGGATGAAGATGCACACCATAGACGCCAAACGGGTGCTGTTTTTGCTCAAAAAGGGTTTCGAGACTCGCTACGTGGTTCCGATGGGCGAGAGTGGCAGCATATCCACAGTGTCTCTGGACGATGAAGGGTTGGTGCAGTTTGAGGTGAAGCCGAGTGACGGACGGTGGCGCACCTATGTAGGCAAGATTGCCAGCGTGAACCACGGCAAGAGTGTGACCACGTTGCGGGTGTCGGGCTGGTGGTGGGGCCACGGCGGAAGCGAGGACAAGACTACCAAAATGCACCGGCTCCGGGTCCCGACCCTCGGCTGGTACAGGGAGAAGCTGGCATGAGTTTCGACGCAATCAAGCTGAATACCTCGGCGGCGATGAAGTACAACGCCAAGTCCACGGACAAGTACAAATGGGATACCCACCCGAGCAGTCCGTACGACAGCGCAGGCGACCCTGCTCTTGCCAAGGAACTGTACTGCTTCCAACACGACGCAGAAGGCTGCAAAGGCGAGTGCATCCCGCTGAAGAAGTCCATCGACTGCTACAACCGTGACGGCATGATGGGCAAGCGCACCCTCCAACTCATTGCCAACAACATCGCGACCGGCGGGGTGTGGGGCGAGTTTTGGAAGCAGCGCATCATCCTTCCTCCCGGCATGGTTGCTGCGGGTCAGAAGGTGCCGCCTCCGGCTTCCGACGTACGTGCGGAAGTAGCTACGTCTGCCAAACACCTGTCCGAAGTAGCCAAGACCAACGGCAAGCTGAAGAAGGTGGTTATGCAGCCGTCCCCGAAGCTCGAACCGCAGCAAGCCGGCATTGCTCCCCTCGGGAAGAAAGCCCTCATCGGTATCGGCATATTTGGCACCATTGCGATCGGGTGGAACATCTACGAGTGGTGGCTGGATCGCAAGAAGGCGAAGGCCGCAGGGCTGGACGATGCGTACGACGATGATGCTGCGAAAATCAAGGCGGAAATGCAGGAGATCTTGAAGAAGAAGGGCAAGCTGTCCGCAGGCGAAAAGGAGCAACTGAAAGTCCTCACCGACGAGTCGAAGCAGATGGCCAGCATGGGTCGGGAGGAGTGGAACAGGGAGAGGGAATGGACAAGGTGGACAAGGTGGGAGGACGAAGAGGATGATGCCTGGCGGTATGTTGAGGATTGGGATGATGAAGAGGACATGAAAGAGCATTTGGCTATGCCCATGTTCGCTTTCCTGTTGAGCAACGGGAATCGGGTAGCATGGCGAGCGAAAAACCTTGCCGAGTTCAAAGAGGAGGCCGCACAGTGGGTGAAGGGAGACAACGTAACAATCGTGGATATAGGCAAGGACAGCGAGGTGGGGCAGGGGCTGTACGGACTTGACGGCCAACCAGAGCCGTCCTACCAGATCAAGAAGGAAGGCGGCGAATGGGTGCTGGTGAACAAAGAGAAGGGCAACGTCGTTTTGCGGGGCAGCAAGGCGGAGTGCAAGAAGGCTCAGGCCAAGTTCAACACCGAATGGGCGTTCGCCCGATGGGGGTTGGGCGGGCTGGAGGGCGAAATGGAGTTGGAGGAAATCGGAGGGAATGAAGATCCTCCGCAAACACAGAAAGCAAGTGAACGATTCAGTAATTGGGTAAAATCGAAAAAGCAGGTAGTCAGTCCTGAGATTTTGGATTGGCGGATGGAAGAACCAGCAGGCGGCAGGTATCCTGCTGGAAAGTGGATGGTAGAATTGGAAATTCAAGGGGGAGGCAGAGCATGGTACGGTGCGCCATCATGGTTGTATCCGACCAGCAAAGAATACCCGATTTGGGAATACAGGAGGTAGAGCCATGGCGATCAAACGATTCAAAAACCCGAAAACAGGCAAGACCACTTGCCGCAGCACCAGCACCAACCTCTTCGTCAAGTGTTCGGGGGCGAAGAAGAAGCGCAAGAAGCGCAAGAAGCGTCGCAAGAGCGGCGGGCTGTCTGGCCTTGCGACCGTAAACCTCGGCAGCATCAAGGTGTTCACCAATCCGAAGACGGGCAGGCCGACATGTCAGTCGCGGGCGACCAAGAAGTTCGTGAAATGCCCTCTCAGTGTGAAGAAGGGGCATCGCAAGGGCGGCCTGCACGGGCTCAGCGCGGGCGGCGGCGGTGTCAGCATGGGGCGCATCGGTGGTGCCGCAGCCATGCTTGCAATCGGGGCTGGTGGGGTCTGGTGGCTGGCGAAGAAGAAGAAGAAGGTCGGATGAGGGGACTGCTCATAGTGGCGGGCGTCACCGCGGGCGTCATGGCTCTCATTTGGCGGCAGACCAAGGCCGCAATCAAGTCCTCCGGGCACGACTTGTCGGGGATGCAAATCAGAGGAAGGTGAATCATGGGAATGATCATGGTGGAAGAGGGACTTGACCTTGGAGGTCCGGTGTGGAGGACTTCAGAGGTTGCCAAGTCCAACAAGGAGATAATGGCGGCGGCGGGTATCAAGTTGCCTGCTGGCGCATGGACCAAGAAGAAGCAGGATGCCATCGATCCGAACTGGAAAGCCAAACTCAAGGCGTTCAAGGCAGAGCAGGAAGCAGAGTCGTTCATGGACAAGGTGGACGAGGCGGCCAAGGGCGCAGAGAAGGTCGAGCCTAAGATCGGCGAGGGCAAGGGCAAGGACAACGGATGGTTGTGGCTTGGCGGCTCTGTGCTTGTTCTCGGGGTAGTCCTCTTCGGCCTCAAGAAGGTCACGCAAAAAAAAGGGGGGCTTGACGGGCTAGGGCTGTTCGAGCTTCCGGCTGATCGAGATGGCGACGCGGGAGACTGAGCATTTTAGAATGCCGATTGTGCGAGTCAGCGACATCTTCGAAACAGAAGAAGGCGTGGAAGGCTGCTTTGAAGAGGACACGTACACTGTGTTTCCTGCTAACGGGTGGGTGAAGGTATGACGCTGAAAGACATTATCGACCGGTGGATGAACGGGCAGTACGTGGCCCGGGACCAATCCGGCCTGCTCTATGCCATCCTCATCGAGTGGCGAGGCACGGCAAGGCAGAAGGTGAAGGTGTCAGTCGCCAAATCCCCACTATTTGCCGTTGCTGAAGGCGACGATATGGGGATCTCGCTGGTCGGGCCTACGCATACGAAGGTAAAGGTTATTTTGCGCGAAGAAGATGTGGGGGTACTGGCGGTACCAAACGGAGGGTGGCGGAAAGTGATGAACCGAGGCAGGGGGTAAGCTATGGCAGGCGACGACAAGGCCGTTACCAGACGTGAGTGCGACAAGGAAACGAAGCAGATCCGCACGGAAATGAAGGGCGTGCAGGATCAGCTATGCGGCAAGATAGACGGGGTTTACACCGACACGCAGGATCTCCGCACCAAGGTGAACAAAATCGAGCCGGCAGTTGAGCGGATGGACAAGACCCTTATCCGCATGGAGACTACCGCCCAGGTGAGGAAGGAGCAGGAGGAGAAGGACGAAAAGAAGATGGCTCAAGCGTCCACCGAACGCCAGCATTGGCTTCGCACCCTCGCTCCCTACATCATAGGTGCGCTTCTCGCGGGAGCGGCCTTCGTAGGCGGAACCAGTGTCACCCACAAGCCGGAAGCCCCGCCGCCCGAGGTGGTGGAGCAGATGTACCGTGAGGCGATAGAGGAGGCAGTCAGCAAGATGCCGGTGGAGGTGTTGGTGGTGCCGCCGAAATAGCTGTTGACACGGCTTGTACACCTTGGTACATTGCCACCGTGAGAAGTTGAACGACCATTCAAGGAGGAAGTCATGGCACTTACAGCAGCAGAATTTTTTCAATCGACAGCAACGGAGATCGCGGCAGGAGGAACCAATGTGGCTATCGCGCATGGCCTTACGGGGACTCCTACCGTCTGGTGGTTTGACGTCATAAAGAATGTGGCGACCAAAGGTACGGACGTGGTGAGGGGTAAGGCCGCAGACGGAACCAGCGTCTTCGTCACCAACAATGATGGAGCCAACGCGGTGTCCGTCTACGCGTATGCGTTCATTGCGGCGACCATCGCAGACGCGACCACGGAGGCTACCCATGCGACCCATGTTGCCGGGGACGGTTCCGACCATGCCGATGTAGCAGGCAACACCACGGCAATCACAGACCTGCGGCGTGGTACTGCTGCCGAAGACACCGATGTTGAGAACTTCCCGACTGCTTTCAGTCGGGTGAGGACCGGTGTGGTGGGCCTCAACAACGGGGCATGGACCGGAACTGAGGCGGCCATCGCTAACGGCGGCACCTGCACCCTGAACGCGACGGCCCTCGCTGCCGCTTTCCCCGACATCAACTTCAGCAACCCCACCCGTTTCAAGGTGGACAACCCGCTTTGCTCCATCGCCCTGAGCCTCGGAACGGGCAATATCGTCACCCAGGTGGTGGTCACGAACGGTGATTCGGTCAACACTCAGTTCTGCAACCTGCGGGTCGAGGAAATTCACTCGATCTGCTACTAGTCGGGCGGGTGGTGACAAATGGGGTGTCGGCCGATCATCAAGAAGGGGATCGCTTCGTACCCCGGCTCGACAGCAAAGTCGGCCGGCGCCCTCATCCGTTTATTCCCCAAGCACTCCACATATTCGGAACCGTTTGCTGGCCTCGGGGCCGTCTTTTGGGAACACGCCCTTTGCGGCGTCGAGCGAGTAGTCATCGGGGAGAAAGACCCGAAGGTACTCGATGTGTGGAGGCAGATTGCCGATGGCCGCCTGCGAAAGCAGTTGGCTCGGAAGCAGTGCATCAGGGCGAATGAGAAGAAGCTGAAAAGCCTTCTCAACTCGAAGGACGCACTCGACCGGCTGGCCTACTCGCAGATGGTGTTCGGTTCGCAGATTCTTTGGCCTACCATCCCGAAGCGCAACAAGGGCAAGGACTTTTGCTTTGCGAAATTGCGGCGCAATCTCGACACGATGGAGGACAAACTCGAAGACGTGGAGTTGATGCAGGGCGACTACGAGGACACCATTCTGGAAGCCGACTCCAAGGACACGTTCCATTTCATCGATCCACCGTGGCCCATCAACCCGAACGACGTACGTCGGTACTATCGGCACTGGAAGATGGATTGGGTGCGGTTCATTCGCATCCTTGCCGACATTCGGGGCAAGTTTATGAGCTACACCCGCTGGTCTGACGACGTGGCTGGCAAGGCCCAACGTGCGGGCCTACGGGTCTACCGCGTTGCTTCCCGCAAGAGGTACAAGTCGAGCGACCTTGAACGGATGCCGATTGACTCTCGGGAAGGCTACATGCTAATCTCCAACTACAAATTGCCGCTCTAAGGAGGACATCATGGGAGCAGGAACAACCGTAGCACTGGCAGGACTCACCATCGCGGGTGCGGCTGGTGCCCTACTGAGGAAGAAGTCGAGGTTTGCAGGGCTGTCCGAATCCGAAGTTGAGCAACTGTCCACCGAAGAACGGCGTATGCTGTTGGAACTCATGCAAGACCCGAAGAAGGGGGCGTTCTTCCAGCAGGAGATGAAGAAGCTCATCGAAGGCGAAGTACAAGAGCGACGCCGTCGCCAGTACGAAGTGGACTTCGTGGACGACCTGCGGGAATTGATGGCGAAGAGCGACCTGAAGGCCGTATGGATAAGCTCGAAAATGACGGACAAGGAGTCAGGCACCTACCGTGTAGACCTCGACAAGTACGTCACCAAGGACGGCAGAGCGATGAAGCCGTGGTCTGAGAAGGCGAAGCGGGTTTCCCGCAAGTCCAAGACTACTGGTGGATCGGTAATCAGGCGTCCCGGAGGCCGCAAGACGTGGACAGATATGGACATGAAGCGGGTGAACAAGCTGGTCGGGAACAAGACTGACGACGATCCCGGCCTTATTCCCACCATTGCTGAAGAGTTCAACGTCGCAGATACTCAGGCTCGGGGTGCGCTCAAGAAACTTCGGGAGATGCAGAAGGAGGGGAAGATTTAGCCGGCTCTTTTCGCATCTCCCATCCATCGCAGTTCATTACCGGACAGATGGTGGTCAACGGGTGCCTTATCTGTAACTCAATCGGAATCTTCTTGCACCATACGCTCGTCTCCTCATGCGCTCTGATGCTACCCGCTTCCTCTTGTTCTGCGGACTTGAAGTCGGCAAGTAGCGATGGCTGGTCCTTCACCATCGACGCGCTTGTATCCATCCACTCCCGTACCGCCTTGTGCCACGGT
The DNA here is from genome assembly GCA_964558555.1 of uncultured Rickettsiales bacterium. Lineage (GTDB taxonomy): Bacteria > Myxococcota_A > UBA796 > UBA9615 > CAYRNR01 > CAYRNR01. The sequence goes on along the minus strand of CAZLEO010000030.1, from coordinate 34,201 downwards.
CCGAGTCCGTCGCAGATGTGCAGCATGGTGTAGATGAACGCATGTTCGCATGTCGCGCATGCGGAATCAGGGAAGCTGGCGAGCATGGGTGCGCCCTGCTCCAACGACTCCGCATAGTCGGGACAGGTGGGTGCGAGGTTGGAACTGAGTAGCTTGCCCATCTTGCCGCACATCGGGCTGGCGCGGCCGGACGGGTCAAACACGAAGCGGGCGCAGTCTTTACACTTTCGGTTGCTCATCTTTCAAGTCCTCCGTAGGGTTGGGCCCGACGAGTATGCAGTTCATGTCGGTTTTCAAGGAGATAACCACCTTGTCGTCAAGTCCAAGTCGTCTGCGGGCCCGTCGGAGTCCCGCATACACGGACGTCGGCTTGAGGTGGGGCGGCACGACGATTTTGATTCGCACTCCGTAGACGGCCACCCGTTTGACGTTTTCTGCGTAAATCGACGACATTGCCGTAGCATTTGTACGCATGAGTCCGTCGAATTCCGCTTTAGACAGTTCTGTCGTTTCCATGTATCACCTCCGTTCACGGAATAGGTTACGCTAGTGCCGCTGTATAGTCAAGTCAATTCCGCTAAGGCATGTATACACTCGCGTTGCAAGCATTGTGCCAGATTGCAAGGGTAGCTATCTGCCTGAAAATACAGGGAAAAATAGGGGTTGAATAAAGGCTTGACAAGGTAGTCTAAGGCTGTGTATGCTTGTAGGTGAGAGTACAGGATTTGCTAGGCTGGCTTACGCGGCCTAGATGCTCTTTGACAATCTGGTTCCGCCACCTCCCGTCTACGGAGGTTACACATGGGAAAAAAGAAAGCGGAAAAGAAGGTTGAAGCCGCCGCGGAAGTAGCGGTAGAAACCGAGTTGACGGAAGCACAGAAGTTGGCGGCAAAGTTTGATGCTGCCGACTTCTCCGCTGATGAACTGGCGGCGATTCGCGCCACTCTGGCGAGATCGCAGGCCCGTAAGCAGCGGGAAGCGAAGGAGACGGAATTGACGGGTATCTTTGAAACCGTCGCTCCTGAGTACTCCGACATCGCCGACCTTGGGTCGGTGAGAGTCACCTACTCACCCGTCAAGGCGTTGGCCGTTGATGATGACGGCGATGCCCTGACGGATGATGACGGCAATCCTATCTACGTCACGCGGGTATCCACCAAGGTGGAGATGATCCCCACGGCGGGTAAGAAAGCCGCCAAGAAGTCCGGCAGCGGAAAGACGGAGAATCCCACCCTCGTAGCCGCCAAGAAGATCGCGGCGGCCCGCATGAGGGCAGGCGAAAAGTGGAGCAGTTCCGACGGCACCATTTCTCCCGTCCATCAGGCGGTACTCGACGTGTACCCGCAGTACACCGCCAAGACCCTCCTGAAGTGTTGGGTCAAGAGCGGACCGCACGGGTTAGGCGTCGAACAGTTCAAGGCGTTTTACATCTAGCGGTTGGTGGCGGAACCAGAAAGTCCCGATTGGCGGTATCCCAGTATGGGGGCCGCCTTTCGTGCGTTAAGCGCGAATGCGGTGAGAGCCGCTGGCGGATATTTGCTCTTTGAAATGACGGAGGATAGTATGGATGGCACGGTATTTAGGTACGAAGGGGCGACCATGGATGTGCCGATGATGGTTGCGGAGGCGGTGGTTCGGAACGAATGGGCGTTCATTCCCGGCCCCGACCCTGAGTGGTGCGACGTGCTGGTATTCACGGGCGAGGCCGAAGGCAGGACGATGTTCCTGTTCGATGGACTCGGCCAGTCGCTTCACGACACCAAGAAGTTCATCGTCAAGGCGTGGGAACCGGAAACGGGGCAGTACACCGCCCAGGAATCCCGCTCCAACTGGCGGCGGCGACAGCAGGAAGCCCTCTTCGACATTTTTCCAACGCTCAACACAGGAGGCAGACTATGAGCGAAAAAGCGAAGCGGTTCATCGTAAGGTTGGGGTACGCACCGTCAGGGAAGGTTATCGGCGAGTGGGACTCCGAAAAAACGGCAGTCACCAAGGCCCGGGCCGCAGCCAAAGACCCGGCGAATGGTGCGGCTGTCATTTTCGACAACAGCAAGGCGATGATTTTCGCTACCTACAAGTCGATGGTGACTACCACCAAGGCAGGCAAGAAGTCCCGCCGCGTGGTCAAGGTCCAGTAGCCCTCCGTAGGGGTACGCCTCCGCCCCGCAACGCAAGTTGTGGGTCGGGGAGGTGTCCCTACGCACCTCCGCTCTTTGATAATCGGGGAAGCGGTAACACACACAGGAGGTACTATGAAAATTGGAGAGATGTCGGAAGCCAAACTCGCTACTGAAGTGGTAAGGGTATTCGGCAAGAAAGCGGTCTGGTCCCGCAGAAGTCAGTTCTGCTTCGTGCATCTGGATGAAGCGGATCAGCAGGTTCGTGAGGACCGAATGTTGACATTCGTACCCACCCTGTTCTTCGATCCGAAGTGTTCGTGCTGTTCTCCGTTCCTGGCGGACGGTGCGTTCATCGTCTACGATGACGAAGGAATGGTCGGGCTCAGAAGGATAGGCAGAAACACATTCGAGTCGGTAGTTCTCAACAAGAATGACGACCCGATGCGGGTAGTGAACAAATCCAACGGCATGAACTGATGGCCGGCGAATTTCGGATTTACAATGTGGGAACCGTGTGGGAGAAGGATGGGGTCAAGATGGTGTCCGTCTGCGAAGGCGACTTCATTCTTGACATTCTGCCCAGAGTTGTAACGATTTCAGTACGAAGCGGAACAACGGTTCTCGTCTCTTATTTCGCCAACGGCCAGCACGCACGTCTGATTCCTTGGAATCGCATCGCTCCGGCGTTTGGGGCGTGTATGCGGTTCCGGCGTGCACATGACGCTCCGAACTGTCTAGGTTACGATGACTCAAGCCGGGAGGAAGACACAGAAGAGGCGTACCGGCTGGCGAATCTGGCTTTGGACAGAGTAAAGCCGTAGAAACCTGCCGCAAACCCCCGAGTCCGCTCGGAGGTTTGCGGGGTGGTTTCTGCACCCATTTCCCCGTTCTTTGATAATCAGGAGGAGTACAGCAACAACCCTGTCGCCAGCGTGGTGCTGGTGACGGGATCACACACATACGTAGGAGGAGTACGATGATTGGTAGAAGAGAGGAATTGAAGGTGCTTTCGGTCGCACTGGCCGCGCGGGAACATTGTGTTCTTATCGGCCCGCCCGGGACCGGCAAATCGAAGCTGACGGATGCCGTTGCTGAATCCACCGACCTGTCTTACGGGCGGTGGTTGATTGGCAAGGACACCACCCGCGACGAGTCTGTCGGGCCCGTGACCATCGAAGGCTACAAGAACGGCACGTACACTCGCAACCTTGAAGGCGGCATGGCCGACCTCGAGGTGGTGTTTGCGGATGAGCCGTTCAAGGGCGGTTCGGCGTTCCTGAACACGCTGCTTTCCATCATGGAAGAACGCCAGTTCAAGAACGGTACCGAAATGCTGGACGTACCGCTTGTGTCGATGGTTGGTGCGTCGAACGAGATTCCCGAAGGGCGTGACGCACACGTTCTTTCTGCCATGTTCGACAGATTCCTTGTCCGGACTATCGTATCCTACGTGCCTGAAAGCCTCTGGCGGGACCTCCTCGATTACGATGGAAAAACGCCAGATGTTCTACTCCCGCAATTCGATTTGGGGGACGTCGCCCTGTCTGACGAAGTGAAGAACGGGATGGTCGAGCTACGCGGCAAGCTGTATCACGACATGGGTATTGAGATGTCGGATCGCCGCTTCATCAAGTCGAAAAAGTTGGTGAAGGCGCACGCTTCGATCATGGGTCGCAACAAGGCAACCTTGGACGACCTTTCGATTCTTCGCCACTCATGGTGGTTCGCAATCGACCAGTTCAAGAAGGTGGGCGACGCAGTATTGTCTTACGCCAACCCGCTGCAAGCGGAAGTCGAGAAGAACATCGACTCCATGAACACCCTCATCGCCAAGACCAAGGCCATGAAGTTTGAGAACACGGCCGACGGTGCGAACAAGAAGGTGGCTGCTTACTCCGTCACGAACCGGAAACTGGAGGACATAGAGAACCGGATGAAGGAACTCGGGGCGAGTGACGAAGTACTTTCTGAGGTGAGGGAGCGCAAGCAGGAGTTCGAAGATTTCCTCGTCAAGTCGTTCAATATCCGCTCCGTAACCCGGTAGGGGAGGGCGAGATATGGCAATTTACGATCTCGTAACGTCGCCAGATGCGGTGTACGAAACCGATTTTTGGGATCGTTCGCTCTGGGACAGAAACCGACCTACCGACTTTCCGGAGTCGGACGCAATGGGGTGGGATCAGTTTGGAAGAGAGGTTTTCTCCCGACTGTACGGATACCCTGATAAGAAGGAATCCATCTCACCCGAATACAGGCACCTCGAACCCGTGCACGAACATACCGAGGAGATGCCCGAATGGGCGCAACTCGAATTGACCGTGAAAGGGGAGCCGATACTGGCTGCCGGGGCTGCCAAAGCGATAGCAGAGGGTTCGCGTAAAGTGTTGGAGAACGCCGAGACACCGACCGATGACGAATACACTTCGGCCCGCATGAAAGACCTCATCAACGGCGACGAGGAAGCCTCAGAAGAGTTTTTGGGGCGTATCAACGCTACGGCTGAGAGTCTTTCGCAGGATGAAGTGAGGGCCGCCATCAGGGACGTGTTGAACAAGGCCAAGGAGGAGGCGCAGGAATCGGCCTCCGTTGCGATGATGCTTGGTTGGGGTACTGAACCGGGAAGCCACTTGTCCGCAGAGGACGTGGAAACGGCGAAGCACCTTGCCGAACTGATGAAGTCGGATGAGGCCTTGGAGAAGGTGATTCGTGAGATTGGGCGCATGATGGGCGTGGCCCGCCAAGCGGAACTGGACGACGCTTCCACGCTTGGGCAGGAGATTTGCGATGTAACGCAAGGCTCCAACCTCGCCAAGGTCATGCCGTCCGAACTGATGTTTCTGGCCGACCCCGATTTGGAGGAAGCCTTCCTGCGGAAGATGTCGGCCGGCGAACTGCTCCAATACGAAATGAAGCCCCCCGAACTCCCGGCAGAGCGCGGCGATGCGGTGTTCTTGGTGGACGTGAGCGGAAGCATGATGCTCGCGGACAACATTTCGTTCGCCAAGGGATTCGCAGTCGCCGCGGCCTCAAAGGTGGAGAGCGACGGCCGCAAGGCGTGGATAGGGCTGTTCGACACGGAGTTGATGTTGTTCGAGCGGTTCAATTCATCGACTGCCACGGATGTTCTGCTTTGCACCGTTCACGGTGGAACGGACTACGATAAAACGCTGAAAGAGGTACAGGAGAAGGACTTGGACCTGTCCGGCGCAGACCTCGTACTGGTCACGGATGGGTACTGCGAAATCGCTGATGCAGGCGTTATCGAATGGCTCAACCGTAGCTTTGGACGCATTTTCGTAGTTCTGCTGCCGCCGGGAGAAACCAGCGGGTTCAATATCGACCTTGATGTTCTTGTCACCAATCTTCGCTCGACCGAAGACGATGCAGGCGTGGTGGGAACGTTCAAGGAACTGTTGTGGAGGTAGACCATGTGGGTAGACGCAAGAACTGTCGCCTCTCGGATCGGGGTGAGTTACGCCACCGTTATGCGGTGGGCCAAGATTGGACTTATCCCGTCCGTGAAGGTGGGGCATGTTCGCAGGTTCAGGATCGAAAAAGTGGTGGAGTGCATCGAAGCGGAAGATTTCCAGTCGAGGTACGAAACCCTCAGGCACGGAGGAAAAGAGGATGAGTAATGGAGAGGAATTTGGGGTGCTGGTGTATATGGACCCCGAACGTGAGAAGTTGTGGGAGCCGGTCGCGATGGATGCGATTCCCGACAAGTACACTTTCGTTCACCCGGTCAGGATAGGGGAGGCGTTCAACCTCTCCCTCTCGACCAAGGAGCCCACCCGCATCGAGAACATCGGTGGAGACTTCGCCTTGATGTACGTGGAGAAGGATGAGAACGGCCGTGAGGTTGACTCGACCCACATGCGTACCTACGCTGGCCGGTCGAAATCCCTGAGCGTGATTGACCATCGCTTCGCACCCACCACAGAGCAGGCCGAATGGGTGGACATGTTGGAGCAGCGGGCCAGTCGCCTCATCGGGAAGATTACCCCGTCCAAGATGACGGCGAACACCATCGCAGTCATCAAGCGGTGCTGCCGGGGCGTGTCCCTTCGCAGGCACGGTTCAGTCTACTTCATTCCGCAGGCCAAGTCTTCCGTACTGGAAGATTACCTGACCCACATCGAGGACTTCGGGATCTTCGTGCAGATGGTGGACGTGAAGAAAACCGGTCGTTCCGTGGAAAGCATCGGTACTGGTGCAGCGGAGGACCTCATGTCCCGCGTCAGCGACGTGATCGAGAAGCTCGGGGAGATGAAAACGGTTCGTGGTATGGAGGCCCGTATGGGCGAAGCCAAGGAGCTGTTGGACCTCGCCCACATGTATGAAACGGTCCTCGGTATCGGGCTTGACACCCTGAAGGCGAAGATCGACATCACGCAGAAGGTGATTGCAGAGGCAATCGCCAACATGTAGAACAACCGCAGATGAGGGGGTGGCGCACGGTGCGCTGCCCCCTTTGGCGCGGAAACGAATGGAGGTAGTATCATGGCAAGGATCATTATGACCGTAGTATTCGACGACGTAACCGACATCGGGGCGGTAGAGAAGTTCAACCGTGGCGACGTAGAGGGCGGGTTGCAGGTTTTCACCGAAGCCTGCACCAACTCCCTCAGTCTCTTGGGCGAACCCGAACTCGTTATGTCCAACATGATCATCGACGAAGGCGACGGGGAGGAAGAATAGGATGGCAACCAAAGAACAGTGGGCAACCGCCAAACAGTATATCGCTCAGTACCCTCACACAAGGGGCAATATCCGCATCCTCGATGCTGAGTTCACCGTAGCCGGTTCGGACAAGTCCATCTTGCTGATCCCGGCAGGCGTCGAATCGGCCGGCCAGCTGCTCAACCGCAAAACTGGCGAGTGGCAAGCCCTGTAGAAGCCCCGTTGCACCCCTACACCGCTGACCTTATGCGTACTGCACCCCTTTCGTGCGTTTACGGACCCTTCCCGGCGTTCCTGTGGGATTTACGGGTAGGGTCTGCGATGCCGCTGCGGACTGTTTGCCCTTTTGCTCAAATACCCTATGGCCTATAGGCCAGCCTTGTGCTATAGTCAGTTTTGGTACTAGGCAAGGCTAGGGGCTGGCACCTAACAGGCTATTAGGGGACACCCCAAAAAAGCCAATGATTTCAGTAGGTTAGGCACGTTCTACGGAGGTTCGGGAATGGACTTAGTATCAAGCAAAGATTTCGTCATTGTTTTGCGGCTCATCCCCGAAGAGGTCGAGTCGATCATCAAGGAGTATTTCAAGTACGGCAAGGGGCGCATGGTTGCTTTGGAAGTCCTCCGTGGAGCGGGGGCGGCCGATGTGGACGTACGGAAGTCAGAGGACGTGCTGGTGGAGGCCAAGGCAGCAAAATGGGTGACTGGCGGCTGCGAGAAGTTGCGCGGTGATCAGCGGTTCCCGTTCGCCCTGTCCTTGAAGCGCATGGAAACTGATTCTGTCACCGACTATGCGACCGTGTCGATAACTCTCGAAAGGGAACAGGAGGAGGGCGAATGAGCAAGAAACCGAAATTGACCGTGAAACTCATCAAGGAAACCATCTGCCCCGAGTTCCTGCCCGTGCGGAACACGGAAGGCAAGGTGGTGTGCAAGCATCTGTTCGATGGGGAGTTCTGCGAGATCCCCGAGTACTTCAGGTGCGAACTGATCCAGTGGAAGGAACGCCAGAAGCCGCACACTTCGGTGTCGAGGGTGGGTACGTTCCTTGGTTGCCCTGTGAAGTTCATGCACCGCTACATCGACCACCGTTTGCCGTCCAAGGCTCCCGGCTACTTCTTCCTCGGGCGCGAATTCCATAGCTGTCGGGCGCGCATAGACGCAGGACGCGAATGGCGTATCCATGAGGTTCCCGCAGAATTTGAGAAGACGGTGACCGAGGGCGATTTGGTGAAGTTGCACCGCGTGTTGTTGTGGTACGAGTGGGAGAAAGCCCGCTTCCCTGTCAACGAGTATCCTGAGTTCACCACCACCATCGAGACTCCCGCCGGCCGCACTGTGCTGGTCTACCTTGACGGGCTCGAAAAGGGCACCGGCAACATTCTCGAGTACAAGTACGCCGTGGGCGACTATGACCACCTTTCGTTGCGGCGCCAGTTCGGAATCTATCTTGCTGCTCGCCCGCAAGCGGAGCGATGCACGTCCATCGTGGTGAAGAAGCCCACCATTCGGCCCCGTAAGGGTGAGTCTATGACTTCCTTTACCGGACGAGTAGATGAGTGGATAGCGGACAAGGGCTTTGGTGGAATGGTGGAGATCTCCGAGTTTGGTCGTGACGAGTTCCCCGTTGAGGATGAGTTGCGCGGAATAGACGTGGTTCACGACATGGCCGACATCTGCATCAAATCCGGCATCTGGCCGGGAAACTATTTCCAATGCGATCGGTGCGAGCATCGCCCCGACTGCAAAGCAATGTACTAAGGAGGGACGGGCATGGCGCTGAAGAAACTTGACCAACTGAAGGGAATGTTCAACCGCATGACGATGATCCTTTACTCTCCGCCGAGAGTGGGTAAGACTACGGCTCTGTTGAAGATTCCTGAATCGGGAGAGTGGCTCTACATGCTGGCGGCGGACAAGGGCATCAGGCACGCAGTCGAACACGCAAGCAAGTACAAACGAATGATGGTGAGCACCGGTACGGGGCTGCTCGATGTCCGCAACACCATCAAGGACATAGACGGCCGTGTGCGGAGGGCCATCGAGGAACGTGGCCGTGATCCCCGCAAGATTTGGGTGGCGGTAGACACCATCACCCACCTCCAGATGTACCTGCTCAACGAGTGCCGTACTGTCACGGTGAAGAAGGGCGGCGGCGGTCGTGGCCCACGCGTATCTGACTCGATGGTACGCGACGCGGTCACGCAGATGGACTACGGTATCAACCTCGGGTGGATGACCGAACTGGTCGGCTCTCTGCTCGACATTCCGTGTAACGTGGTATTCACCGCGTTGGAGCGAAAAGAGGACAAGACCCATGTGGCGTACCCCGCACTGGTGGGCCAGTCGGCACAGAAGGTAATGGGGGATTGCGATGTAATCGCTCGACTCACGTCGGACGAAACTGGCAACCGTTCCCTCATCTGTGCCAACAGCGGCACTGCCCAGGCGGGTTTTAGGGGCGACAGACTGGAGGAGGTCGAGCCTGCCGACCTTGTTCATCTGCGCGATAAGTTTTTGGCGGTCAATACCCAAACCGAAGAGGAGGCATAACCATGACCGACTTACACGAAAACACCAGCATCGGACTCCCCGGCAAGCTGGAAGATGTCGACACCGATGGAGCGCGGTCCACGTTCCCCGAAGGTTACTACCTGATGAAGGTGGACACCTGTGTCGAATTCGAGAAGGAGGACAAGGACAACGCAATCCACGTGATTCTGCGGGTCAACGATGTGGCGGGTGGCATCGACCGTGACACCACCATCAGCAAACAGTTTCACGACTTCATCCCGCTCATGGATTCTACCATGTGGCGCATCAACCGTTTCTGCGAGGCCGCTCTCGGGCACGCTTCCAAGGGTAGCAAGTTGAAGCGCAAGGAGTACGAAGGGCGCACTATCGTCGTCAAACTCATCGACGGTGAGTACAACGGCGAGGTGCGGTCCGAAGTAGACGACTACATTCAGGCGAAGGATTGGGCACGGTACTCCGGTAGCGGTGCATCCTCTTCGGGTGGTGAAGTCGACGACGATGCTGAAGTAGAACTCGGCGGCGACGACGAGATGTAGCCACGCAGCTTTGGGGATGCTGGACGGTCGCAGGCCCGTCTTGCTCCCCTGCTGCATACCGGAGGCGGACAGTGAAGGCTATCTTTCGCATGAACTCATACCCTGACAACCGGCGAGGCCCGCCTACGAAACAGTGGGCCAAGCTGGTTACGGGGGTCAACAACTCCAAGAAGGGCGGCTTCAAGTTCGAGGGGGATTTCCTCGGACTTGACCGCCATCACGAAGCAGAATGGGGATCGATCGTCCTACGGGTTGCAGAATGGGGCGAGCCTCCCAACGTGAAGAAAGTAGGCGAACTGCTCCGCGTGCTGGCAGACGGCTCTACCGAAGTCCTCATAACGAAAGAAGGACACGGTTGGGCTGTGCTGCTGGCACGCGAAGCCGCTCGGCTAATGCTGTCTGCGGACCCTGAGTTTGACGAACTGAGACAGGCTACCATCGCACTGGCGGGCATCCTCAGCCGCCGTAAGGACTTGTTGCGAGTCACGAACCTTGCTCTCAACGGGGCAGGATGGGAGATACGGTGTTTGAGCGAATCGAACGACTGATCAGAGAGGTTCTGTTCTTGGAGGGAGACCCCCTCTTGGTCAAACTGGTATACGCCGCTTTCCTTGCCAACACCATCGAAGATGCGGAACATCCTGTCTGGTTGATGATAGTCGGCCCCCCGGGAAGCGGCAAGACTCGCATGGTGAACTGGTTTGAGCAGACCCACATCGTCAAGATCCTGTCGGACATGACGCCAGCCGCCTTGTTGTCTGCCTATGACAAGGAAGCGTCGATCCTCAACGGCATGGACGGGAAAACCCTCATCGTGACAGACATGTCCTCCGTACTTGAGGGGCCGCCAGAGCTGGTAGGCAAGCTATTCGGCTCCCTGCGGCACGCTTTTGACGGCCGGTACCGCAGAGCAACAGGACGCGGCACTTCCGAGTTCGAAGGCAAGATGGGATTCATGGCGGCGTGCACCTCCGCTATCGAGCAGTACCAGCAATTCAACAGTGCGTTGGGCGAGCGTTTCCTCTACCTCAAGATGCGGAATCAAGACGAAGATGCCGTACTCGGGCGCGTCATGCGTGGCGTGCGCGGGAACAAGGCCAAGTCCAACGAGATCATTTCTGAGACTGCCCGCCTTGCGGCCGAGTTCAAGCTGAAATCGTCCTCGCTAACAAGCGGATTGCTACGGTCCATCCGTGAAGCAGGCAAGGCCATCGTGCGCCTCCGGACAGGAGTTGCGCGTGATCGGTACACGCGCGAACTGAAGGCGGTTCCTGAGATAGAGGTTCCTACCCGCGTGGTTCAACAGCTTCTCTATCTCTGTTTGGTGATGAAGGATCTCGGATCCGACAATGAGGAATTGGAATCCATGTTGTTCAGGCTGGTACACGATGCGGTTCCCGGTATTCGCCTCCACATCCTGTACGAACTGCAAAAGGAACCCGTAATGACGATGACCGAATTGATGCAGCAGTTGGAGATCAAGTCGAAGGGGCATATGAGCCGGCTCCTCCAGGACCTCCAACTTATCGGCGTGATCTACAAGAACAAGAACAAACAGTATTCTATCAGCGATGCGGTCACCCGCACCGCATTACTGCTATGGGGGACGAACCAATGATTATCGTAGGGCTTGATCCCGGCATGAAGGCAGGCGGTGGGACGGTGTGCATTCACACCGCAACGTCTGAGGTAGTGTATTGGGATACGTGGAAGGCCGACTCGAAAGCCAACGGGTACATTGCCTGTGCGAAGGCGGCGAAGCGGACTTTTGCCCGCTTGGACAAGACGAAAGGACCGCTGGTGCTGGTTCACGAATCGGTCTACATTCCTGCCCACATCGAACGCTTCAACAGCGTCAAGGCTGCGGCCGAGTACGCCAAGCGAGGCAGAGTGACCATCAGGGGCAAGTACGGATGGGCTCCGCTCTCGCTGGCTGAGTCTGTAGGCGTGTGGGTTTGCATGTTTCCGTCCCGAGTAATCCCTATCCCCGCTCCCGAATGGAGAAAGATACTGGAAGTGAATCTGAAAGGACCGCGTGGCGGCAAGCGTGACGTGAAGGTAGCTGCGGCCGAGCGTATCCTTGAGTTGTTGCCTCCTGCCGCCAGCCGCCTTCGGGCTGCAATAGCAAGGGGCAACCACCACCTGTCAGACGCGGCGGGGGTCGCGCTGGCGGGTGCCCGAATGTTGGAGGTTATGCCATGAGACTGTACCTGACCCGGAACCAAGTCCTCGGCGCAATCATCTTCCTGCGCCGTAAGGATGCGGGGCTGAATCAAGAAGAAGTCGCCCAACGGCTCGGCTTCTCCACCCAATCAGCGTACTCCCGGCTCGAGATCGGCAAGTCACCCATCACTGTAGAAGTGTTGATGCGGGTGGAGGACATGCTGGACATCGAGTCCGGCACTCTGATGAACGAAGCGGACGCCTTCTTGGACCGCATCGGAAAAGATGGACAAGTCACCATTTTGCTTCGCGGGGACACTTCAGATGGCATGGTTGCCCTTGGTCAAGACGCGCTTAGAATAGCCCTATTAGGGGCAGGGAAAGGGGCTACAAGCAATGGTTAGCCCTGCACCTATGCACCCCTACCTGTTTGGGCCTTGGCCTTGCTCTTGGCCTTGCTGCTGGCCCTTGCCTTTGTCCAAATGGGCGCGGGGAACCAGCGAAAGCCCTGTAATTGTTGGGTTTTTTGCGCCCTGTTCCCCGCGGTCGTTGTATGACATCGCAGGGGCGCGGGGAACCACCAAAGCCCTTGCAATCATTGGATTTTCTGGCAGCGGTTCCCCGCGCCCGTTGGGTGACTCACCCACAAACACCCGCGATTTCTGGACGCGGGGAACCAGTTACCACCCTGTAATCACAAGGGAAAAATCACAGTTCCCCGCGATTCAGGGAGGGTCAATAACACACTTACAGATAGCTTATTCCCTACTGGAGGTTTGTTTCAAAATGTTACAACACTACAGATACGTACACGCGGTCTCTATTAGACTCTACCAAGATCGCGGGGAACCTGCAAAAAAGGCTAGTGATAGCGCGGGTTTGAGTGGTTCCCCGCGCTTCTCAGGCGTGCTTGCGCGCAAGAGGGAGGTCGGGGCATGAGCATGGACGAAATGAGGCCGCTACTGGAGGCAGAGATAGAACTGCGGAGGGTTTGGGGCGAGCAACTAGCCGTGGCGTCGTGCTGCGGCGACTGCACAGACCCCGCCTGCTGCAAGGCAATCGTTTCGGTGTCCCCGTACGAAGCAATGTTGATTCTAGCCGCCCACGGGGAGAAGGTAGGCGAGCGGATGGATGCACTGAAAATCGCTTCCCGGGCGGAGGAGCGGGACGACGGCCCAAACAGGTACATCGCCTTGCAGCTTGGATGCCCCTTCCTCGACAACGGCAGATGTGCGATCTACGACCTTCGCCCGTACAACTGCCTCCTCCACAACATCCACAAGGACAGCCATCCGAAGCACTGCGCAGGGGCAGACGGCACCATCGCATCTGTCCCCGTGGACAAGTACAGAGAGAGGGCCGACGAACTCAAAACGGCAAACTCGAAAGGGCTCGGGCTCAAGATGGTATCCATCCGTGGGCTATCAACCGCCATCCTTGCCGGACTCGGGATGGTCGAACTGGTGAGGATCGAAGATGGGGAATGAACTACTGAGGGCAGAAAGGGAGTTTCGGGCGATGATGGATAGCCAGCTATCGCCGCACGGAGCCTGTCACGCCTGCGTCAATCCGATGTGTTGCGTCTTTCTTGTTCAGGCGACATTCTATGAGGCAGGGCTTATCATGCTGGCCTATCCCGAACTGGTGGACAGGCTGGCAGACAAGATCCGCGTCCAGTCGGAAAGGGAACTCGCAGCAGAAGGAGATGCCGAAGCGTACTGGAGGATGCAGAACGCCTGCGTCTTTCAGGACGAGAAAGGCCACTGTACGGTCTACGATATTCGTCCGTACAACTGCGCCATGTTCTACATCTACAAGACCGAAAACCCCGCTGAGTGCGGGACCATTTACTCGTCGAAGGTGGAGCAAATCAAGGTGTTGTCGGTCGGCCCCATGAAGAAACTGGTGCGGAAGCTGATAGCCAGGAACAGTCAGACGATGAACATTCCGAAGTCCACCATCAGCGGCTTGGCTACGGCCCTGCGAGTTGCTGCCGGCGAACTGAACATCAACACAAGGGAGAAGGGACGACGTGCACGTCTACGAAAGAAATTCCGCCGTTAGGCCCGCGTGGGTATGCCATGAGTGCGTGCGGGTAGTAACGCCCCGCAAGCCCGTCCCATTCGGCAAGAGCCCAAAATGCCAGTGCGGGAGGAAGATGTACCGCTGGATACGAACCCGGAGGAAGATGTGGAGAAGTGGCTGACGGAGGTGGACGATGAAGGCTAAACTGGTCGTGTGCAATCGGGCGGGGAGTGCGTATTCAGGTGCGGACACCATGAACCACATGAACGGCGCAAGTCACACGAATACGATGGCTGGTGTACCGAGTGGCTGGACTGCGGTGTAAGCGAGGAAAAACACATGGCCCGCTGCACCGCGGTCAAGGAAATCCATGAAGAAACGAGCTAACTACGGAGGAAGCAAATGATAGACATCGAACAGTTGACGTTGGGACAGATTCGGGAACTCAAGCAGATGTTTAGTGACTGCGCGGTTCCTGTGGGCAAGCCGAAAACACACAGCCTGCCGGTGGGGAAGAAGGTCTTTATCCGCACCGTGACCATGCATTACACGGGTCGCATTGCGACAATCACGGACTACGACCTAGTGTTAGAGGATGCGGCGTGGATTGCTGACAGTGGTCGATTCGCGAATGCGTTGCAAACCGGCGAGTTGAGTGAGGTTGAACCGTTCCCCGGTGCGGCCATCATTCCGCTTGGCTGTATCGTGGATGTGAGTGAGTGGGCGCACGATTTACCGCGTGAGGTCAGGTGATGGTAAATCAAGCGTTTTTACGGACAGGGCAGGATATGTCGGGGTCGGGGTCATGGTTGAAGTCAGGGTTGGGGTCATGGTCGAGGTCATGGTCGAGGTCATGGTTGGGGTCATGGTCGAGGTCGGCATGAACTACTGCGCCGCTTCTACGTCTGCCCGAATTGCAGCCGCCGGGGTAAGTGGCAACGGGTCAGCCACACATACAAGAGCGTCCGCGCCTACGCTATCTGTCCGCGGTGCCACGTGCCGACGGAGATCAGTAGCTACGTGCCTAAGCAATGGCTGGTGGGGGAGTCATGACCTGCACCCATAACGCCTGTTTCACGAAGTTCGTTGACGGCCAACGCGTGCTGGTCTGCTGCCACTGTATGGCCGTCGTCGAGAAGCCTCAAGAAACGGTCGAGTGGGCACCCGTCCAGTGCGGAGCCTGCGGTGGTAGCGGTTTCCGCGACGAAGCGGGCACCATCTGCCCGACGTGCGACGGCACGGGGCTGATGTATCTACCGAGGGGGGAATAGTGCTAGTCGGCAAATGGGACAACCGCTTGACGCCTATCGGCATATTCGATCCTGCGACCGGAGAAAACCTCCACGTCACCGCAAAGATACGCCCCCTATGGTATTGGCGTATCTGCAAGGTGCAACTGTTCCTGTCGATTGTGTGGCGCAGATGGGAGGGGCGACTTTCGGTGCGGGATGCGTGGTCGATTGCCTGTGCTGTTTATCCGACGAGGGGAAACGATGCCCGTTGAAATGACCGGCGCGGAAGAATGGCTTTGCATGTACGGCGGTTGCCGTCCTGCCTGCAAGCCCTGGAGCGGGCCGCAGATGACAAAAGCCTTGTGTCTATGCTGGCAGACACGATCAAGCGTTACGGTGGCGAAACGGGGCCGTTTGAGCCGTTTGAGCCGGGGTCTGACGAGTGGGCATTATTCTGCGAGGTGGTGAGATGACGAACATCAGCAAGCCGGTACCGCCAAAGCGCAAGTATCCCGGCTTCCCGAAGATGCTACCCTGTCTTGGGCTGGAATACATTTGCGGGAACAAGAAGCGCAAGAGCAAGGAGCCGGGGGATCGCTTGTGCGAGCCGTGCAAGGCCGCAATCGAGCGGTTGCACGACGCCGATGCGCGGTACTGCGGCGACGGGAACCGGGAAACGCGACGGGCTAGGGGGGGATGATGAGCAAGCCGACGATAGAAGATGCGGCACTGGACACGGTGGGCGAAGTGATCGACGAGTTGCAGGCCGAGAATGACACACTGTGGGATCAGTTGTCCAACATCCATCTGTTGCTGACGAGTTCCGTGCGCCCGACATGGGGAGAACTTGACTTGTTGGCCGAATCGCTTGACAGGTCACTGAAGGCACGCAAGGAGCGAGGATGACCAACCGCATCGTAATGGGCCTCGACCCGGGTCTCGCCAACTATGGCTGGCTGCTGGTGGACGGCTACGTGTGCGACGTGACTTGGCAAAAGGGCGACACCTACTACTTTGGAGTAGAGTTCGACTCGAAGTACGTGGTGCGGCGAATGGTGCAGACAGGGCGGATGGGAAGCCTTATCGACGACTACCTAAGCGGCCTCCCGCTGTTCAAGCAGAAGAGGTTGGGCGATGGGTAGGCGCAGCATGGCAAAACGGGGAGCCTTTCTCCCCAACCTGCTCAAGCCGAAGGGCGCACCCGTGGCGGCCGGGGCCATCATCACCATCACCAATCCCGGCTCAGACAACCACCGCGGTCCCCATACGGTAACCCGGGTGTCCGGACCGTACACTGATCCGTCGTTTCTGGACTCCATCAACGGCAGAGCAGACAAACGCCGCCCGCCGCACTGGACGGTTGGGTGGAAATGTCCGCGAAGCGGGAGCCCTTTGTGGATGAACGGGCTGGTGGGTACGGCTGATGAGGGGTTGCTGGTGAGTTTGGACAAGGATTACAGGGGCGTTGCTTCGCAGGTGCGTATACACGCATCCATCGAGGCCGCCCAAGCATGGATAGAGGAGAACAACGATGGGGAATGAGAAGAGGGCTGTTTACCTTGGCATTTCGATGATAGATAGTGCGGACTGCCGTTCCTATCTCTACGAACTGGACCCGCCCTACGAGTGCAGTCGAGGGGTGCTGTGGAAGTACATAAACTTCTACGAAACTCCCGACAGGCTCATCGTCTCACCCTCACACTTGCCTGCCGCCACATGGAGCGGCAACAAGTGGACGGACCACGCCAGCAAGACCCACAAGGAAGGCATCGCTGCTCTTGGATACGCTGTGATGTTGCGGTGCGCCCATTGCTGGCAGGCAAAAGAGGACGTGTCCCGGCGAGCGTACGAAGATGGCGGCGCAACCCTGCAAGAAGAACGCTGCGACGCGTGCCATGACCAACTGGAGGCAAAATGAGCAAGCCGGTTCTCAAATGGAAAGTAGTTGGTACGGACAAAGATGGCAAGTACTACCCCGTTACCATCTGCGGTGCGGCCATGATGGGGTACGATGGTGCATACCCGCAGGAAGAATGGTGTGTGGCTCCGTGCGGCGGGTTCTTCGTCTTTTCTAATCGGAAGGATGCAAGAGTTTTCAGGTCTTCAGTGAATGCAAACATGGTTCATGGGAGTGTTGACCATCTTAGGATAGTGAGGGTGCGGTGCATGGTCAGATTGAAACTGCCCTACTTCCCTGTCAATGGAGCGTCTACTTTGAGAGGAAACGTGGAAGAGGCGTGGAGAGGTTGGGGAGACGCTGAAAGACATTATCGACCGGTGGTGGAGGAGTGGGGTTACAGCCCGTGGCCGGCAGGCACCGAAGCCTACGTGCAAATCAGCTTCAAAGCGGAGGATGAATATGCAGACTGAAGATGTAGTGCGGGAACTCACGGCATGGGCGAGGAAGCGCAAGCTGACTGGTGATGCAGTATTGGCGGCAGAAGTGCTGCTCGAACGACAGCCAGTGTCCATCATGGGAGCGAGGGACGTGTTCTTGGCGTGTGCCAACATCGCCCGTGACCCGCAGGAGAACATGCTGGTGTTGTGTCTCGACAGTTCGGCACGCATCGTCAGCGACTACGCAGTAGCGAAGGGCGGTACCGATTTCTGCGCTACCGACGTTCCCCATATCTTGCGGCAGGCAGTCGTGTCCGCCCCCCATTCGGTCGTACTTGTCCACAACCATCCCGGCGGCGACACCACTCCATCCGAGGGCGACCTGATTGCCACAGAGAAGCTGGCGCGGGCGTTTGCTGCGGTTGGTATCGGCTTTTTGGACCATGTGGTCGTCGGGCGCAGCGGGTACACCTCTGTGTTCGAGTGGGCGAAGATGCAGAAGAGGGCGGTGCGATGAAGGTTTGGATGTTCACGGCAGAAATGGTGAGGGCTCTTGAGGGTGCGCGTCATGACTTGCCGCCAGTCAACGAGTGGGGGCAGGCTTCCTGTCTCGACTGCGGCGAGTTGTTGCAGATGCCGGACCCCGGAATGAGGTCGGCGGTGTTCAGGAAGTCTTGCGACAAGGGCAGGCCTGGCCCGGTAGAGAAGGGTCATTTTGTCGGCACCGTAGATGCTGGCCGGGACTCAGGGGGATTCTTCCCCGCGGTGAGGACCGATAGATTTCTAACAGTGAGCGACGTAACGACGGGGCAGGATGCACCGTTGGACCGTGTTTACGAAGACAAATGGAGACGGATATGAACGATGTGATGTTGTGGATGTACGAGAATCCCGGCAAGGTGGTTGCTGAATTGGGCGACATGAGTGGGGTGCAGGAGGCGAGAGCGCAGCATATAGAGTCCGCAGGAATGTGTTTGGACTTCTACATTCGCACCGCTAACCACCAGTACGGTTTCCTGTTCACCGACACTACCGAAGTACAGCAGTCGGGAGAACACGTACTGCGGGGTTTGCTCAGGCTCTACAATCGGGCTCTGACCAGTCCGTTTATGGGGCTGAATACGGTCTACTTCGTGAGCGACAACGAAGCGGAACTTGTCCCGCTGGCGAATTTGGGTGCGCACGGACTGGTTATCAAGGCGACCGGACCTGATGATGAACGGCTGGTCAAGCTAATTGGAGGGGCACCCTACGGAGAGGACTACATGGCGATGAGGATGAGGGTCGAGTGATGGGAGAGAAGGCTCTATCTCAGGTGACAATTCGTGTCTTCGGAGCAGTGGATCCGAGCGGGAGGCTAGATGTCTCATCTTTGCGTGAGCGAATGGGAGATTCTAAGTACGAGGCAGAGCTCATGCAAGGCTGTAAGTGGGAGGTGCTCGAGAAGATGGGATGGGAGGTTAAGGCAATGAGGTTAATCTGGGGAGGAGGTACTCGATGAGCAAGACTGCGGCGGAAGAAATCAGGCTTGCTATCGGCTGTGCGTTGCCTACGGAGTTCGGTTTTCTAAAGCTGTGCGCGAGGTCGAAGACGAGCCTGGGGTGAAGTTGCCATGAAGAACGTCTATCACATATCTCGGGCCGAAATCCTGTCGGGCGTGCTGCGGGTGCTACGGCGCCGCAAGGGTATCACCCAACGTAGCATGGGGATGAGAATCCTCAACATCAGGTATGCCCATTGGGAGCGGCGGCCCTTGCGAATGCCCCGAGAGATGTTGCGCCGCTTTGCCAATGAGTGCGGTGTGACCATCGGCTTCATTCTGACCTTGCAGAAGGCAGCAGAAACGCAGTTGGAGGCGGACTACTCTCTGACTGTGCAGGGCGGGCAATCGCCCTTTAAGCTGGACCGGACGGTGCTGGACCGTACGATCCTCAAGAAAGCGGAGAAATTGGAGGCACCCGAAAGCGAAGGCAGTTTGTTCAAAAAACGGGCGGCGAGGGAGCATGAAACCGACTGACAGGTACGAAACCCCGCAGGATCTCTTCCTTGCGTTGGATCGGTTGTTCAGCTTCGATCTCGACGCGGCTGCGGAGGAAAGCACGGCGAAGTGCAGACGTTGGTTCGGGCCCGGATCATACTTGGAAGTTGATGCGCTGGTGCTGCGGGATGCCTTCGACGGGGTATCCGGTCTGGAACTGAATCGGATCAAGCTGACCATCTGGTGCAACCCGCCCTACTCGCAACCGTATCTCAAGCACTTCGCCAAGTGGTGTGCCGGCCAGAAGAATCGTGGACACACCGTAGGGATGCTTTGCCCGTACAGCCCTGAAACCGGATGGTGGCGACAGTGGGTGGTGGGCAAGGCGATTCTGGTGATGGAGATTCATCCACGGGTGCAGTTCTTCCTCGACGGGGTGCAGAAGAAGGGCAACAAGTGGCCGTCTGCGTTCGTGGTGTGGGTGCCGTGGGCAGACGGACCGCCGACGCAACGAACGTGGACGTGGAAGAGTCACGAATCGAACGGAGGGCTGCTGTAATGGCTGAACAACTGAGGTACTTTCGGATTACGCTGGAAGCGGACACCAACAAACGGACCCTGCGAGAGACATGGGACTATGAGGAGTTCGACGGCGACCTTGATGAACTGTTGGGTGCGGTGAAGGACACCGCTGAAGAATGGATAGACGAAATCGGAGGGCAATAATGAGTAACCAGACAAAGGCAGAAGTATTCGGGATCGGCTTCGATGTTCCTGCGGGGATGGTGTGTGCGGGTTGTGACCACATGGGAGCAATCAAGATGCGGCGAGTGGTTGCGAACGAAGGCGGGGCCACCGAGCAAACTGCGGTGTTGTTCAAATGCGCCATGTTCAACATCGACCTCTTCGCTCTGTCGTTGAAGGGCAAGGTACGGTACTCGAGGTATCCGGTGGACTGCTCGATGTTCGAGGACGCAGACGGGCAGGCTCCGCTCAAGGACGAAGACTTCCCGCCGGACATGGAAGAAGAGGTGCTGGAGGAGGAACACGATGACGGCTGATCTGACCATAGACGGGCAGGCATTGACGGAGCGAGACAAAAGGGTAGGCGTGTCTGTTGGGGCCGCGGTGATTGCGATGTTTGCTGGCGGCACAGCGGAGTATCAGAGCTACATCGAGGTCTTGGCCGAGTCGTTGGGCCTGCCCGGGGGCCGACCTGCTCCTGTTGACCACGTGGATTTCTGTAGCGAACTGGTGAGGAGAATGGGAGGGTAGAGCAATGACGACTAGATTCGATTTCAAGCGCGAAGTCGATGTGTCGCTGAACATGAAGATGGAGTGCGATTCCTGCATGGAGGAACTCAACTTCAAGGTGACGGACATGGATGGAGTCGTGTCCATCGAGGTCGAGCCATGCGACCGGTGCCTAGAAGAGAAGTATGATGATGGGCACGCAGATGGCATGGAAGAAGCGGATAATGAGTGATTGGAGCAAGGTGTTCGGGCAAGTCCTCAACCTGCTCAAAGACCCCCTCATTCCGATGCGGGGGCTGTGTAGATGCGGGGCCATCACTGTGACGGTAAAGGGCAAGACTTTCTGTCTCGCCCCTCCGGACACGAACAGGTACGTGTACTGCAAGGATTGTGGCAGGACCGTACGAATGGAGGCGTTGGTCGAATGAGGGAGTACATGCAGGCTCAACATGAATGGAGCATGGCGACCTTCGGGCCCGGGTTGCAAACCGAAAGGCTTGTTGCCCATATCCGTAAGGAGTTGGACGAGGTGCTGGCCGAACCGCTTTGCCTGATGGAGTGGGTGGACGTGATAATACTGGCTCTTGACGGTGCGTTGCGGCTTGGCTACTCGCCGGACGTTATCATCGGGGAACTGAAGGCGAAGCTGCGTATCAACATGGCTCGAAAGTGGGATGCGTCCACAGGGGAGCATATCGATGAGTAATCGCTACCGAGGGAGGGTGCGTACTCTCACTGAGAAACCTCGGACCCATGAGGGGCGCTCGTTGGGCGTCAGCGATCAGCCGTCCCACGCAGGGGAAAGGCCACGGTTCGCCGTGTTTCGGCGTGGGGCGGCTGGACTTACATCAGAGCAGGAGGCCGAGGTGCGGGCCATTTTCGACAGGGTTCGGGTCAGGTTTCCGTACCGGCGCGACACTTGCGAAATTGTCATGTCGAACGAGTAGGAGGAATCGATGGGGAGAAAGAGGACTTGTCCTTTCAGGAAGGGAAACCCGGTGTGTAGCGAAACCAAAGACTGCGAGGTTGGTGTGATGGTGAAAGACTGGAGACTAGGTATGCCGATGCTTCGTCGCCCAAGGCGGCGTTACGATCAGGGGGATGACGTTGAATGGGAGTACAGGCGGGACAAGATTCGTGCGCTGGAATCAATAGCTACTTCTTTGAGCCATATTTCCGTTGCACTGGCCAAGAAGAAGGAGGATGTCGATGAAAAAGGCTGATTTCCTCTGGCTGGTGAGGGCGAGCAAGAAGCCGTGGAGGGTCTTCGTAAGCGGGAAGCACAACGTGTTCGCTGTCTACCTGCGGGCCAAGGAGTTTCCGAAGGCATTGCCGGACGGCACTCGGCTCATCCACAGCGGAACTCAGTGCTTGGTGAAGTGGTGTCCGAAAACGCCGAAGTTGACCAGCCGTACGCTGGCGTACCGTGCCAAGGACAGGTACGAGCGGTGGCTCAAGGATGGTTTGGAATGACGATTATCAATATCTGCATGTGTGGAGCGTCTGCGGGGTATCCTCACAGGCGCGATTGTCCGTACCCGTTGTTCAGAGGGACACCGGGAGACGAAGAACAGTGGTTGAAAGACCGCAACAAACGGAGGAGGAAGATCGATGAGTTTGACAAGAGCAAGGCTGGCGGAACTGCACGCAGGGGCGCGTAAGAAGATCGAATCGGGACTCAGGCTGCTTTATCCGAAGGTGAGGGCGCCTCGCATGATGGTGCTACTGAATGAGGACACGGCCCACACCGTTGGAGACAAGGATATTTACCACGGCGTTCTTGCCCTGTCTATCTTCGTCGGGCTGTCCAAGACGAAGATGGGCGACATCGACCTGCCGGCCGTGGTGATTGCGTACCTCACCGACCGCAAGAAGCGCAAATCCATCAACGGGGTGCTGTAGTGGAGCCGTTTGAGCCGAATCTGGAGACGGTGCAGGTTGTAATGAGCAGGCATGATGTCGATGAGGCAACAGCTCGCCGGGTGATCTATCATGGCCTCTGTCTGGTGTGGTGTGACGGTTACGGCTGGTGGACAGGAAGGCAGCTTGTCGATGAGTCGGTCAGACGGGCCAAGCTGCCGGACATCTACCCTATTCCTCGCGGGTGCCCGAAGTGCTACTGTTTTGCACCGAAGGTCTACCCGCCCTTCTACGGCGAAGACGTGGAGAACCATTGTGCCGGATGCGGACACGTCTACCTGATGATGGATGCCGTCGAGGTGATAGGATGATGACCGGCATACTCATAGCCCTGCTTGCGACGACGACTGCGATGCCGCTGACTGCGACGACGGCAAGTCTGCACGAAGTGTGGGGGCTTTCTCCGGCGGTGGCAGACGATGTGCTGTGGATTGCGGAGCAGACAGGGGCCGACCCTTTCGTGCTGGCGGTGAGGGTTCGGCATGAATCGTCTGGGAGACGGGGTGCGGTGAGGTGGGCAGACAAGCATAGCTGCTACAACGACTGCGACGACGACGCCGAAATCTGGTTGCAGCGGACGGAGGTAGGGCTGTTTCAGTTGCGTGACCATCCGCAGGGAACCTCATGGGTGCGGAAGTGGAACAAGGCCCACCCGAAGGACAGAGTGACGGCGAGAGACATGTTGAAGCAGAAGCCGCATCGCAAGGTGGTTGCGTTTGCAATCGAGTGGATGATGCGGCATTGTGACAAGGACTGTAAGCGATGCGATGGCTGGTTGGCTTGTTGGAACGGTTGTCGGGCGTGCAGAGGCACTTTGAAGGAAGCAGCGGAGGACAAAAGGCGATGGCAAGAGAGCGTTATGCGACAGTTAGCTACTTCGTGGTAGACGGGAAGCTGTGGTCGTGGCGGACAAGCTACCATGAAAATGTTGGGCGGGCTGCGCTGCGATCCCCGCTATCTTTCAACAGCAAGTACATCCCGCCGAATGGCTACGGGAAGTACGGCTTTGTTTCCGTGATCATGCCTGAGTCAAGTGCGGTGTCGTGGTTCTATCGGCGCAGCGAGATACATCCCGACGCTCCAACACAGATGCCGCCTGACACTATTCCCAGAGTAGGAAACTGCCCGATTGTGGGGGGACGGCTGTGGGAGCGAAGAGAAGGCGAGTGGAAAACCATAAGGGGGATTCAATGAAGCGGTCTATTCATTACAACTGGACGAGGTATGCGTTCGTCGAGCTTGGGTTTGCTCCCGAGTTGGCTCAACTCATCGCCTCGTCGAACCAGATGGTCGATGCGGCCACGCCAGAGAATGTCAACAGCAAGTACGCAACCAACAGCGAACCCATGCCTGCCATCACGCAGTCGGACATCGTAAGCGGTGTCTACAAGCTGGTGAGGGGCGGCTGGTCGCCGCTCTACAATGCGGTGAGCCGGTGGCACTTTCCGAGCAGGCACGGGCTATTTTGCAATCCTGCGGAGCGAGACTGGCGCGATGTGCAGGAGGCAGCGAATGAGTTGGCTGGACGTGCCAGTGCCGTAGACGGGGCGGCTGATGCGGTGTTTCTAAGTGTGAAGGTGGGTGCGCTTATGCACGCTGCTCAAGACAGGGGATACGCACACCTCGGCTTTCGGGGCTACCCGCACAAGTCCAATGCCGATACCGAAGTGAAAGGCAAGTGGTGGCGAAGGCTGTATCAGTGGTGCTTGCCGAACAAATTGGCGTGGGGTCATTCGGAGTATGGGGACTTGCCTGACACCCTCAATGCGGTGTGGAAGCGCAACGGCTTCACTGTCCGCAACCGTGACAGGTTCGTGCAGATGGGCATTGATTTTTGGAAGGAAATGACGGGCGAAACCATCATCATCAGGTACGACAAGCACGGCAAAGCGGAAGAGTGGTTCACTGAGTGCCCCGACGGGGCTATAGTGTCGACCATTCCGAACTGCGTACAGGTGTTGCTTTCCGCAGCCAACGACGATGACTTGGCCGACCTGTGCGACGTTGGACTCCGCACCCGGGGAGTCGAGCCCTACCAGTTTGAGATGTTCAAGCCTGAGTCCGAAGAATGGAGGCTATTCTGTCATGCCTGCCGATAAACCAGCGACGATGAAGTGTACTCGGTGCGACCGTGAAGTCGATCGCGTGGTTGCGCTTTCGAGCGGGCATACCATGGTGAGGATGAAGGTTCATCGCAACCGCATGAATGACATCAAGGTGGTAGACAAGCAACAGGTTTGCTTGCGGTGTCTGCGGCAGATGATGGACGATGATGCAGCAGAGGAGGCGAACGGGAAATGAATGCGGTGGACTTGTTCGAAGAAGCTGCCCGCGGGGTGGGTCCGTTCTACCCTGACACGTTTGATGAGGCATGGGCTAAGGTGACGGAAGAAGGCTTTCTCAACGCGTGGCGTAGCGAGTTGGAGTTCTGGATGGACTTCAACAACTACTCGAGAGCGGAAGCGGAGAGCCACATCGCCAAGTGCGCTCGGCAGTCGATGGTTGCAGGCTACCACGGCATGTCCGAACTCGATGCCAACCGGCGGTTCCGGCCTTTCGGCATCTTCATGTTTCGCTTCCGTGACCTGATGACGGATCTGGACAAGTCTCGGGCGAAGCGGATAGCCAAGAAGCCTCGGGCTACTAAGATCAAACAACCAAAGAAGAAGAAGGCGAAGCCGGTGAAGAAGAAGCCGGTACGGGGGCTGTTGCTGTAAATTTTGCAATCGCTCGGCCGCAAGGCCCGTCCCCTCACCCGGCCCCCGAAGGGGGACGGGCCTTGCGGGGCCGAGCGGGAGGAAAGGCTGATGATAGACAAACTGGGGGAGTTCAAGGATTTATTTGAAAGGCTGGCGAAGCTGATGGGGCTTGATGGCGTGATGGGTCTTGTCGCGTTTGCTGCGGGCCTCAAGAACCGCATCGAAGTACTGGAGGCGAAGGTCAAGCTGCTGGAGAAGGGATGAGGGGCCGTCTTGTCGGGGTAGACTTGCGGCGGGACGTGGTGCTGCTGGTCAAGGTCGAGAAGGCTCCGATGGATCAGTTGCCGAATGCAGACGGTGACGGAGTAGTGAGACTTGGAAAAAGCAGAGGTCTTTTCCATGAACAGGAAACGGTGAACGTAGAAATGAGTGGTGCGAAAGCGTGCATGGCTGACTACAAGGTTTATCGGTGCGTTGTCACGTCGGAGTTGTCGGGCGCGCTGCTGATCATGTTGGCCGACTTCGCTCGCAGGCAGGAGTTGGTGCGGCTTGACATATCCCAATGATTACCTTACGGTGTGAGTGTGTGTGAGGGGTCATGCCTAGTATTCCTCCGTAGACATCGAGTCCGAGTGTCCGCCTCGGGCTTGGTGCGTCTTGACAGAATAATTCGGTAGTGTAGAATGGGTGAGATTCCAGCCCTTGCAGAGGGGGCGGAGCGGCCCTCCCGGTGCTGCTCACGCCCCCGCCCCCAAAAAAAACCTTGACATAGTGTGACAGCGGACTATTCTATCAGGGATGGAAGCGTTCAAGCGACACATAACTTCAGCCCGTGCGCAGTCAACCGCCGACAATTACGTGAGAGCATCGAGGGACTTCGATGCGTTTTTGCGCGAGCGTGGTCAGACTTATGGAGACATGACGGCCGGCACGATGCAGGACTTCGCAGACAAGTTGTCGGCTACCCTTCAGCCGCGCACTGTGCGGACCCTCATGTTTGGAGTGCGGTACTACCTGAAGTGGCTGCGGGGGCAGGGTGAGGAAGTGGCCGACCAGTCGAGCATCACGCTACCCAAACTCAACAAGCCGGAGCGACCGTTTCTCGACTCTGCTGAAGTCAAGACGGTGCTGGCTGAAGTGCGGGGATGGACCGACCCGTCGCGCATAGGCGTGGTATTGATGATGGGGTCGGGAGTGCGAATCAGCGAGTTGGTTGGGCTGCGGTTGACCGATCTGAAGTTGAAGGATGGTCGCATCTTTCTCAAGGTGACGGGCAAAGGGGATAAGTTCAGGATGGTGCCGGTGTTCAAGTTTGTCGGCCCGTTCCTTTCCACGTACCTGAAGCACTCCCGCATCCCCAAATCGTCGCCGTGGCTGTTTCCTTCGACGCACAAAGACGGACCCATCACCAGACGTACCGTGGACAGGTGGGTGAACAGGCTGCGTCCGCTAGTGGGCAAGCGGGTTCATCCCCACGCGCTGCGGCGCACATACTCTACGATGTTGACTGAGGGCGGCGCCAGTGCGTTTATGGTGCGGGAAGTACTTGGTCATTCCAGCGTGCGAACAACTCAAGATTATGTCGGCATGACGCCAAACATGATGGCTGCGGCCATCGGGAAAGCTGAAGGAGCGATTGATGAGCAATGAGGAAAGCAAGAATGAGGAATTTGATGAGTTTGAGCAGGATTTGGCGGACACCTTCGGCACTCTGGACGAACCTGTAGAAGAACCAGAAGAGGACATCGCGTTGCCGGGAATGGAAGGCACCGCAGCTATCCCGCCGGAGCCCGAACCCAAGAAAACCGTCAAGATGGAAACCGCTCAGTTGCGGGATCTGGACCGGCGATTGCCAACGAATATGGCCGTGGAGATCTGGCATCGTGATGAGAACAGTCAGTCTGCCTTTCTCAATACGTTCAGGTATGAAGATGTGCGGAGTTTCGGGCCGATTCAGGAGTTTATCAGGCAGCGGGTGGTGGAGCAGTACGGAAAAGAGGGACGGTTCGAGATCTACCTTCGGCTTCCACAGGGCAAACGCAGCTACCGTGGCCCCGTGCTGGTGTACGGATTGAAGGACAAAACGCCTGCTGGATCGGCAGACCCGACGGCGGGACTGTTCCAGCAATTCACCAATGCCCTCAACGATATGCGGCAGGAGCGATCCAAGTCCGGTACCGACTTCGGGGACGTGGTGAAGCTGGCTGCGCTGTTCAAGGGTGATGGTGGCGGCGAGAAGCAGAGTCCGATGGAAATGATGATGGCGATGAAGATGATGGACAAGATGGACGCCAAGGACAACCAGAACCGCCTAATGGACGAAGTGGGGTCTATACTCCGCAAACTTGGCGAGCGTATGGACAAATTGGAGCAGCGACAGTCGATGCCGCCAGCCGCGTTCCCCGGGGGAGATCCGCTGGCCGGGATTGTTGATGCGATTCCTGCTCAACCTCCGGGGCCGAGCCTGAAGGAGATTATGGAGATCGTCAAGATGATGAAGGGGGACGGCAGCGACAAGGAGCAGATGTTGTTGATGGCGGAAAAGCTGCACCAAGCCAATGCCGATGCGTGGAAAGAGCGGTCGCAATTCCTTCAGGACACACTCACGCGTGTGGAGGCCCGCAACGATCGACTCATGGAGAAAGCGGAGCGTGGTGGTGGCACTGGCGACCTCAGGACCCTGACGGAGCAGATGCGGGAGGCGCGGGAATTCGCAGCGCAGTTTGCTCCTGCTGATGATGGCGGGATCGCAGGCTTCCTCAATAATCTGCTGGACAACGCTCCGCATCTCGTACAGATGATGAAAGAGATTCAGGTGGGTGGCGGGTTGGAGCGTCGGCAGATAGGCCCGGAATCTTCTTCCGATGAAGTGGAAAAAAGAACGGTTGGGGAGGTGATGGAGGAGTTGCCTAAGATGTCCGACGAGAAGGTCGTCGAGACGATAGATGATATGATTGAGAGTCTTGGCAAAGACGCCAATTATGCGACCTACGTGCAGCAAGCGGTTACCGACGATGCGGAGTCCACAAAACAGAATGTTCTTCGCCTGTTGGACGTGGTTTTCAGCAAGTTCGTTTCGGAAAACTCCTTGACAGCGGCGGATAAGGACCGGATACTTTCTGTGGTAAACCAGAGAGGGTTGAAGGTTTGGCGGGACTTGGAACATTAGGTAGTATCCTGATGGGTGTCGGGGGTCTTCTGACCCTCGCAGAACAAGCGAAAAAAGAGTGGAGGACCGGTGGTTTTTCGGGTGCAGGACAAGGCCCGGAATCCATACCTGAAAAGATCCTGACAGCCGACCCGGATGCCCCGGTTTCTCGCTACTACGAGATTCAGGGGATAGACGACCGCATTCACCACATTCGAGCCCTCATCAACAAGTACAAATCGCATCGCAAGATCTACGAGGCTTCGCGCAAGATCGTAATGAGTTGTCCGGAGCGGAGTTGGAAGTGCGAACTGTCGAGCGTGTACAAGTTCATGCGCCATGCGGTGAGGTATCGCAGGGACATCAACAAGGTGGATACCTACCAGTCGCCGCTGAAAACTTTTGAGTGGCGGGCGGGGGACTGCGACGACTTCACCATCGCGATTGCTTCGCTTTGCGAAGCCCTTGGGTATCAATCGCTGTTGGAGGTCATACAAACGAAAAACGCCAAGGATTTCAACCACATTTTTCCCTTGATCCTTGTCCCGCCGAGGGGTAAGAACAGGAAGAAGGTGGCGATGGATGCAAGCGTGCCGCGTTGGATGGGTTGGCATCCGAAGCATGAGGGGCTGGTTGCGAAGAGTAAAATTTATACGGTCTAACTCGGAGGTGTTACGATGGCCAGAGGGAAAGTGAAGGGAACCAAGTTGGAGATCGAAGGGCTGGGCGGAATCTCTGCCTCGCAGCTTGCGGGCATCCGGAGTGCCTGTGTGACGACCAAGAATGGACAACGCAGGTGCTTTACCCACAAGGGTGCGTTGGTCGCGGGGCGGATCACGTCGAAAAGCGGGTACAAGCGCAAGCTGAAAGGCAAGAGGAAGGCACTGAAGCGCAAAGCGACCGCGCGACGGATGGGGCTGCACGTTTCGCGTGCGGGCAAGTACTACCAGAAGTCCACCGTGACCCACAAGCGCATCAACAAGTGGGCGAAGGCTTTGTCCACGATGGCCGGCGGGTCGTCCAAGATGAAGAAGGACGGCAAGATGCTTCCCCGGTTCAAGGTGATGGTCGGTGGGATGATCAGCAATCGCAACGAGAACCTGCCGCTGCTCAAGGGGCTTACCTGTTCCCCGGCGAAGCAGCGTGGCTGGTCCGCCAAGCAGAAGGCGGGAGCGAAGAAGATCTGCAGCCTCATCAAAAGCAAAGGCCGGTAGGGGCGAGCAATGGGACGGTTCCTCGGGTGCAAAAAGGTCGGGCGTGATAAGCGGGGGTATTGCACCTGCAAGCGTCGGGCCCCCGTAGACGACCTCCCTGCCAACCATCCAGACTTGACAACAATGTGCCAGCAGGCGGGTATTCCGTGGCCGACATGGTTAGCACAAAAAAAGAGAGGTGATGATATGAGTGGTTACGCAATCGAAGAAGTCGATGCCCTCGAGGGATTTGAAGGCTCGATGGATGATCTGTCTGCTGCAATCGACAGATTCAACATGAAACAGTCCGCGGTTGGCGGCGGGATCGGCTCCATTTCCGGGGTTGCGGTTCCTTCGCTCTTGAAGTTGTGGACTCCGGCCCCGGCGAAGGGCGGCGGTCCGATGAGCATCGGAGAGTTCCTGAAGATCGTCTCCCCGGCAGCGTTGCTCGGGGTTCTCGGCGCGTGGGTTGGTAAGGGCAAACCCGTAGTTGGCGGCAGCATTGCTGCTTCGGGCTTCACCTTGACCACGGCGATGCTGATGGAGAAGCTGGTTCACAAGGAAGTGACTACCGGCATCACCGTCACATTCGATACCGCCAAGGGGCTGGAGAAGGTTCTGGCTGAGAAGCTGATGGCAGTCGAGGAAACCACCGCGCAGGTTGCGGCGGGTGCCGGTCCTGCTGCCGCGCTGAGCGGCTATTCCGCCCTCGGAGAGGCCGACGAGTTGGACCTGTTCGGCATCGACGATGAGGATCAGGCCATGATGCTCGAAGGGCCGGATGAGGACATCGACGAGCTGTCGTTCGACGGCCTTGCTCCCGTGTACGCGGAAGAAGAAGATGAGGACTTCAGCGGTCTCGCCCCGGTGTATGCCGAGGAAGATGACGAGGACTTCAGCGGCGCGGTCGTGATGGAGGATGAGGACGATCTCGACGGTGTTTACAGCGACGGTGGCGAAGAGTTGACGTTCCTGTCGTAGTACATGATTGCCCTCCGGTGAGGGTGATCCTTTTTTTTCAACGGGGTGAACCAAGACTACCCCACAAGATGAGGAGTATGCCATGAGTCGACAGAGATTGAGAGGAATCAAAATCGTGAAGTCCCCGCAGCATCCCGACCGGTTCTACGTCGTGGACAAGAACTCGGGAGCCCGGGCCCGTTTCGCCAGCAAGAACAAGTACGAAGGCGACGTGTACGACACCGTGAACATTCCGGTGACCGCCCCCATCGCTGCCGGGACTCAGTTCGAGTTTTTCAGGGATGTGCAGAACAAGCTGGAACTCGACTGCAACCTCGGAGCCTCGCGGAAGCTGCGGGCGGGTTCCCGCCTGAAGGTGCTGTATGTTGGCATCTACATCGAGCAGGCGGCCGGTGCGGTGCAGACCACCATCTCGGACGCGAAATCGATCCTCGACAACGCCTTCCTCGAAGTGCGGATCAACGACAACGACGTTGCCCGCGGTCCGGCGCACAAGTACGCGATCGGTTACGGTCTGGTGGGTAATTCCACCCGCGCCAACACCGACACCTTCACCTCCGGCGTGGCTTCCCCCGCCGCGATTCGTCCCCTGCTGGTTCCGCAGTGGGTGTCGAACAACGAGGACATCGAAGCGCGGATGACTTTCCAAGCCCGTACGTGGCCCGCGGTCGCCCCGGCGATGCCGACCACCACCACGATGGCCCATGTGAAGCTGTACCTGAAGGGGATCATGTACCGGTAGTCCCGGTGCGGTTGACAACACGGTCGAGTAAGCGGGGCGGGGCTTCCTGCCCTGCCCCGCCCTTGACGCCATCCTGAGAAAGAGGAGATGGCCCATGAGTAAGTACACACCCAATGAGAGAATGGTCCGTTCGGCAACGAGCAGCGTACGCAAGTACATGCAGGCGGCTCGCCATCTGTCTGCTGAAGAAGGGCACATGTATACCATGGAGTTTCCGTTCACGGTCAAGTCCACCGCTGGTGGTATTGCCGACATCGGGAACTACACGCAGCCCAACCACCGGGTTGTGCCGCAGGGCTACATGTTCTACTGTCGCTCCATTCGTGGCCGGCTGGATTACGCGGTCGCCAACCCCGACGTGCCCAACGCGATTACGTGGCAACTGCGTGTAGGGGGCGGGCGGTACAACATCATCAGCGGCAACCGGTTCATCACCTTCGCCCAACTCCTGCAAGGCGTGAACCACACCGCCAGCGATATCACCTCTCGTATTGGGTTCCCGTTCCCCTCGGAGGCTTCCGTGGAGGTGGAACTGAACGGCAACATCAACATCGCGACGTTGCCCGCGGCAACCACGTGGTACGGTGAGATTCTGCTCATCGGGGACATAATCAAGAAATGAGGCATCGAAAACCAAAGCGGATTCTTCCTGACTCCTTCATCTTCGAGTACGTGCAGGCGAACGGACGGAAAAACACCTACAACGCGATTGCGATCGCGGCAACTCGGGTTGCCATCAATTCGCAGTCCAATGACGTCTTGTACGTGACAGTTTCCACCAACAGTACGCTTGCGCTCAACACTCGATGCGAATTTGGGGACACCGCTGAAAGTTTCGGATCGTCCATGTATTCGTACGATTTCGGGCTTGGGCGGATATCCTTCGTGTTGGGGCCGTCGCAGGTACTGTACGCCGCATCAATTTCCCTCGGCGCGGGAATCCCGTTGATTGTGAGCAGGCTTTACGGTAGCGAACTGCCGTAGGAGGCTATTATGGGTTGGTTGCAACAGGGTTGGTTGGCACAGAAGACGGTCATCGGCGAAGAATTGAACGTCGGTACAGTCTGCCAAACTATTGCCGACGGGTATGAAACGCTGACCGCAATGACCGCACAATACTTCCACTCCACGGAAGCGCGGCAGAACATGAAAGCGGCCATGCCCGAACTCTACAAGCTGTGGATCGAAATGTTGGGGCGAGTCGGGGATTCGTTATGGGATCTTCAGCGGGACATGGAGAAAAGCGAGAGCGTGCAGAAGGCGATGGATGCTGCGGCTCAGAAGCAGTTTGGGTGGAAGGTGGCGAAAGGAGATCCCGGCCGCTATTACATGATCGCGGCGGCGAAGGAAGCGCGTACCGCTCTTGGCTACATCATGGCGAATGGCTCTCTCAAGGGCTACGATTCTGCTTATCGCTTCCAACAGCTTTACGGTGCGGCCGTCCACGATGCAAAGCAGTCGGGCGAGTTGGACGGGCTGGATTTCGTAGTGACTACGGCTATGGTGGTTACTGGCATCGTTGCGATTGCGTCCATCGTGGTCGTTGCCAATATCACGGCAACCTTCCGCCACATCAGCGACAACAAGCTGAAAGAACTCAAAGCGATAGCGAAGAAAGCCAAGGACACGGAAGCTGCGTTCCTGAAGCTGAAGCAGGAGCAGACGAAGCAGTTGGAACTCATCAAGGACGCCCCTCCCGAGCAGCAAGCGGAACTTGCCAAGCTGGTACTCAAGTCGGGTGCCGCTTCCGAAGGGCAGTTTGTGAAGCTGGTAGGCGAGGCTGGATTGCCCGCCATTCTCGAACAGAAGATCAAACAGGCCGAGCAGGAGTCTATTGCGGGCAGTTTCGGGCGGCTGGTGGAGAAGATCGGCATGTGGGCTGTCATTGGGGCGGTGGGGTATGTGGGGGTGAAGTATGCGGCCCCGAGATTCCTCGGGCAAAAATAGGAGGCGTGGCATGGCTGGCAACGTAGTCGTACTTGAGGGATTGGACGGTGGGTTGGGCGGGTCTGCTCCTGACCTCCTGAAAGAGGCGATGAGTATCTACTGCGATTGGGGGCAGAAGGTTCTCAAAGTAGATTGGCCCGAACTCAATACCGCGTTGAAGAACGTACGGTTGGCGTTGCGGGACTTGTTCCAGCAGGTGCAGTCGGACCACCTTGAGTTCGTTACGACTCAGGCGGTGCATCTTGACTTCGGGCTGACCGATGCGGACATGCACACCATCGGGGAGTTTCTTGGTCTGTTCGCGTCTGCGGGAAACATCAAGAAGATTTGCGGCAAGGTGAGCAAGATAACGAACGCTAGTGAGGCTCTGTTTGCCGCAGTAGAGGCGGCCGGTGCTGCAACGAAGTTGCCGTCCTTGCTGGACAAGGTGAAGGCGGCGTACAGCAAAACCTCACCCAAGGGCGGGCAGTCGGAGAAGAAGGGACTCAAGCAGTCGGTACCTGAAGCACTGAAGCAGAATAAGTCGAAGTTCAAGCTGCCGCCAGCGATAGACAAGGCGGTGGTGTGGGTCAAGAAAAATCCGGTCAAGGCTGGTGCGGGAGGACTGTTTGCGTTGCTGATAGTCGCTGCCGCCCTTGCGCCTGAGCCGAAGAACTAGGAGGGCACATCATGGCAACCGTATTTCAGAATCTCGACGATCTTGGGATTTAT
>CAZLEO010000029.1:895-47754 GCA_964558555.1 uncultured Rickettsiales bacterium | reverse complement strand
ACAACGTCTCCACGGATGGATTGAGGAACCAGATGCAGTCCGTGATGTCTGAGAGATAGTCTGCGACCGCGGGGTTGTTCAGCGCACAGCCGACATCCAGCAACGATATCTTCTGCTCGCCCGCGGCCTCCAGAAGCGTCTTCAACGCGAAGGGGTACTCCACCAGCCGTTCGCCGGCGCGGGCCTGCTCGTGCCCCAGCAACAGCTCGGGATCGATTCCGCGTGACCGGGCGACGTGCGTCATCAACGGCGTGAGAACCGCTTCTTGCCGCCGGAAGAACGAAGCACTCAGCCCCTGCAGGCGCGCGCCCGAAGACCGACGGTGACATGGATCCGGCAGATTCTTCTCGTGATGGTATTTCCGTGCGATTCGTAGGACCCGCCCCAGGTGCCTGCGCCCGGTGTGAAGCAAGGTCATCTTCCCTCCCGGTACGGCGCCCGCGCCACCTTCTCCACCACCAGCTCGAAGCTGTAGATCCCCACTGGATACCGTTCGTGGACGACGCGGACCGAGCGAGTCTCGAGTATCCGCTTGACGGTGGGGAGCCCGAAATCCTCGTGCATGTGGTGGCGATTGGGCGACAACCCCTCGCGCTGGCAGTACGCGCGGTACGCTTGCTCGTCAGGCAGGAACAACACGAGGAGCCCCCCGATCCGTAGTACACGGAGCCACTCGTCGAGGACGTCCCCGGTGTCCTCGAAGTCCTCCAGCAGGTGGGACGAGTACACAAAATCCAGGTTCGCATCCCTGAACCAGCGGAGGTCGGTGGCATCCCCTTTGAGATGCTGCGGGTGTTCGGAGTACGCGGCGTAGGGGCCGGGGAGATCCAGGCAGATCGCGTGGGGCACGATGGGATCACCGCCGAACCCCAGGTCGAGGCCGTTGCCCGAGCAGAAGCCGGCCAATCGCTCTCGGCACTTGCTGGTCTCCGACACCGAGCCGGATGAACCCGCGCGCTTCCTCACGGGGCTCAGGAACCACCGTGCGATGCGTAGCATCGTCGAGCCCGTGCGATGGCGGTTGCGACGCATGGTTCATTCACCTCGTCGGGATCTGGTACGGCAGATCCACCACGATGTCTGAATCCACCCGTAACTCGGCGATGGCGATTCCATGAACCCGGGTGCGTTTTCCACCCGCATCCGTGATGGAGAAGCTGATGTAGTAGACGTCCTGCCGAAGATGCAGCGGCCCGAGCCTGATGCGTAGGCTGTTTGCTCCCTCGCGCAGGTGCGAGAGTTGCTCGGTGATATTGGCTTGCCCTGCCCACCCTTCCACGGTGTGGAATCCGATAAGACTGAGCCCATTCTCCAGATCACGCTCGGCATCGATGTCCAGGATCGCGTCGACATGGTCGCCGTAGCGGACACGATCGCGAGACAGGGTCAAGCTCGCCGCTCGAACGCCGTTACCCAGAACCTGCGTGGGGCGGGACCGATGCGCCTGGTCCAGATCTCGTTGATACTGGTCCACCACCTCGTGGATCGAGCCAACCGCTGCGACTTCTCCCTTGCGCAGGAGGAGGCCTGTGTCGCACACACGAGCCACGTGCGGCATGCTGTGGGAGACGAACACCACGGCTGAGTCGCGCATGACCTCTCCCATGCGCTGGAAACACTTGGCCCGGAAGGCCGCGTCCCCAACGGCCAGCACCTCGTCCAGCAGCAAGATGTCCGGGTTCATCGCAGTGGCCACGGCAAACCCGAGTCTGACGACCATCCCCGAGCTGTAGCTCTGTAACGGCGCGTCGATGAAATCCTCCAGCTCGGCGAAGTCCACGATGTCGTCCAGCATCGAACGGGCTCGGTGGCCGGGGATGCCGAGGATCGATGCATTGACCAGTACGTTCTCCCGACCGGTCAATACAGGATTGAAACCAGCCCCTAGCGCGATGAGCGCTCCGATCGAGCCTCGAACGGCGATACGCCCCTGGTCGGGCGGGATCAATCCGTTGAGAAGCTTCAGCAGGGTACTCTTGCCAGCCCCATTGCGTCCGATCAGACCGAGGGCCTGGCCTCGCCGCAACTCGAACGAGACATCTTTCAGCGCCCAGAATTCCTTGGTGCGCAGATTCGTACGCGGACCTCGCCGACCCAGGATCTCACCGGTGATGTCGGTCACGCCGTACCACAGGGAGCGCTTCAGATCGCGGCAGAACTTCTTCGACAGATGTTCGACCTGCAGCAGGACCTCGTCGTTGCCCATGATTATCCCGTGACGCCCTATGCGCCGATCCGTTCGACCAGGAACGGCATCGCGAGCCGGTAGACCAGCCAACCGACCAGCAGCAGCGCGAAGGTGATGGCGGTGACCAGAAAGAACGCGCCGGGATACGAGACCGAGGAGTCCAGCAACAGCTCTCGGGTGGTCACCAGCAGGGGGCTGACCGGATTCACCTGCGCCATCCACGCTGCCGCCCCTTCTGTGGGCGGTGTGTACACGACCGGCGTGAGGAAGAACAGCAGGGTCAAGAAGATGACCAGGCCTCGTTCGATGTCCTGGTAGAGCACGGCGATCGGCACCAGCAGGATTCCCAGCATCAGACCCAGCCCGACCAGGGCCAGAACGCCGAGAGGAGCCAGAGCCGCGGTCCAAGGCACCTCGATGGCGTACCACAGCAAGACCGCCACCACCAGACTCAGGCGGATGACGAAGTTGAACAGCACCTCCCCGATGCCTGCGATGATCAGCGCTTCGCGTGGGAAGTTCACCTGGGCCAGCATTCGCTTGCTGGTCGCCACGAGCTTGAGCGGGCTGTTCATGGCGTCGAAGAAGGTCTGCCACAAGACGGTCCCTACCATCACGTACGCTGCGTAGGGCACGGCGGTGTCCGTCGTGTGGAGGATGTTCTCGCGGTTGAGGAAGACGAAGGTCAATGTCGTGAAGATCGGTGGGAGGAAAGCCCAGGCATACCCCAGGATCGTCTGCCGATACTGGGCGCTGATGTTGCGGACGAACAGCCGCCAGGCCAGCTCGCGCGAGCACAGCAGGTCGCGGAGCATCCCACGGACGAGCTGCAGCGGTCGCGTCAGCTGGGAATCGGGGGTGTAGACGGCCACAGGTGGCTGGCTCATGTTCCGCTCCAGAGGCCTGGATGGGCCGCACACCGCACGTCCCTGGCCCACTCCTTACGGTCCGACATCCGGACGTCGACGTATCCGCCAGCGGCCTGGATCAACGCGACCCCCGCAGCCACGTCCCACCACATGATGCCGTCTTCGGCGTAGGCGTCGGCCCGGCCGCAGGCGACCCATGCGCAGGACAGCGCGGCCGATCCCAGCAACCGGACCTTCTTGAAGCGTTGGACGCGGTGGACGAACTCCTGCACGGCTGCCGTGGCGAAATCTCGGTGGACCGGGAAACCCGTGGTGATCACGGCCTGGCCGGGTTCGCGCGTGGCGGACACGCCCAGGGGCTGGCCGTCCAGGAGGGCGCCATCGCCGACCACACCGTGGAAACACTCGTCGCGGTGGAAGTCGTACACCACTCCCAGCACGGGGGCGTCACCGCGGACGAGGGCCACGGAGACGCAGGACAGCGGGATGCCGCGGGCGAAGTTCAGTGTGCCGTCCAGGGGATCCACCACCCAGCACGGGGAGTCCTCTCCCCCGGCGCCCCTCACCAGTCCGCGTTCCTCGGCCAGCACGGTGAATCCCGAGGGGGAGAGCGTGTCGAGGACGAGGTCTTCGGCTTCACGATCCGCGTGGAGCTTGATGTCGCGTCCGTGATTCGAGACCGTCTGCTGTTCCTCACCGAAACGTTCGCGGAGGAGCGCACCGGCCCGGCGGGCCGCGCGGATCGCCAGATCGATCTCAGACTCGTACATCGGTCGCCAGCTCGAGATCGCGCAAGAGGTTGGCCACCGCTTCCGACTCCATGCGCAGCCGGCATTGCTCGGTATACGTCCCCATGTGGGGGGTCATCAGTACCTGGTCGAACTCGACCAGGGGACCCTCGTAGGGTTCCCGCCAGAACGCGTCGAACCAGGCCGCCGAGACGGTGCCGTCCCGAAGCGCATCCACGAGGCCGTTCTCGTCCACGAGTTCACCGCGCGCCGAGTTGAGCAAGACCGTGTCGGGTTTCATGGCGGCGAGCATCGGTCGATCCAGGATGACGTCGGTCCCCGAGGCGTGCAGCGTGACCACGTCGGCGCGGGACAGTCCGTCTTCGAGGTCACGGACATGGGCCGCAAAGGGGGGGATCGCGTCGTCGGCCAGATGGGGATCGTAGACCTCGACGTGAGCCCCCAGAGCATCGAGGGCTTTCGCCACGCGACCGCCGATCCTGCCGCAACCGACCACCAGCGCGGTGGAGCCAGCCACGCCGCGTCCGATCATCTTCTTCCACCCACCGCGGTGGAGGGCGTCGCTGGCAGGGATGATCTTGCGAAACAGCACCAGCAACGCGGCCAGGGTCATCTCGGTGACGGCCTCCATCGGGCCGTCGGGCGTGCTGCTCACCTTGACGTCGAACTCGGCGGCAGCCTCGAAATCGACGTTGGTCACGCCGATCCCCACGCGAGCGATGGCCCGCAATGGGGGCGCGGACGCGATGACCTTGCGGTTCAGGGGCTCGAGCCCGGCGATCAGCCCGTCCACGCCGGCGAGGTGTTCGATGATCTCGGCCTCGGTGAGTCGCCTCTTGAAGGGATTGGGGACCACCTCGCACCCCGCCGCTGTGAGCATCTCCAGAGGAGCGGTGTCCTTCTCGGCAAACGAGGATGGGCCGATCGCGACCTTCACTGTCATGGGCTAGCCTTCCTGGGGTACTCGGCGTCGTCGCCGTAGATGTCGAACACCAGCTGCATGGCCTTGAGCGCGTCCTCCGCGTTCCCGGAATCCACGGGCGTCCCGTCCACGACGTGGCCGAGGAAGTCCGACACCTCCAGCTCCCACGACGGATCGGTGTCGAAGTAGATGACCTCCTCGCGGGGTTTGCCCATGGCGAACCCGTCGTCGAACTGCTTGCGGGCCACCGAGATGGTTTCATCGCCGTAGCTGCGGGTCGAGGAGAGGATGCCGTTCACGGCGACGTAGCCATCGGACATGTTGATCTCGAGGTTGAAGCGGTGCTTCCACATGGTGCTGGAGCTGTGCAGCGAGGCGATGCGTCCCTGGCCGTCCCTGAGCAGCGCGAAAGCATTGTCCTCCATGTCGATGTCCCAGTACGCCGTGGTCACCATGCTCTTGACCTCGACGAAGTCCCCGCAGAAGTAGCGGAACAGGTCGACCATGTGGATGCCCTGGTCCAGCAGGATGCCGGCGCCGCTCACGTCCGGATCACTGCGCCAGGACTGCTCGAAGCCCGCGCCCCCCGACTTCCCGTAGCGGCCTGATATCCACAGGATCTCGCCCAGCGCACCGCTGGTGACGATTCGTTTGGCCTCCTGGATCCCTGCGTGATAGCGGTGGTTGAACCCGAACTTGAGGGTCAGATCGGCGTGCTGGTTCGCCACGTCGACGATTCGCCGGATGTCCTCGACGGACCGCCCGGGGGGCTTCTCGCACAGCACGTGCTTGCCGTGCTCCAGGGCCATGACGACCACATCGGGGGTGATGCGGTTGGGGGTGGCCACGCAGATCGCGTCCACGTCCGCCTCGATCACCTGCCTGAAATCCGTGAAGCAGGCGATGCCGGGGAAATCGGCGTGGGTGGTCTCGTCGGGATCCGAGCCCACGACCACGCGCGAGCGCGCGTCCCTGTCGAACTCGCGGGCGCGGATCTTTCCCATCTTGCCCAGGCCCACGAGGCCTACTCGTACGACGTCGGTCACGATCCCATCACCTGTCTCAGCCTCTCTCGCGGTGCGTTTCCCCGGGACGTCCTCAGTGATGCAGTCGCCGTCCGCGCTTCATCGTGAGGTACCCCGTGACGACGTGCATCACGACGCCGAAGATGTCCTCGACCGGCCCGTACTCGTCCTTGGATGTGGGGATGTGGATGCTGTGGTGGCAGATCTCCTTGAGCTTGCCGCCGTCGAACCCGGTCATCCCGACCGTCTTGCCCCCGTGGTCGTTGGCGTACTCCACCGCGTGGATGACGTTGGGGCTGTTGCCACTGACCGACAGCGCGATGACCACGTCACCGGGGCGCATGTTGGCCTTGAGCTGGATCCGGAAGATCTCGTCGAAGGAGGTGTCGTTGGCCAGGGCGGTCATGGCAAAGGCGTTGTCCGCGAGGGAGACCACCTTGAAGCCCTTGTGACCCTCGAGGACGCTATTTGCGCTGAGATCCATCACCCAGTGCCCGGCCACCGCGGCGCTGCCACCGTTGGCCACGAGGAAGACCGTGTTGTCCGCGCGGTTCACCTCGTCGATGATCTCGATCAGGCCGGCGACCTCGTCGGCGTCCACGGCCTGGACCACCCGGATGAAGTACGCGCAGAACTGCTCGGCGTAGTCGGCTGGGGCCACCGCGGTCTCGAATAGCTCGGCAAGTTTGGTCACCGTGGAATCTCCTTCGCGTTCTTGAGCGCGGCGATGCGCACGTGCGAACTCAGGCGGTGTTTCTGCAGGAAGGACTGGAAGTCGAGGTGAGCTTCGCTGTCGCGGTTGTCGAGCAGGTAGCGAACGAAGTCGGGCAAGCGGATCGACGGATCGTGTGCTGCGGCGTGCTCGACCAGCTCGAGATCAAGCTGGCCAGGGGTGCTCAGCTCGAGCAGCTCGAGGCCGCAGCGCTCGACGAGCACGGAGATGCCCTCGACGGACAGCAGGTTGAGGTGCTCGGGGACGAACACATAGGGCGTGCGGTCCTGCAGGATCTGGTGATCGAAGCCGCTGCCGGTGCGTGTGGTCATGAACAGCACGCCGCCGTCATCGAGCATGTTCGCTGCGGTCTCGACGAAACCCGCCGGGGAGAACTGGCTCTCCAGCTGCTCGAAGGCCGTGGCCACGCCGACACCCTGGGGAGGGTCCGTGCAGAGGACGACCCCGAGCTTCTCGGCCACGTCTCGGAGGTCGGCGAGCGGTTCGAGGCTGTACAGCTGCTCGAACATCTGCTGCGAGTGCACCTCGTCGTACAACGCCGGGAAGAGCGTCCCGATGTCCACGTAGCTGCCCCCGGTCGAACGCCAGGCGGCGATCTGTGCCATCCAGAAGACGTTGGAACGCAGCACGTGAAAGCGCCTCGCGTTGGCGGTCTCGCGGGCGTAGTGCTCCTTACGGTAGCGGCTCGCGGCCGACGTGGCGTAGTACTCGTTGAGCGCCTCGATGTTCGGTCGGGGCGAGACGAAGAGGCTTCGGCAGCTGGTACACTCGTTGTACATGAAGCCGGTCTTGCGGAACTTACCCCTCCGGTCCTCACACCCACACGCGGGACACGCGACCTCGACCAGACGAGAGGCATCCGAGAAGTAGTTGACGGCGTCGATGGTGGACAGGCGCTTGAACTCGGAGAACAGGTTCGGGGGGCGGATTTCCGCCTCTTGTAGACCGGTTCTGACGACGACCCTCTTCATCGGACACCTCTCCGCGTTGCGGGAAAGGGAATTCTATTCCCTCATCCATACGCAAACAACGGCTCCACGTTGACCACCACCGCGTTGGCCTCGGTGCGATCGGCGATGGCTGCGCTCGTCTCACGCGCCAGCTCGGCGTCCTCCACCTCGGCGGTGGCGGCGCGGATCACGTCCAGTACCACGTTGAAGTGGCCCTCCTCGCCCACGATGCGCAGGTCGTGGAACGACTCCAGCCGGCCGTCGGCGGCCACCACCTCCTCGACCACGGCGCGCACCTGCGGGTAGTGGGGGTGGTCGCGGTTGATGGGGTCCACGTGGACCACGACGTGGCCGTGCTCGCCGCCCACGGCGGACTGGACCGTCTCGGCGAGGGTGTGCAGCTCCAGGGCGCTGGAGCGGTCCGACGTCTCCACGTGCAGGGAGACCAGCCGGACGTCACCGTAGGTGTGGATGACGATGTCGTGCACGCCCTCCACCCCCTCCACTTCGCGGGCGACATCGGCCACCTCGCGCACCTCTTCCGGGGTGGGGGCCTGGCCGATGAGGGGATCGATGGCGTCCTTGGCGATCTCCAGGGCGGACCACAGGATCACGAGGCTCACGCCCAGGCCCATGACACCGTCGAGGACGGGCAGGCCGAGCTTGCTGCCGACGATGCCCACGGCCACCAGCAAGGTGGCGAACACGTCGCTGCGGTGGTGCCAGGCGTCCGCCTCGATGGCCTTGGAGCCGCTGACCTCGGCCAGCGCCAGGGCGAAGCGGCTGTTCCACTCCTTCACCCCCGCGAGGATCAGGACCACCACGACGACCCACCAGCCCGCTTCCACGGCCTGCGGGTCCAGGATGCGGTGGACGGAGGACTCGAGGAACTCGATGCCCGCGACCCCGAGGAGCACGGCGATGACGATGGCGGCCACGCTCTCGATCCGCCCGTGACCGTAGGGGTGCTCGCGGTCCGCAGGCTTGCGCGCGACGCGGGATGCGGCGATGAGCACGCCCGACGTGATGGAGTCGGCCAGGGTGTGCACCGCGTCGGCGATCAGCGCCACCGATCCCGTGAGCAGCCCCAGGGCGAGCTTGACGACGAACAGCACGCCGTTGAGCACCAGCCCCACCCAGCCCTCGA
Organism: uncultured Rickettsiales bacterium; assembly: GCA_964558555.1. Lineage (GTDB taxonomy): Bacteria > Myxococcota_A > UBA796 > UBA9615 > CAYRNR01 > CAYRNR01. Next base: position 39,171 of record CAZLEO010000029.1, on the reverse strand, counting down.
GCAGGCCGTAGGCCGCCTTGGTTTCCGTACGCGTGCCGTCACGAGGCCCGAAACGGGCCACCAGTACTCGCGTGATCGGGTCCATCCTCATGGGACGATCTTGCTACCATGGCCCCCCGATGGCTACCCCATTGCTCAGCACCGTGAACCTGTCGTTCTCCTACGGAGGCCCGGCGGTCCTGCACGACCTGGGGCTGACGGTGGATCGCGGCGAGCTGGTGGGGTTGGTGGGGCCCAACGGATCGGGGAAGTCCACCCTGCTCCGCCTCGTCGCGGGCCTGGAGCGAACCACCGCGGGAGACGTGCGACTGGACGGCGGGCCCCTGTCGGCCCTGTCCCGACGTGAGATCGCGCGTCGCGTCGCCTACGTCCCGCAGGACTTCGACCTGGCGTTCACCTTCACCGTGCGGGAGGTGGTGCTCACCGGCCGCCACGCCCACATGGGGTGGCTGGCCCTGGAGAGCCGCGAGGACCTGGCCGTGGCCGACGCGGCCATGGACGCGGTGGGCATCGCGCACCTGGCCGACCGGGGCTTCCACGCCCTGTCCGGCGGCGAGCGCCAGCGAGTCGTGATCGCCGCCGCCCTCGCCCAGGAGCCCGACCTGCTGGTGCTCGACGAGCCCACGAGCAGCCTGGACCTGCACTTCCAGGACGGTCTGATGCGCGCCCTGCGGCGGCGCGTGGGCGAGGCGAACACGGCGGTGGTGATGGCGGTGCACGACCTGAACCTGGCCCTGGCCTGGTGCCCCCGCGTGTGGGTGCTCAAGGAAGGCCGCGTGATGGCTGACGGCCCCCCCGAGGACGTGCTCTCGTCGGAGCGCCTCGAGGAGGTCTACGGGACTGGCGCGCGCGTTGTGCGGCACGAGGGCGCCACCCTGGTGATCCCCGCCGGCCCGGAGGCGTCGTGAACGCCCGCTCGCCGCGACCCCTGGGCCGCATCGCGGCGGCCACCGGCGTCAGCGCCGCGGTGCTGGGTGGTGCGGTCGTCCTCGGGCTGATGGTGGGCTCTACCCGCATTGACCTGATCGCCGCGGTCACCGGCGCGGACGAGGCCGCGTCGCAGATCCTGTTCCACGCGCGGCTGCCCAGGGTACTGCTGGCCGTGCTCACCGGCGCGGCGCTGTCCCTGGCCGGCGTGGCCTTCCAGGCGCTGTTGCGTAATCCCCTGGCCACGCCGTACACCCTCGGGATCAGCTCCGGTGCCTCCTTTGGCGCCGCCCTGGCGCTCATCGTCGGTCCGTTGCTCGGGCTCGGCGGCCTCAGCTACGGCACCGTGCCGATGATGGCCTTCGTGGGCGCCGGCCTCGCGGTGGGGCTCGTGTACTGGATCGCCCGCGGCCGCGGACCCTCCCTGCCCACCTCTACGCTGCTGCTGGGTGGCGTGTGCATCGCGTTCTTCTTCGGCGCCATGACCCTGTTCGTGCACTACATCGCCGACCTGGGACACAGCTACCTGATGATGCGCTGGCTGATGGGCGCGCTGGACGTGGGGGACGTGTGGACCATCGCCCCGGCCGTGCCCGTGGTCGCGCTGGGCACCCTCCTGTTGCTGGCCATCGCCCGCAACCTCAACGTCATGGCCGGCGGTGAGGTGGTCGCCCGGTCGCGCGGCGTGGACGTCAAGCGCACACAGCTCGCGGCGTACATCGGCGCCTCGCTGATCACCGCGTCCGTGGTGGGCGTGGCCGGCCCCATCGGCTTCGTCGGGCTCGTCGTGCCCCACTCGGTGCGCCTCGTGGTCGGCCCCGATCACCGGGTGCTGATGCCCTCGGCGATCCTCATGGGCGCGGCCTTCCTGGTGCTGTGTGACCTGGTCGGCCGCACGATCATCGCCCCCACCGAGATCCCCGTGGGGGTGATCACGGCGATGACGGGCGGACCGTTCCTGGTGTGGCTGCTGCGGCGGGAAGGGCGCGCGGAGCGCTGGTAGGGCTTACTGCTTCGACGCCGGCGGGTCGATCTCCCACTCGCGCATCTGGTCGTGGGCGTTCTGCCAGGCGGAGTCGCGTGCGCGCGCCGCCTGATCGAGGAAGAACTCCTCGTCGCGGAACCACTCCTTGGGCTCGCGGCCCTCGCACTCGTCCTCGACCCAGTTGCGGCTGGATTCGCCCACGTTGAGCCAGAACTCCACGGACGGACGGACGGTGAGGACCTCCTTGTGGAAGGCCTGGATCTGCTTGCCGCGCTTCTCGTGCAGCACGATCTTGCCCTTGTACCCGGGGTCGCACTCGTCCCAGGCGCCCTCGGGGTGCTCCTCCTCGTCCCACTGGAGGGTGTAACCCGCCGGGGTCAGCACCTGGGAGAGGTGGAACTTGGTGCTCTCCTCGCCGAGGCCCCAGTACCCGTTGGACGGGGCGAACTCCAGCGTGTCGTAGTGGAACTCGGTCCAGATCAGCGCCGTGGTCGAGCGCAGCTCGGCGAGCTCGGCCGCGGCCTCCTGGCGGTCCGAATCGGAGATGCCTGCGGGCATGTCGGCGTAGAAGAGGATGGCCTCGCAGGACTTGAACTCAGGCACCAGGGCGTTGCGGGCGCGTCGCACGGTGCGGTGCCAGTCGGTCAGGCAGGCCTGGGACGGCTCCCACAGCTCGTGATGGGTCACGCAGGCGCGCATGGCGTCGGCGGCGGCCTTGGCGTTGCCCTCCTCGAGCAGCTCGGCGGCCTCCTCGCCCAGCCACTGGCCCGCGCGCTCCTTGCACACCGTGGCGATCTCGGGCCGGTCCTCGTAGGTGACGCACTGGCGGATGTACTCGGTACCCGCGTCGGCCATGCCGATGTTGAACTGCCGATGTGCCACCACGCGGGACGCGTTGGCGGCGGCGTCGACGCAGAAACCCACGTCGCTGATCTTGGCGCGCGCCTCGCAGATCTTCCACTGGGGGCCCGGGTGGAACCGCAGGTCCCGCTCGTACTGCTCGGCGAACATGCCCGTCAGGCCCCGCAGCAACACCTCGTTGCCCCCCTCGATGGCGGCCTCTTGCCGCGCCTTCTGCAGGGTCGGGTATTTCTTGAGCTTCTTGATCGCCCGGGCCGCGAGCTTGCTCGCCTCGTCCGGGTTGGTGTCGCTCAGGGCCGTGCCGTCGGCGTTCTCGAGGTAGAACCGCGCCTCCTTGACGCGGCGCTCGCCGATCCCGACGTTGACCATGTCCCACACGAACAGACCGACCACGACCGCCACCAGCGCGAAGACGAGGATCAGGATGTACTTCATGGCAACTCCCTCTTTCCGGGGCGCCATCCTGTCCCCGATTGGCGAGCGGATGCAAGGGGTGAACACGATCCTGAAGGGGTCTTGACGCGCGTGTGACGTGACCGGGCCCCGCGCGCGAGCTATGCTATGGCCGTGCGGTGCAGTGGGCGGAGGGGCCACACGACCGGCGAGGGGAGTCTTCGATGAAGACCTGGATCACGGGAATCGTGCTGGTGTTGGCCGGCTGGATCATCGCGGGCTGCGCCAACGAGTACACGGCATACGACGAGACGACCACGGTGGACACGGCCGAGGCGTACGAGGCGTTCCTGGCGCAGTACCCCGACGGGGTCAACGCCTCGGCTGCGCGCGAGCGGCTGGACCAGATCGACTGGGAGGTGGCCAAGAAGGAGAACTCGGCCGGGGCATACGAGGAATACCTGCGCATGCATCCGAACGGCAAGTTCGTCGAGAAGGCGTCCCTCGAGGCGCCCAAGCTGGCGTGGCAGGTGGCCGACTACAGCAACGACACGGCGCAGATCCAGGCGTTCATCGACAAGTACGGTCACGGCGCCTACGGCAAGAAGGCGTCCGAACGGCTCGCCCTGCTGCAGATGCTCGGCAACCACCTCTCCCTCGGCCCGACCCAGCTCGAGGTGGTCACCGAGGGCAAGAAGTGGCGCGTGTCCTGCGAGGTGGAGAACGTCGGCGACGTGCCCGTGGTCGAATCCAAGCTCCGCGTCGGCTGGAAGGACGCCGAGGGCCAGGTCGCTCGCTCCAAGGAGTGGCTGCTCAACTGCGAGGAGAAGGCCGGCATCGACGCCCCCGCCGACCTCACCCGCCCCCTCGACCCCGGTGGCAAGCGCACCTTCGAGTTCACCTTCGTCAAGAAGGAAGCCTGCGAAGACTGGGCCGCGGATCTCGACCACATCCAGATCGACGTGGTGACGCTCAAGCTGGCCGAGTAACCCGCTACCGCCACTCCTCCGGCATCTCGTACGACACCAGCTCGATGTAGGTCGGCGTGGTGGACTCCTGCATGACGACGCCGAGGCCTTCGACGTAGTAGGTGTCCCACCAGACGATGACCGGCTCGTCGTCCTCGGTGTAGGAGAGGCGCATGGAGACGTGCATGGCGTCGAAGGTGCCGGCCTGGATGTCGAGGGTCTCCATGCCGAGGACCTCGTAGCGCTCGGTGATGTGGTGGAAGGCGTAGTTGTACTCGGATTGCCAGACGGAGCCTTCGGCGGCGTCGGCCTCGAGCTGGCGGACGGGTGGATTGACGCGGAGGAGGGAGCCGGCGGCCGGTTCGAGGCCGACGCGGTAGAGGTTCTGGTCGAGGCAGTGGTCGTAGACGGTGTACTGCAGATCGCCGGTCACGGCGCTGACGACCTCGTCGGTCCAGTACACGCCGCCCTGCCATTCGTTGAGGCCCGTGTAGGTGGCGGTGCGGTCGTCGTCGTCCTCCATGTAGTACTCGCGGACGAAGCCCACCTTGTATTCGGGCGCCCACACCGGGCAGTCCTCGGGGTCGGAGGGCACGAAGACGTCGTCGTCGTCGCCGGGATCGGTGGCGTCGTCGTCGTCGTCGTCGTTGAAGGGGTTGTTGTCGTCGATGGGATCGTCGGGCAGGCACGCGGGCAGGGCCAGCAGCAGCGCTGCCGCGAGCCACGGCAGCAGGACGGGGGGACGTTCGGAGGACATCGGCCCCATGTTTAGCACATCGCGCGCGTGGCGCCAGCTTCCCGCAGTCGGTAAGATTCGGGCGACCCACATCCCGGAGGTGTCCGAAGTGCCGCGCATCACGACCACCATCCTGGCCGTCCTGGCCGTCGCGATCCCCGCCATGACCGCACAGGCGATCATCCGCAAGGTCCCCGACCAGTACCCGACGATCCAGGAGGCTCTGGACGACGCACGCGAGGGCGACATCGTCCTCGTGAGCGCGGGCAACTACGCGGAGTCTCTGCTGGTGCAGCGGTCGGTCTACCTCATCAGCGAGGAGATCGGCGGCGCGGTGATCGACGCCGGGATGGACGACGCCATCCGCGCCGAGCACCTCGACGGCGGCATGATCCAGGTCATCGGCTTCTCCATCCACAACTGCCGCGCAGGGGTGGTGGTCACCGAGTCGTCCGGCGCCGTGGTGGACACGTCGATCTCGGGCTGCATGCCCGTGGACGAATACGAGGATCTCATCGCCTTCAACGGAACGGGCGACGCCACCGTGGCCCGCGTGGATCTCAGCGCCAACGAGACGTTCGATCCGGCCACCATCGGCCTCATCGGTATGTACGTGGACGGGTATTCGCTGGTGCTCGACTCCTCCATCACCGCCAGCAACGCCGCGGGCATGACCCTGCGCGGCCTCGCCGCGGCGGCGACGGGCAACCTGCTCGAGAACACCAATGGCGACGCCATCGAGGTGTCCGCCGAGACCTCCTACGTCCGCGGCAACACCGTGGACAATTCCGACGGTACGGGCATCGTCGCGCCGGACGGCACGGCCATCTACATCCTCGACAACGACATCACCGACGCCGAGTTCGGCATCGAGTTCTACACCGAGGGCGGCTCCATCGCCGGCGCGTGGGTGTACGACAACACGATCCTCGAGAGCTACCAGGCTGGCGTGGCGGTCCTGTCGGACGTGGGCGACCTGTGGATGGGCCACAACGAGATCCGTGACGGCGGCAGCCGCGGCATCTGGCTGCAGGACCCGGACCTGGCCGCGATGGTCCACGACAACGTCGTCTCGGGCAACGAGGTGCTCGGCGTCTCCGTCGGCATGGCCGCCGAGGGGTTCGTGGAGGCGTCCGACGTCACCCTCAAGCGCAACCTGATCTACGGCAACCTCTCCCAGGGGGTGACCATCCAGGACAGCGACGCGGTGCTGATCAACAACACCATCGTCGACAACGGCGACTACGGCATCTACCACGCCACCACCGCCGAGGAGCCGTCCTTCCTGCCCACCTTCAAGAACAACATCGTCACCGGCCACGCCGAGACCGGCGTGTGGACCGACTACGCCACCTGCGACCTGACGTACTCGCTGCTGTACGAGAACGGCGTCCACGCCGACGTGTGTACGGGCACCGACGGCCTCGTCCTCGACGAGGACCCGCTGTTCGTGGACGCCGCCACCGGCGACTACACCCTGCAGGTGGGCAGCCCGGCCATGGACACCGGCGACCCGGATCCCATGTACGACGACACCGACGGCAGCGCCAACGACATGGGCGCCTACGGCGGTCCCGAGGAAGAGCTCCTGCCCGCGGACGAGGCTCCCGCGCTCGCCTTTGCCGAGCAGGACGACATGCTCGAGGGCGAGTGCGCCACCATCGCCATCCCCGACGGCACCGATCCCGAGGGCCTGCCCCTGTTCGTGGAGTGGGAGCTCGCCGGCGGCAGCAACGGCACCTGGTCCGCGTACGGGCCGTCCATCCGCCTGTGCGGCGAGGACGACGGCGAGTTCACCTGGACCGCCACCGTCACCGACCCGGCCGGCAACAGCGCCGACGCCGACGGCTCCCTGACCGTGATCAACCTGGCCCCCGGCATCACCTCGATCATCCCCATCACCGCCACGGCCGGCGTGGACTGGCTGTACTCCATCGAGCTGTTCGATCCGGGCTACTTCGACACCCACTCGTACACCATCGAGGGCGCCCCCGACGGCATGTCCGTGGACGAGTTCGGCGTGGTCTCCTGGACCCCGTCCGAGGCTCAGGTGGGCGATCACGTGATCAAGTTCATCGTGACCGACGACGACGGCGGCGAGTCCTTCCAGATCGACACCGTCACGGTGGCCGGTGGCGCCGACACCGGCGATCCCGAGGACGAGGGCGGCTGTGAATGTGCCCAGGGGACCCGCGTGGAGCCCTCGGCCCTGACCGCCCTGGCGCTGCTGGCCCTGGTCGCCGTCCGGAGGCGGTCCGTCCGTTGACGCGCTTGTTGCTGCGAATGGCCCTCGCCTTGATCGCAGGGGTGTGCGCCGGCTGCAACCCCGCCCCGTCCACCACCACCACCCCGGCCGAGGGCTCCATCGCCGCGGCCGTGGCCGACTACGACGGTGCCGCAGCTCCGGCCGAAGGGGAGGGAGAGGCAGAGACGGCCGATGTGTCGGACCACACCGAGGCCGAACCCACCCCCGCCTCCCTCGACGAGATCCGCGCCATCTGTCGCGTCTACCGCCAGGCCACCTACGGGCGCTGGGACGACCAGCGGACCCGCGGCGAGCTCGGCAGCCTGGAGCTGACCTCCGACGTGGCCGCCGCGTGGCAGACCCAGCTCGCGTCGGCCGCACCCGAGGCGGCCGCCGAGGCCAGCCGCGCCGTGCTCGACGCTGCGCGCGCCGCGGGCGTCGACTCCGCCTGCGCCCCCCTCGAGGGGTTTGTGGCGGTCACCGAGGGGTTCGCCGACCCGCCGGCCGCGGCCGCCCCGCCGTCGGACGACGACTCCGCCTCCCCATGAACCCCGCGAACGCCCTCCGCGCCGCCCTCGGCCGGCCTTACCTGCGCCTCGCCCTGGCCCTCACCCCTGGCGACGCCGTGCTCGACGTGGGGTGCGGCCCCGGCCACTGGCTCGAGTGGTTGGCCGGTGCGCGCACGGACCTCCGCCTCGTGGGCGTGGACCGCCAGCGGCACGCGGCGCTGCCTCGGGAGGTCCACTTCCACGCCCTGGACCTCGACCGCGAACCCATCCCCTTCGACGACCACACCTTCCAGCTCGTCGTCAGCGCCCACGTCCTCGAGCACCTGCACCGGCCCGGCCCGGTCCTCGACGAGCTGCGCCGCCTGCTCGCCCCGGGCGGCCGCGTCTACGTGGAGCTGCCCTCCGAGCGCAGCCTGGAGATGCCGAGCGCGCCCATGTGGCTGCGCCCACGCCCCCCGCTGGCCTTCCACGACGAATCCGACCACGTCTGGATACCCCACTCCCCCGAGGCCCTCGGCGAGCGCCTCGAACGACACGGGTTCGAGGTCCTCGAGGTGGGCCGCGCCCGCTCCCGCGTCCGCTGGCTCACCGCCGCCCCACGTCTCGTCGGCGGCCTCGTGACCCGCGACGGCCGCCCCGTCGTCGAGTCCGTCGAACACCTCGGCGGGCTCGCGAGCTACGCCATCGCGCACCTCTGACCTTCGACCTGCAGACCCTCTCCGCGACACGCTATCCGTTCCGGGGTGCGTGATACGATCCCGGCCGGGAGGCCTCCCGTGCTCCGTTCGACACCGCCACAGTCCACCTCCGCCGCGATTCCGAGGAACGCGGTGCTGCGGACACTCGCCACCGGACGGGCGGGAGCGGTCATCGTCGGATTCGTGGCTTTCCTCTCGTCGCTCGCGGCGCCGTGCCACGCCGTGCCGGTGGGAGGAGGCGGCAGCGCAACACCGATCGTCGTGCTCGTCGGCGACCCGGCTGCTCAGGACGACGTGCGCGTGCTTGCCGAGGCGCTGGGGGCGCAGCTCGCCGATCTGGACGTCAGCCTGACCATCCGTTGGGTGCCTTCCGCGAGCGATTCCGAGGGCGAGCCCGTGGACGTCCTCGGCCGCGTTGCGGCCGAAGAAGGTGTCGAGGCCGTGCTGCTGTGCGATCCGGTGACCGTCGACTCACTCGAGGTATTCGTACCCTCGGACGACGGTGGGCTGCGAATCCGTCGCCCTGTCACGACGGTGGGCCTGGGAGATGCCGGGCGCCTCGCCGCTGCGGCGGTGATCACCCGTGCAGTCGTGGAGGCGGTCCTGCAGCAGAGGCCCTCGGTGATCGGGGAGGGGTCCGAGTCTGCGCTGGAATCTGCGGACGTATCCGCCGAAGCGGCGGCCCCACCCGTGGAGATCGCGAACCGAAAGGGTCCCGGAGTCTCCCTTGGGGCGGGCTACGGGATGCGTTTCTTCGAGGCACGCCGGCCCGTCGTGCACATGGTGGCCGCCCGGGTGGAGCTGGCCGTTTCCCCTCGTTTGTCCGTGACTGCGGGATACAGCTTCGGGCCCGGGATCCAGGTCGTGGCCGAGGGCGCCTCCCTGGACATGACCGCGCACGATGTCACGCTCGGCGTGGCCGTGGATCGAAGCTTCGGGAGGTTCTCGCTGGGGGGGGAACTCGCAGCCCTGCTCGGTCTGCAGCGATGGGAAGCCGGGGCCGGCACGGACGGGCTCCAGGCGAGCCCGGGCGAGACCGATGCCACCGTGGGGGGCCTGGCCGAGGTGCGATTGGGCCTGCAGCTCACGCCCTGGATGAAGTTCGTCGCGGGCCCTGGCCTCCGGGTGCTGGCGGTCAACCAGGTCTACGACGTGACCGAGGCGGGCTGGCGGACGACCATCCTGGCTCCGAGGAGGGTTCAGCCACACCTCACCGCGCGCTTCCACTTTGCGCTGCGCTGATCGACTGCGCCCATTTTTTCTCCGGCGGGCACTTGTAGGGTAGGACCGTCACCTGGGCCACCGCATCTGCGGGGCGTTGTGGTCGATTTGGAGGCGCGGAAGGTGGCCGAAGATCGGTCGCAGCCGGATCCCCGGCAGAAGCTGGACGACGACGCCCTGCTGATGGAACAGGTCGCACGCGGCGACGTGCGCGCTCGGCGCAGGCTGATCGTCCAGTTGGGACCTCGGGTGGAGCGCATGGCGAGACACATGAGCGCGAGCGAACACGAGGTGGACGGGCTCCGTCAGGACGTGCTGGTGCAGGTGCTGCGGTCGGCCTCGACCTATCGCGGCGAGGGCTGTGTCGAGGCGTGGGCCGACCGGATCGCGGTCAGGACCATCCTCAAGCGCCTGGGGCGGGAGCGCCGTCACCCTCGCCCGGTCGTTCTCACCGAGCTACCCGCGGATGGCGGCCGCGCCGACGAGGAGTACCTCGACAGGGAACGCAGTGATTGTGTCTTGCAACTGCTGGCGAGGCTGCCGGCCGACGAACGGATGGCCCTGGTCCTCAAGCTCGTGCTCGGCCACAGCGTGGACGAGGTCTCGCGGATCATGGATCGCAGCGTGTGGTCGGTCCGATATCTGTTGCGGAGGGGCCGCTCGCGGATGCGAGAACTCGCCGCAGCCGACGAGCGCGTGACCGAGCTGTTCACGTGGAGGAGGTCGTGATGGCCCACTCCGACTGCGAGCGGTACGAGGCGCTCCTGGACCGCGTGGTGGGGGACGAGGGTGCGCTCGACGTCGAGCAGAAGGCCTTCGTGGCTGATCACCCGATCCGGTGCCGACGGTGCGCAGCCTCCCGCGGGCTGTACGAGGGAATGCTGGGGTTGGAATCCGCCACGGCGCCCCACGAGGCGGGGGACGAAGCGTGGGTGGACTCGGTCTTGGCCGTTGCGCAGGAGAGTCCTCGGAGTGGTCGCCGCGTGTGGATGGTCAGCCGCGCCGCCGCGGTCGCCGCCATCGTCCTGGCCATCGGTTCGGCGGCGGCCATGGTCGCGCTGGCCTGGTTCAACGGGCCGGGGAGGAATGACCCGTCGCTGGACACGGACGGCGAAGATATGGGTGGCCACGAGCCCGAGATACCCCAACGCGCGGCGTCGCCGGCCGAGTCCGCCCGGATCGAGGACGGCGGATCGGAGGTCGAGCGCTTCGTCCCGGGGCACGGCGCGGCGGCCTCCACCCCATCCTCCGACGATGCAGCCGAGGAAGTTCCACTCACGCAGCGGGACGAACTGCCCCACAGCGAGACGAAGGCCGAACCCGCGCTCGCCGAGGGCTCGACGGAACGGGGACCCTCGATCGAGGAGCTGCTCGAACGCGCGAGGCGGTGTCGCGTCGAGCAGGACTGGTCCGGCGAAGCCGCCGCGTACGAGCTGCTGATCGAGACCTACCCCGAGTCGCAGGAGGCCATCCTGTGTCGGGTTCCCCTGGGGCAGGTCCGGCTCGAGCAGCTCGAGCAACCCGGGCAGGCCCTCGCGTCGTTCCGCGACTACACGGTCCTGGCTCCGGACGGACCACTGCTCGAAGAGGCCCGTTGGGGCGAAGCCGACGCCCTGCACGAGCTCGGACGCGCCGAGGAAGCCCAGGATGCGGTTCGGCGTTTTCTCGATCACCATCCGAGAAGCCTGTACGCACCTCGCGCGGCCGAGCGGCTCGAAGATGGGGGGGAGTGATGGATCAGTCCGTGTGTACCCGCCGAGCGCTCGCGGCGCTCCTGGCGATCGCGCTGCTGTGCATCGGATGTACCCAGTACAACACCGTGGCCTCGGCCGGTAGCGCAACCCAGGACTTCGACGGCGACGGCTGGACCACGGCAGACGGGGACTGCAACGACGCCCACGCGGATGTCTACCCCGGTGCCGACGAACTGTGCGACGGCCACGACAACGACTGCGACGGCATCGTGCCCCCCGAGGAGGTCGACAACGACCACGACGGGTACGACGAGTGCGGCGGCAACGACTGCGATGATGCCGACCATCGCGTCAGCCCCCTGGCGTTCGAGACATGCGACGGCGTGGACAACGACTGCGACGGGGAGGTGGACGAGGGAGAGGCCGAGGGCGCCTCGTCCTGGTTTGCCGACGCCGACCTCGATGGGTTCGGTGATCCCTCCGAGACTCGAATCGCCTGTGATGCACCCGAGGGGTACGTGTCGAGCAGCGACGATTGTGATGACTCCGATGGCTCGGTCCATCCGGGTGCCTCCGAGGTCTGCGGAGACGGGGTGGACAACGATTGTGACGGGGGTCCGTCGCCGGATTGTGGGCTCCACGGAGAGATCGACCTGTTCGGGGCGGACGCCCGCCTCGTCGGCGTCTTCACCTACTACGATCCCCAGCACGACAACTCCGACAACGCCGGGTACGCGTTGGCGACCGGGGATCTCGACGGGGACGGCTTCCGCGACCTGGTGGTCACGTCCAGAGGGCGCAACAACGGCGACGGCATCGTGTTCGTCGAACCCGGGCCGCTGTACGGCGAGTTCGGCCTGGGCGACGCGAGCGCCCAGATCCTGGGTGAGTCCCTCAACATCACGGGTGAAGACGTCGCGGCCGACGGGGACTCGGACGGCGACGGCTTCGACGATCTCGTCGTCGGCGCCCCCTTCCACGACGCCGCCGGTTCGACCAGCGGCGCCGTGGCGCTGTTCCGCGGACCGATCAGCGGCACATTCCAGTTCACCGATGGAGACGCCGTGATCACCGGCGAGGAGGTGGGGGACTGCTTCGGACAATCCGTGGCCTATGTCGGGGACCTCGACAACGACGGCCACGACGACTTCATCGTCGGCGCGGATCACATCGGACACCCGAGCGACAACCTGGGGGAGGTCCGCGTGATCCACGGCCCCGTTTCGGGGGACCTCTCGGCGACCGCGTTCCCCACGAAGCTGCAGTCGATCAGCGAGCTGGACCGGTTCGGCCACGAGGTCGCGTGCGCGGGTGACGTGGACGGCGACGGCACGAACGACCTGCTGGTCGGGGCCCCGTACTCCAATCTGCCCGGCTCGGAGGCCGGGATGGCCTACCTGTTCTCCGGGGACGTCTTCGGCGAGACCCCGGCGGACCAGGCCACGGCCCAGCTGTCCGGCGAGGCCGGGGGGGACCTGGCCGGCTGGGGTGTCGCAGGGGCAGGGGACGTGGACGCGGACGGCTACGACGACATCCTCGTCGGCGCGATCAAGCACGGGGGCGGCGGGTACTCCCACGGCGGAGCCGCCTATCTACTGCTGGGCCCCGTCTCCGGCGAGCTGTCCCTGGCGACCGCCCACGCGAAGTTCGAGGGGGTGCGCGCCCAGACCTACTCGGGGGGCGCCGTGTCCTCGGCAGGGGACGTCAACGGCGACGGGTACGACGACATCCTCATCGGCTTCAACTACTACTACGCCAGCGACGGAACCGCCTACCTGTTCTACGGTCCGCCGACCGGTGGGACGAGACCGCTGACGGAGGCGGACGCGACCTTCTACGCACAGGGGTGTCCGTACTGCGCCGTGGGATACGCCGTGGAACGGGCCGGCGACGTCGACGGCGACGGCTACGACGATGTGTTCATGAGCGCTCCGCTCTCGTACGAGAATCGCGGCGCAGCTCTACTGCTGTATGGGGGAGGTCTGTTGTGAGCTCGTATCATCGGATTTTCGGTCCCGTCACGATCACGCTGGCCGTGGCCGTCCTCGCTGCAGCGCTTGGCGCCGAGGCCGTTCCCGTCTCCCTCGCCGACACCTCCAGGTTCCACGGCGAGTACGCAGACGACGAACTCGGCGACGCCATCGCGGGCGGCGCCGACGTGAACGGCGACGGCTACGACGATCTGCTGCTGTGCGCGATGGGCAACACCGAGGGCGGTGGTACGTGGGCCGGTCAGGCCTACCTGTTCCTGGGCAGCTCCGGCGGCTGGGGTTCGGTGGTCAACGCGTCCTCGGCGGACGCCTCCTTCATCGGAGATCCCTCCGAAGCCCTGTGCGTGGACGTCGCGGTCGCGAACGACGTCAACGGCGACGGCTACGACGAACTGCTGATGAGCGCGGACACCGGGCCCAACGGCGACGGTTCGGGCAAGGTCTACCTGGTCCTGGGCGGGTCGGGCGGCTGGGCCATGGACCAGCCCATCGCCGGGTCCGACGCCAGCTACCTCGGCGAGGCCACCTGGGACAACGCCGGCACCAGCCTCGCGGGGGTGGGGGACGTGGACGGTGACGGGTTCGGTGACCTGCTGATCGGAGCACCGAGCGCGCTGGGGGACATCGGCGCGGCCTACCTGATCCACGGGGCAACGGCGGGTTGGGCCCTGGACCAGGAGCTGACCGATGCCGACGTCGTGTTCGGCGGTGAGAACGTGGACGACGAGGCGGGCTGGTCGCTCGACGGCGCCGGGGACGTGGACGGCGACGGGATCGACGACATGGTGATCTCGGCCATGTACTGGGGGATCAACCAGGGCAAGGTCTACCTGGTGCTGGGGGTGCCGGGCGGGTGGGGAGCCAGCGTCCCCCTGGCCTCGGCGGACGCCACGTTCCTCGGAACCGCGACGGGGGATGCCGCCGGGCGGTCCCTGGCCGGCGCCGGGGACGTGGACGGCGACGGGTACGACGACATCCTCGTGAGTGCGTACAACGATCCTGGTGGCGACACCGGCATCGTGTACCTGATCCACGGGCAGCCCGGCGGATGGGCGCTGGACGTGCCGCTGGCCAGCGCGGGGGGCTCGATCGTGGGCGACATGGCCGACGACTGGCTGGGCTACGCGCTCGACGGCGTGGGAGACGTCAACGGCGACGGCCTGGCCGACATCCTGATGACCGCTCCTTACTCCGACGAGTTCGCAGAGGGCGCCGGGACGTCCTACGTGTTCCTCGGTCGGGCCGGTGGGTTTGGCGCGCTCACTCCAGCCAGCGACGCCAACGCCTGGTACCTCGGCCACTCGTACAACGACTGGATGGGCCGACAGGGGGCGCGCGCCGGCGACGTGAACGGGGACGGATTCGACGACCTGCTCGTGGGCTGCAACCAGGACGACGGGTACGCGCGCAACGCCGGCATCGTGGTGCTCGTGCCCGGGTATGCCGAGGAGGACCAGGACGGCGACGGCTGGACGAGCTGGTCGGGCGACTGCGACGACAGCGATCCGGCGATGAACCTCGACGACGTGGACGGCGACGGTACGACCACCTGCGCGGGCGACTGCGACGACTTCGATCCCCTGATGAACGCACTGGACCTCGACGGCGACGGCTACTCGAACTGCGACGGCGACTGTGACGACGCGGACCTCCACGTGAGCCCGGGTGCGCCCGAGCTGTGCAACGGCCAGGACGACGACTGCGACGGCGGCGTGGAATCGTACGAACTCGACGGCGACGGTGACGGATACATGGAATGCGAGGAGTGCGACGACGCCGACGCGACGGTCCATCCCGGCGCTTCCGAGACCTGCGGGGACGGCATCGACACCGACTGCGCCGGTGATCTCGACGAGACGGAAGTGGACGACGACGGTGACGGGTACGCCGAATGCCAGGGGGATTGTGACGACCTGGACGGCACCATCCATCCCGGCGCCCCCGAGGTCTGCAACGACGGCGTGGACGACGACTGCGACGAGTCCACCGACGAGACCGAGGACCTGGACGGCGACGGCTACGGCCCCTGTGACGCGAGCGAACCCGACTGCGACGATACCCGCGCCGACATCCACCCCGGGGCCGAGGAGGTCTGCAACGGGATCGACGACGATTGTGACGGCGAGGCCGACGTCGTCGACCTCGACGGGGACGGGTACGGTGGGTGCGAGTCGGATTGTGACGATGGCGACGCCGACATCCATCCCGGCGCCACCGAGACTCCCTACGACGGGATCGATCAGGACTGTAGCGGCGCGGACCTCGACGACGTGGACGGCGACGGCTTTGCGGGCGGGGAGGGGGGGGAGGATTGCGACGACCAGGACCCGCTGGTGCATCCGGACGCGACCGACATCCCCTACGACGGCCTGGATCAGGACTGCGCCGACGGTGACCTGCAGGACGTGGACGGGGACGGCTACGTCCTGGGGCTGGACTGCCTCGACACGGACGCGAGCGTGCACCCGGACGCCGTCGAGATCTGTGACGACGAGCTGGACAACGACTGTGACCAGCGGGTGGACCTCGTGGACCCGGACTGCGCCGGCGACGGCGAGGAACCGGATGGTTGCGCGTGTCGCCACGAAACACCGCAACAGCCGAGGTGGTCGGTGATCGGTCTGGCGTTGGGGGTCCTGCTCGCGAGCAGACGGAGGGGGCCCCGATGACGTCCCGCGCAGGAGGCCTTCCCGTGTTGCTCCTGGCTGCCCTGCCGTGGCTCGCCTGCGAGGACACCTCCACGTCCGAGACACCGCCGGAACCCTGCGACGCGGTCCCCTGGTACCCGGACATGGACGGGGACGGATGGGGAGACGAGTTCCATCCCTTCTTCGCCTGTTCAGCGCCAGACGGCCTGATCGAACAGGCCGGTGACTGCGACGACACCACGGCCTCGGTGAATCCCGCGGCCCTGGAAGAATGCGACCAGCTCGACAACAACTGCGACGGCCAGGTGGACGAGTCGTGGGCGCCCGGTGTCGCGTACCGGGATCTGGACGGGGACGGGTACGGCCAACCGGACCACACGCAGACATATCTGTGCGAGCTACCCGAAGGGTACGTCGAGGACGACCAGGACTGTGACGACGACGATCCGACCGTGTTCCCGGGCGCAGAGGACGAGCTGTGCGATGGCGTCGATGCGGACTGCGACGGTTCCGGCGTCTCGGTCCGGGCGGTCATCGGCTCGGTCGAGTTCGAGACCATCCAGGGGGCCATCGACGGCGCAGTCGACGGTGATGTCGTCTCCATCTGCCCCGGTACGCACCACGAGCTGCTCGAGATCCCCGACTACGCCGAGATCGAACTCGACTCCTTCACGCGGGAGTCCGAGGACACCGTCCTGGACGGAGAGGGGATGCGCCAGCTCCTGAGCATCGGGGACGATGCCGTCGTGCGCGTGTCCCAGCTGTCGTTCGTCAACGGGGCAGCGTCGTTCTATGCCAACGGCACGGGATTCCGGTCCAACGGCGGCGCGATCCACTCCTGCGCGGCGAGCCTCGTCATCGACCAGTGTGTCTTCACCGGCAACGCGGCCTGGTCCAACGGGGGCGCCGTGGCCATGCGCAGCGAGCCGATGATCGGGTGCGGCCAGGATACAGAACAGTTCATCGTCCTGGAGATCGTCGACAGCGTGTTCGAGGACAACGTCGGCACCGACTACAGCGGCGGCGGCGCCATCGCGGTCACCGTGTTGCGCAACGCGCGAGTGTCCATCCAGGGCACGGAGATCCGTGACAGTAGCAGTGGCCACCAGGGGGGCGCGTTGTACGCCATCGCCAGCGACGCGCTCGACATCGAGTTCATCGACTCGGTGGTGGCGGGGGGCGAGACCGAGAACCAGGGCGGTGGGTTGTACGCCTCTTGTCTGGGGTCGATCGATCTTCGCGTGACCGCGAGCGAGTTCTCGGGCCACTGGGCAGGATACGAAGGCGGCGCCATCTACCTCGAGGCGGACCAGGACGTGACCGCGTCGTTCGACGGCGCGGCGATCCACGACAACTACTCCGACTACCAGGGTGGGGGGATGATGATCGACGCCGGGCGGGAGGCCGCGGTGGACATCGTCGCGAGCCGTTTCGACCGGAACCTCTCCGGATACGCCGGTGGCGCAGTGGCCATCGACTCCGACGAGCCGCTGGGCGTGACCATGACCGACTCGTGGTTCGAGGAGAACTACTCCGAGTACGAAGGCGGCGTGCTGTACGCGGACGCTCCGACGATGTCGATCGACGTCTTGCGGTGTGTCCTCGCGGACAATACCGCGGAGAACTCGGGCGGGGCCCTCGAACTGACCGACGGAGACGGAACCGCCACCCTGGTGGACAGCACGCTGACCGGGAACACGAGCGCGTCCGGTGGGGGCGCCATCTGCACGAGCCTCGACGAGACCGTACTCGACGGCGTGGTGATCTCGGGCAACACCGGGCAGTACGGCGGCGGTATCTACCTGTCCACCTCGAATCCTTCGCCCGAGCTCTACCTGACCGACTGCGAGATCACGGCCAACGTTGGCGGCGGCGTGTACATGGCCGACCACTCGTTCCTCTACAGCGAGACCACGAACTGGGGCAGCGGGATCACGGACAACGATCCCTTCGACGTGCGCACCGAGGCGTTCGAGTACGACATCTTCACCACGGGTGAGTCCTTCACGTGCGAGGGGCTGGGGTACTGCTCCTGAGTTCAGCGCGGGGCAGAGCCCCGCTCCCCCGCCTTGCCGCCCCACACGCGCGAGAGCTATCCTGGTCGCTCCAAGGGAATCACGGCATGTACGGCATCCTGGAGTGGCCCGAAGAGGGACGGCGCGAGCGGCTGATCGAGACCGAGTCGGTCCTCGGCCGGGGCCAGGGTGCGGACATCCGCATCCCCGACATGCAGGTGGGGCGCAAGCACGCGGCGATCGAGGTGCGCGACGACGGCCGGTTCATCCTGCGCGATCTGGGCAGCGTCAACGGGACGTGGTTCAACGGCGAGCGCGTGTACGAGCGGCTGCTGGAGCCGCTGGACGAGTTCCGCCTCGGCGGACCGCAGGGGTCGCTGATCCGGTTCCTGCTGTGGGACGAGGGCTGGGACGAGGGGGCCACGGACTCGGGCGTGGACATGAACACCGCGTCGCTGGTGATCTCGCCGGGCGGCAAGGCCCAGTCGATGACGCCGGAGATCGCGGACGTCCCCGACCTCACCGCGGCCCTGCCCGTGGACGCGACCAAGACCGCCTTCATCGGCCTGGACGTGGTCAAGCGCCGGCACCTGCAGCTGCTGGTGGAGGGGTTCGGGGTCCAGACCTTCGAGCTCAACCCGTTCCACCCGGTGACCGTGGGCCGCGACCGCATGCGCAACGAGGTCTGTCTGGACCATCGATCGGTGAGCGTCGAGCACGCGATCATCCGCATCGAGGACTCCGGCCAGCCTGTGGTCGAGGACCTCCACAGCACCAACGGCACCTTCGTCAACGGCCAGCGGGTGGAGGAGCCGTGCCCCCTGCGCGAGGGCGATCGGATCACCTTCGGCCACTACCGCACCCGCGAGCTGATCTTCCGCGACTCCATCCCCGAGGAGGTGGAGGTCAACGCCACGGACATCCCCGAGGGGGAGTTCATGGTGGTGGGCCGGGACAAGGACTGCGACCTGGTCCTGGACCACGTGCTGATCTCGCGGCGCCACGCCCGCATCGAGCACCAGCCGCGGGGTTACCTGGTCATCGACCTGGGGTCGGCCAACGGTACCTTCGTCAACGGCCAGCGTGTCAGCGGCGAGACCCTGCTGCACGACAACGATCGGGTGCAGATCGGGCCGTTCATCCTGCAGCTCGAAGCGGGCGAGCTGCGGTCCACCCTGGACAGCTCGGCGATCCGCATCGACGTGACCGACCTGTGCCGCGAGGTGGGCCCGCCCAACGACCGCAAGCTCATCCTGCAAGACGTCACCCTGACCATCGGCCGCCGCGAGCTCGTGGGCGTGCTGGGCCCCAGCGGATCGGGCAAGACCACCTTCCTCAACGCCATCTGCGGCCTGCGCCCTGCCACGCGCGGTCAGGTGCTGTTCAACGGCCAGGACCTGTACGAGAACTACGCGGCGGCGCGGCAGTTCATCGGCTACGTGCCCCAGCAGGACGACCTGCACGACGAGCTGACCCTGGAACAGGAGATGGCCTTCGCGTCGAAGCTGCGGCTGCCGCGCGACATGACGGCCATCGACCGCCAGGAGCACATCAACCGGCTGATCGACCTGCTCGAACTCAGCGAGCACCGCGACACCCGCATCGGCTCGCTCAGTGGCGGCCAGCGCAAGCGCGTCAGCATCGGCATCGAGCTGCTCAGCCAGCCGGGCGTGCTGTTCGTGGACGAGCCCACCGGCGGCCTGGACCCGCGGAACCAGGAACGGATGATGTACCTGTTCCGCCGCATCGCCACGTCCGGCTGTACCGTGGTCATGGCCACCCACCAGCTCGGCGGCTTCGACCTGCTCGACCGGGCCATGGTGATGCACGAGGGCCGGATGGTGTACTTCGGCCCGGTCACCCAGTTCTACGACTACTTCGACGTCAACGCGCCCGGCGACATCTACGGCAAGCTCGAGGCGGAGCGGTCGGCCGAGGAGTGGGAGGATCGGTTCCAGGAGAGCAACGCGTACGATCAGTACGTGGCCGATCCGGGCTCCGAACCGCCCCAGGGGCAGGAACTGCCCCCGCTGCCGCGATCCCAGGGTGGGCTCGGCCAGCTGGTGACGCTGACGCGACGTTACGCCACACAGCGCCTGGCCGACCGCGGCAGCCTGGTCACGTCGCTGCTGCAGGCCCCCATCATCGGTCTGCTGGTCATCGCCATCGCCGGCGGGGTGCCCAACAGCCCGCGGACCCTGTTCATGCTCGTGGTCGCGGCGCTGTGGCTGGGCTGTTCGGCGGGCGTGCGCGAGATCGTCGACGAGGCCCGCATCTACCGCCGCGAGCGGCTGACCTTCCTCAAGCGGTGGACCTACCTGGGGTCCAAGAACCTGGTGCTGGCGCTCATGGGGCTGGCCCAGTGTGTCCTGCTCAGCGGCGTGCTCGCCATCGGCGGCGCGCTGGAGCACCACTTCCTCACCACCACGCTGGTGATGCTGGCGCTGTACCTCGGCGGTGTGGCCGGCGGCCTGTGCATCTCCGCGGTGGTGCGCAGCGCGGCGGCGGCCATGGCCGCGGTGCCCCTGGTGATGTTCCCGCAGATCCTGTTCGCCGGGCTGCTGGTGCCCACCGCGGACGTGCCCACGATCCTCCCCTACACGGTGCCCGAGATCATCGAGAGCACCCAGGTGGAGGGGGAGAAGATGCAGCAGCTGCGACGCATCGCCGAGGACACCATCGCCGGCGGCGCCGCCGCAGTGGAGATCTCCGACGAGGGGCGCCAGACCATGGGCCGCTTCACCAAGGTCACCCAGGGCAGCCGCGGCGTGGCCTGGATCTCCACGGTCATGGCCTCGCGGTGGGGCCTCGAGGCGCTGTGCCACCTGTACGCCCACGACCCGTTCAAGCTGCAGGTGGATCGATCCGAGGCCTACTACCAGTACCAGATCGTCAACACGGTCCACCTGTCCCTGTACTCCGAGACCCAGCGCGAGGATCTGCACGGCCGCCTGCTGGACGGGGACGCGGCCGAGGGCAGCGACGCCCCTGCGGTCCTGCCCGTGTACCTGGCCGTCCTGCTGGGCCACTACCTGCTGCTCGTGTTCGCCGCCGGCTTCGCCCTGTGGCGCAAGGACTCCGCCATCCGCAGCGGTACCGTCCAGGCCTGAACCGAATAGACCACCGCGTTCGCGCGTCCCCCCTCCCGGTCGATTCGACGGGCGAGTGCTGTCAGTCCAGGACGGTTTTGGTACAGTGGCGCAATCCCGTGGGGACCCGATATGAGCGAACCCAAAGACGTCATCACCCAGGACACGTTCCATCGGGAACTGGCCAGGGCCCAGACCGCGCAGGCCAAGCTGCGGGGCTCCATCCGTCTGCTGCAGGCGCTGGTGGTGGTGCTGCTGGTGGTGTGCATCGCGCTGGCCTACGGGATGACGCGCCTCAACGGCCAGGTCCTCGACACCACCGCCGAGGTCAACGGCCTGCGCGGTTCCATCCAGGAGCTGTTCAGCGACAACCTGCCCGCTGTACGCGAGCTGCAGGGCGCCCTGGAGGCGGCCAACGACGAGGCCGCCGCGATCAACACCTCCATGGCCGACGGAGGCCGGTTCACCCAGCAGGTGGACGAGGCGATCGCGCGCGCCAACGACGAGATGCCCAAGACATTCGAGACCTTCTTCGCACAGCGCGGACCCGAGCTGATCAAGGAGGCCATCGAGTCGGACGAGGTGACCGACGCCGGGCGGGAGCAGACCAAGAAGTTCCTGCTGCAGGCGCTGGACGATCCGTCCATCGAGCAGAAGATGAAGGACAAGATGGGTTTGGCCCTCGAGGACGCCCTGAGGGGGATGACCCTGGGGAGCTCCGGAGGAGCAAAGGAGTGAGAAGATGAGCAGGATGACGACGCTGGCCATCACCGTTGCGCTGGCGACCGTGCTGGCGCTACCGGCCTGGGCCGAGAAGATCGACGGCTACGAGGTGGTCTCCGCGGACAGCGGGCTGACCGAGGTCACGGACCTGGAGACGGGCCTGGGCGACCTGATCAACCTGGGGCCCCTGGAGCTGGGTGCGGCCGAGGAGGACCACATCGTCCTCAACCTGTACCTGCAGCTGCTGGACTCGGTGCCGATCACCGGCAAGGTGCACAAGATCCAGTTCGAGAACCTCAGCCTCAACGACGTGACGTTCACGATCCCGGAGATCGAGTCGTTCGAGATCCCGTCCTCGCCGCCCTACGAGATCGCGGACCCGCTGACCATCAAGGCGGCCTACAGCGCCATCGACGTGAGCATGTTGCGCGAGATGCTGTCGCCCAACTACACCTTCCGGGTCACCGGCAAGGTGCTGGTGTTCGGCAAGTTCAAGATCAACAAGAAGAAGAAGAAGTACGTGGTGCCCGTGGACATCAACGTGGAGCTGTCCTCGGACACCATCGCCGAGTCCCAGTACCGCGACGCCGTGGCCGACCAGATCTTCGAGATCCTCAAGAGCGACCTGCTCGAGAACCTCGAGCGCTGGCGCGACAAGATCGACGACGAGCCCGCGGGTGAAGGCGCCGAGTAGCCCCTTCGAGTGAAGGCCCTCGTCATCGCGGCCGGCGGCCCCTCGCTGGTCCCTGATCATCCCGATCCCGTCCCTGCCCCGGGCGAGTCCCTCGTTCGAGTTCGCCTCGTGGGGATCTGCGCCACCGATCTGGAGCTGGTGCGGGGGTACATGGGGTTCTCCGGCGTGCCCGGCCACGAGTTCGTCGGTGAGGTGATCCGATCCGACACCCCTTCGCTGGTCGGCCGCCGGGTCGTGGGGGAGATCAACGCCCCTTGCGGCACCTGCGAGACCTGTCTCAGCGGTCTGCCGCGGCACTGCCCCCAGCGGACGGTGCTCGGCATCGCGGGACGCGACGGCGCGATGGCCGAGCAGCTGACCTTGCCCGACGCCCAGCTCCACCCCGTCCCCGACGCTCTACCCGACGAGGCCGCCGTCTTCGTCGAGCCCGTGGCCGCGGCCTGTCGCGTGCTCGAGCAGGTCGAGCCGGGCGACCGTGCCCTGGTGCTGGGGGACGGCCGGCTCGGGCTGATCACCGCGGGGGTGCTCGCCGCTGCCGGGGTCGAGGTGACCGTCGTGGGCCGCCACGGCCGACGACGGGACCTCGCGGACGGGCTGGGCGCGCGCTGGACCGATCGCGTCGTCGGCCGCTGGGACCTCGTGGTGGAGGCCACCGGGTCCTCGGCAGGGCTGTCCGAGGCCCTGGCCGCCGTGCGGCCCACCGGCACCGTGGTGCTCAAGACCACCGTCGCCGAACCCCACCGGCTCGATCTGGCGCCGCTGGTGATCGACGAGATACGGCTCCTCGGTTCGCGCTGCGGCCCCTTCGAGCCCGCCCTGGAGCTGCTGACGTCCGGAAAGCTCGATCCCACCGGCCTGATCGAGGACGAGTTCCCCCTCGACGACGGGGTGCGGGCTCTGCGTCGAGCGGCCCGCCCCGGGGCCCTCAAGGTGCTCGTGCGAAATACCCGGTGAGGAATGTGTGATTTGCGGGGGTGGCGCCACGCCCATGTCGTGATATAGGTGGCCTCAGCGGAGGGGGTGAGGCCTTGGGGTCGGGGCGAATCCAGATTCGATATGAGGACCGGCGCAGCGCCCTGGAGGCGTACCAGGGGGGCCTGCGCCACGGCATGCTGACGCTACCGCTCGACGAGACCCGCGAGGTGGGCGAGAAGGTCGAGGTCGTGCTGATGTTGCCGTTCGCGGACGCGGCCCTGCAGGCCAGCGGCTGGGTGGTCCACGCGAGCGAAGTGGCCACGGTGGTTCGCCTGGAGCGCGTCCCCACGGATCTCCACCGCATTGCGGCGGGGGATCCCGACCGCGGGCGGCGGGCCGGCTGGTCCACGGCCGATCCCTACCCCATGAGCGGCGATAGCCGGGGCGGCGGCCCGCAGACCGACACCCGGGACGAGGACTCGGCCACGCCGCAGAGCGGTCAGCGGCCCAGCTACCTGGCGCGGCGGCTGCGTCAGTCCCTCGAGGATCGGAATTCGTCGGACGGGTACGAGGCGGTGCGCCCACGTCCGTCGTCGTCCCACGAGCGCGTCCGCGCTCCGGAGCCACCGCCCGAGCCTGCGGCCGAGGAGTCGTCGGACACCATGAGCCAGGGCCCGGGGATCCCCGTGCCCGGCGATCCCAGCCGGCACCTCCCCGGCATCGCCCGCTTCGAGGGACCGCTGGAGAACTCACCGCCGTACCAGGTCCTGCTCCAGCTCTGCGCGACGCGGTCCACCGGCGTGCTGGTGGTGGAGCTGGGGGACGTGCGCTACTGGGGGTTCTTCCTGGGCGGTCGCCCCGTCCACTACCTGCGCCACCCGCCGCTGCAGTCGGAGTCCACCGAGGCCCTGATGATCCGCAAGCAGCTGATGTCCAAGCCCGTGATGGACCGGGCCCGGTGGCACGCGGAGATCACCGGCCAGCCGCTGGTGTCCATCGTCATGCGGCTGCGGCTGATCACGGAGCAGCAGCTCCACGACCTGCGGACCTCGCAGATCAAGCTGGTGACCCGGCGCCTGCTGGACCTGGGCGACGGCTTCTACCGCTTCTTCGAGACCGCCGACCTGCGCGAGGTCTTCCGCAACCCGCCGCTGGATCCGGTGCCCCTGATCTGGAAGCGAGCCATGTTCTCCATGGCCAACCGCAGCGAGGCCCAGATCCTCACCCTGCTCGAGCCCATGCTGGAGCAGGGGATCCACGTGACCTCCCTGGGCCGACAGCTCGCTCGCAAGCTGCCCATCGACGAGGCCCGGCGCGATCTCGTGCGGGAACTGGCTGGTGGCGAGATCACGGTCCGGCAGGCGGTCGGCCCGTCCGAGCTGGGGGATCGCGAGAGCGGCGAGCTGCTGGCGGTGATGCAGCAGCTGGGGCTGATCCGGTTCGTGCGCGTCCGGCGACGCATCACACCGGAGATCGCGAACGCCGAGCGCGCCCTCAAGGCCATGAGCGGTCGCCTGCATCTGGACCACTTCGGCTTCCTCGAGATCCACTGGTCGGCCTTACCCGACGAGATCCAGGCGGCGTGCGAACGCACCGAGGGAGCGGTCCGGGGCCTCTCGGAGCAGTACAAGGACCAGCCCGGCCACACCAAGCTGATGGCGCCCCTGGCCAGGCGGTTGAAGGCGCTGCGCTCGCTGGCCGAGGACGACGAGGTTCGCCGCAGCTATCGCGCGGAGATCGTGGGTGAGTCCGAGCGCGCGATGGCCGCAGAGATGTACCTCAAGCAGGGTGAGATGGCCCTGTTCCGCCGCGACCGGGACCAGGCTCGCGAGTGCTTTTCGAGGTTGCTCGAGGTGGATCCCGGTGGCGCGGGGAGTCGGGATCGGCTGGAACGAGCGAGGCTCGTGGTCCGGGCCCTCGACGAGGGGCAGATCCCGGCCGCGCGGTGACGCACGCGAACGCGCACGCCCATTTGTAAAGTCCACTTCCAGTGCGGATAATGGACCCTCTGGGGTCGGGTAGACTACATGGCAGACGAGAAGATTCGCATCGAGTGGAGTGATCCGGAGGCCGCCAGGGAGGCCTACGAGTCCGGGCTGCGGCACGGGCTGGTGACGGCGCAGGTAGACCCGCCGCCCAAGCAGGGCTCCACCTGCCGGGTGGAACTCGTCCTGACCTTTGCGGACACGACCTTCGACGTGGAGGGCGTGGTGACCACGTCCACGCCAGAGACCACGGCCATCTGGGTGCCCACCGTGCCCGAGGAGGTCGTGTGCTTCCTCATCGAGCTCGGCGGCGGCGGCGAGACTCCCGAGACGACCGGGCCGCAGCAGCCCGAGAATCCGCGACCGAGCAAGCTCACGTTCAAGAACTCCTCGCCCTCGGCCATTCGGCGCGAGCGGGTGCACCGTGTGGTCCGCCCTCCCCGGTCCGAGGCGGCGGAGAAGGACCGGCAGCGCCGACGTCAGATGGCCGAGGCGTCCCTGAATGAAGAACTGACCTGGGACGAGGTGAAGGAGGACGAGAAGTCCGAGGACTCCGCCGCGGGGGAGGAGTCCGCCGAGGCCTCGTTCGAGCAGACCGTCGAGTCGCCGCCACCCGCGACCGCCGAGACCACGTTCGAGTCCCTGCCCGTGGTGGACGAACCCGAGTCCAGCCTGGACTCCCTGGACGACGAGGCCGCGGGCATCCCCGTACCCCATCGACCCGGCCTGTACCGCCCGGGTGTCGTGGAATTCTCCGAGTCCCTCGAGACCACTCCCATGTACCAGGTCCTCATGCGGATCTTCGCCGAGGAGCTGACCGGCGTGGCCGTGATCGATCTCGAGGACGAGCGGACCTGGGTCTACTTCGTCGACGGCTCGCCGGTGCACATCGTCAGCGATCCACCGCGCGACTCCGAGTCCGTCCTGTCCATGTTCTTGCAGCGCAAGGCGCTTCTCGAGCCAGTAGCCGAGCAAGCGCAGCTCATCGCCGACGTGGCGTCGGAGTCCGTGGACTCGGTGCTGCTCGGGCTGAAACTGGTGGACCAGGAGCAGCTCGACGAGGTGAGGGCCGAGCGCGTGCGGCTGATCACCATGCGCCTCCTCGCCAGCCAGGAGGGCCGCTTCCGGTTCTTCGGCCTCGGCGAGCTCGGAGAGGTGGCGCCGTCGGTGGACGCCGACATCGTCGAGATCCTGTGGAAGCAGGCCCAGTCGAGCTTCTCCCACCTCCCCAAGACCCGCATCCACGGGCACTACGTGGGGTTGCGCCGCCAGTACGTCTCCCTCACGCCGATGGGCCGCAAGGTGTCGCCCCGGCTGCCGGTGACCGGTCAGCAGCGCGCCTTCGTGGACAAGCTCAGCCGACCCGGCCGCCAGGTCCAGCGCCTCATCAAGAGCTCGGACGCGGCCCAGCGCCACGCCGTGGAGATGCTCATGACGCTGAGGCTGCTCGGCGTGATCTCCCTGTCGCCGCACCCGCCCGAGGACCGCAAGCAGGTCAAGCTCGAGCGCCAGCTGCGCGAACGGTTCCAGCGCATGGAGATGGACCACTTCGGCTTCCTCGGGGTGCACTGGTCCGCCCTGCCCGAGGAGCTGTCCGCGGCGTGCGAGCACGCCGAGCACGAGATGCACGAGTTCTCGGTGCTGGGTAACTCCATCACCAACTTCGGATCCATGCGGGACGCCTTCACCCAGCGCATCGACGAGATCCGCGGCCTCGTGGACGCCGAGGAGAAGCGGCGGGAGTACCGCGCCACGCTGGTGACCGAGGACGACCGGGAGATGGCGTCGGAGGCGTACCTCAAGCAGGGGGAGACCGCCCTGTTCCGCGGCGACGCGAATCAGGCGCGCGACAGCTTCCGCCGGCTCATGGAGATCGAGGGGTACACCGACAGTGATCGCGTCCAGCGCGCCCGGATTGCGTTGATGGCGCTGCAGCAGGGCAGCAGCCTCGATTCGCTGGATTGACGGGCGCCGGTCCTGGCGCGCCGTCGCCCTCCCCGACGGGGAGGGGACGTAGTACCATGGGGGTGGGTGGGAGAAGAGGCGAGGGCCCGTGTCGCAGGAAGTCCGCATTGCGCTGGCGAGCCAGACCGCGGCGGCGCGTCTCTACAACGAGGGCCTCGAGCAGGGGGTGGTGACCGCCCGCCTCGACCCCCCGCCCGACCAGGGCGACGAGGTCGCGGTGATCGTCGAGGCCGCGTTCGCAGACGCCCTTTTCAGGCTCAAGGGGCTCGTGGTCCACGCCGACGACGCCAAGACCGCCATCTGGATCGCGGTGGTCCCCGGGGACCTCAAGCGGCTGTGCATCGGCGCCGAGGAGACCATCCAGCC
The DNA here is from genome assembly GCA_964558555.1 of uncultured Rickettsiales bacterium. Lineage (GTDB taxonomy): Bacteria > Myxococcota_A > UBA796 > UBA9615 > CAYRNR01 > CAYRNR01. The sequence goes on along the minus strand of CAZLEO010000029.1, from coordinate 11,543 downwards.
GCCACCCGATCCCGAGGACGAGCCGGACGTGGTGGAGAGCCTGGTCGGGCAGCCGTCCCAGGACGTCGACGCGTCGCAGGCCTCCCTGGAGGACCGGCCGACGCGCCCCTCGGTGACGGACACGCCGCCGCGGACGCCGGAGCCCGCGACCCATCGGCCGTCCCCGCGCCCCGAGACCGTGCGGTCCAGCCGTCTCAGCCGCGACACCGTCGAGGACCGCCCCACGCGCGATGAGCGGCCCGCCCCCGACCGCGTGTCACGGGACTCCCTTGGAGACACCTACGACTCGGAGCCCTCGGAGGACGCCCTGCCGTCGCTGGGTGATCTGGGCCTGCCGTCCATCGGCGGCCGGGTGGCCTTCGACTCCCGCGACTCCGCGGATCTGTCCTCGGACACTGACCGGCCGGGCCGCCCGAAGGACTACCTCTCGCGCCGCCTGAGCAAGGAGAGGGAGGCGCGCCCGGGCAAGAGCATCCGGCGTCGCTGGGCCAAGGCCGGTCGCCGGGAGCAGGACGTGGATCGCGCCATGAAGGCCGACCCGTTCGTGGATGGCTCGGGCATCGCGGTCCCCAACCAGCCCGACCGGCGGGTGCCCGGCATCATCGCCTTCGAGACCACCCTCGGCGGCTCGGCCTCGTACGACGTGTTCATGCGCGTCCTGGCCAAGCGGATCACCGGCGTGGCCGTGTGGGACGTGGCCGACGGGCGATACTGGGCCTACGTCGTCGGCGGTGGCCCCGTGCACTACGTGCGCGAACCCTCGCTGGAGACCGAGGCGATCGAGACCCTGATCGGCCGCAAGAACCTCGTCTCCGAGCCCGTGCTGGAACAGGCGCGCCGGCTCGCGACCCTCACCGGGCGTCCCCTGGTCTCCGTGGTCATGCGGCTGCGCCTCATCAGCGAGACCCAGCTGTTCAACCTGCGCGGCGACCAGACCCGCATGGTCACCGAGCACCTGCTGGACTGCACCACGGGGACCGTCCGCCTCTACGAGGTGCCGGAGATCCGGGAGGTCTTCCAGGAGAGCGGCTCGGCCGTGCTGAAGATGCTGTGGCGCCACGCCGCGAAGTCCCACGAGTCCATGGACTCGTCGGCGGTGCGGTCCAAGCTCGAGGCGATGAAGCCCAAGTTCGTCTCCCTGACGACCGAGGGCAAGGCCATCCTGCACAAGCTGCCCCTGTCCTCGGTCCAGCAGACCTTCGTCAACCGGTTGCTGCGCCCCAGCCGACCGGTCCGCAAGCTGTTCACGCGCATGGAGATGGCCGAGGTGGACGCGGCACGCCTGTTGCTGTCCATGCAGCGGCTGGGACTGGTCCTCCTCGCCGCCAGGGGTGCCGAGAACCAGAAGGACGCCGAGATCGAGCGCAAGCTCCGAGATCGCTTCCGCCGCGTCGACCGCGACGTGTTCGGCTTCCTCGGCCTGCACTGGTCTGCCCTGCCCGAGGAGCTCGCCGAGGCCGTGTCGTCCCTGGACGCCGAGCTGAAGAAGTTCTCCACCATCGGCGACGCCATCAGCAACTTCGACGCCATGCGCAGCGCCCTGCTCGACCGGCTGGAGGAGGCCCGCGGCCTGCTCTCCAGCGAGAAGCAGCGGCAGAAGTACCGCCGCAAGGTCGTCGACGCCAACGAGCAGTTCATGGCCGCCGAGACCCTGCTCAAGCAGGGCGAGATGGCCCTGTTCCGCCGGGATCGCAAGCAGGCGCGGGAGTGCTTCGCGCGCATGCTCGAGATCGATCCGGGCGGCTCGGGCAGCCACGACCGGCGCGAGCGCGCCAAGACCGCGCTGTTGCAGCTGGAAGACGGCAGGGCGTCGATCCCCGGCGACTAGCCCATCTGCGCGCGATCCGCCCGCTATACTTCCCCACCGTGACCGATCGCTGGCCCGAGTACGAAGCCGCCCGCCGCACCACTCGCCGTCGCTTCATCGTCGGTGGCGTGCTGGCCGTGGCCGGCGCGGTGGCGTGCGGTGGGCTGCTCGCGACGCCGTTCTTGCGGCAGGGACCGTATCCGCCGCGACCGGACGGACTGAAGGTGCTCGACGATCTGCGGTTCCACGTGCTGGTGGTGGTGGCGCGCCTGATCCTGGGCGAGGGGGTGGACCACGAGGCGGTGGTGGCGCGGATCGACGGAACCCTGGCCGTTCTCCCGATGTCGATTCGCAGGACGATCCTGTCCATGCCGCCGCTGCTGGAGGGCAGCGGGGTCATGTTCGGGGGGCGGCTGTGTCCGTTCACCGAGCTGCCCGCGGACGGGCAGCGGAGGGTGATGGAGGGGTGGGCGGCGAGCCATGTGCTCCTGTGCCGACAGTGCATCGCGACGCTGCGGGAGCTGGTGGTGGCGCACCACCACGGGAGCCGGCCTTGGTAGTCGCAGACGTGGGGTGGATCCGGGGTCCGCTGGACCTGCGCACCGACGTGTGCGTGGTGGGTTCGGGCATCGGCGGGGCCAGGGTTGCGCACGGACTGGCGCGCGCCGGGCTGGACGTGATCGTGCTGGAGGAGGGGGGCGATCCGCCGCCTGCGAGCGGCGAGCTCGAAGCCCGGCAGCATCGGTTGCGGGACCGCGGCCTGCAGTACAGCGCCGATCGCGGCGTCGCCGTCATGCAGGGGCGATTGCTGGGGGGGAGTCGGGATCTCGGCCCGGGGTCTGCCTGGCGGATCGGAGATGCCGACCTCGAGGCCTGGGTTGCGAAGACGGGGCTGGACGAGCTGGCTCCCGGGGCCATGGCCGCGGCGTACGACGAGCAGGAGCCCTCGCCCGGCAACGGAGATGTCCCGGCGACATGCCCCACATCGAGCGCGCTGGGGGCAGCCGCTCGCCGTCTGGGGTGGAAGACGGCGACGGCTGCGGGCCCGCCGGGCTGTTCGGCGTGCGGCCGGTGTCTGGGCGGCTGCGCGGCGGGAGCGAGGACGTCGGTGCGCGACCGCTGGGTCCGGTCCGCCAGCGATCTGGGCGCCCGTTTCGTGCTGGGGTGTCGGGCGGAGCACCTGAGGTGCATCGACGGGACCATGGAGGGGGTGGCGTGCCGCGCGTTCGAGGACGGCGCCATACGCCACCGCGTCCGGGTGAGGGCGTCGGCCGTGGTCATGGCGGCGGGAGCACTGCATACGCCTTCGCTGATGCTGATCAGCCGCATCCCCGATCCGCACAGGACCGCCGGCGATCGGCTCAAGGTGCAGCCCACCAGTGCCGTGGTCGGCCGTTTCGAGGCGGACCTGGCCGGGGTCGGTGGCGACCAGCTCGCGGTGACCGAGTTCCAGCACGAGAGCCCCGCAGGGTACGTGATCGCGCCGAGTCCGCTGCCGCTGGCCACGCTGGCCACCGGCCTGCCCGCGTGGGGTGGCGAGCTGGATCGCCTGTTCGAACGGCCGCGAGCGGTGGCGAACCTGGCGGTCACCGCCCGCGATCAGCGCCACGGCTGGGTGGTCCCGCTGCCGGACGGCCGCCCCGTGATCCGGTACGAGCTCGCCCCGCAGGACCGGCGGACCCTGGAGCGGGGTCTGGCCAGCGCGGCGCGTGTTCTGCTCGAGGCCGGCGCGCGGGAGGTGTTCACGACCCACGGCGTGCCCACGGTCATCCGCGACGAGTCCGATCTGGACCAGTTGACGCGGCGCCACTACCGCGCGTGCGACCTGACGGTGACGAGCACGGGCCCCCTCGGCACGTGCGCCATGGGCGCCGATCCCCGCACGTCCGTGACCGACGCCGCGGGCCGTGTCCACGGCGTGCGCGGCCTGTACGTGGCCGACGCGTCGCTGATTCCCGACGCTCCTGGCGTGCCCCTGGGCGCCACCGTGGCCGCCCTGGCGCCCCGCGTGGTCGCCGGTATCCTGGCGGATCTCGGGAGCGCCGGCGCTGGATGACGGTTGCCGCGGCGCGCGGCAATGGCTAACGTGCGTCCATCTACTGGAGAACTCGATGATCAAGCTGAGCCGGCTGCTGTGCCTCCTCGCCACCCTGGGATTCGTGGCAGGGTGCCCCTCCGACGACCCGGACGACGACTCCGCCGCCGGCGACGACGACGACGCCACGGCGGATGACGACGACACCGCGGACGACGACGACTCCGACGGGTGCGGCCCCCTCGTCGCGGGCGCCGTGACGTCCTGGGACGGCGCGTCGGGCCTGGCCGTGGGCGACGTGGCCGAGCTGGCCGGCGTGGACGGCACCTTCGGCTTCACCCTCGCCGAGGAGGGGAGCTACCTCGCGGTGGCCGTCTCCCGCGACCTCGAACCGGACACCACCTGGGACCTGACGCTGGACGACGGCGCCCGCGGCGACGCTCGCATCGCCAGCGCAGACGACCGCTTCCGACCGCCACGGGCCGAGGACCCCGTGGCCCTGCGCGGCACCATCGGCGACCCGACCGTGCCGGAGGTCGGCGAGGTGCGAACCTTCGAGATCGCGGGCGCCTTCATCGTGCGCGAGGTGGACGCCGAGGCCATCGTGGTCACCGACGAGCTGGTGGTCTACGAGGACATCACCACCGAAAACGAGCTCGACCCGCTGGATCACGACTTCGTCGCCGACGTGGTCGCCCAGTTCGAGGAGATCGCCCTGCCGCGCGAACGGTTCTTCTTCCACGAGGAGTCCGACGTCAACGCCGACGGCCACGTCAGCGTGCTGTTCAGCTATGCGGTCAACGAGACCGGCGCCCAGGCCTTTGTCACGTCGTGTGACCTGCAGCCGCAGGACGTGTGCGGGTACGGAAACGAGCAGGAGCTGATCTACGCGGGCATCCCGGATCCCGAGGCGCCCCAGTCGTCGGTCAACGGCACCACCGAGCTGCTCGCCCACGAGTTCAACCACAACATCTACTTTGCCTCGCGCTTCCTCGACAACGGCGCCGCCGACACCGACGAGAACGTGTACGTCACCGAGGGCGCCAGCGCCATGGCCCAGGACCTGTGCGGGTACAACAACGGCAACCTGTACGTGTGGGCCGCCGCCCTCGATGACCCGTGGCACACGTCCATCCCGGACGTGTTCGTGCGCAACCCGGGCACCCACTACTACGAGATGCGCGACGGGCAGCTTCGCGGGCTGGCCTACCTGGCGCTGCGCTACCTCTACGACCGCTACGGCGAGGAGGAGGCCCTCGAGGACGGTACCTTCGGGGTCACGTGTGGCGTGGAGTTCCTCAACGCCTGGTTCACCAGCCCCACCCCCGGGCTCGACGGCGTGGAAGAGGTCACCGGCCTGGACGCCGGGACCTATGTCACCGACTTCTGGACCGCCCTGGGCGTGCACCAGCGGGTCGACGAGGGGCAGGCCGCGGAGCCGGCCTTCCACTTCCAGCCGCCGTCGGAGGACGTGCTGACCGGCTACCAGCGGGGTGTGGACTTCGACATGATGATTCACGGCTGGATGCCGGTGACCGGAGTGGCCACGTACGACCTCGAGGACCCCACCACCGTGGACCTGCGGTCCGGCGGCGCGGCCTTCTTCCTCGGTGAAGGGCTGGACGCGGGCGCCGGCTTCACCCTGACGACCGAGGCGGGCGCGGACGCCGTGGTTCGCGTGATCCGCCTGAACTGATCGACTAGCGGCGGGTCGGGAAGGCCCGCCCCTCCAGCCACGCCTCCATCATCGGATCGTCGAGCAGCTTGCCCACCACCCGGTAGCCCGAGATGAACGCCGGCGCGGTGCGCGGGCTCTCGCAGACGGCGGCCACGGGGTCGAGGTAGGACGCGTGACAGAAGCGGACGGTCCCGCCCTCGACCACGAGCAGGCCCACGTGGATGTCCAGACCCACCACGTACAGCCCGTCGCCGAGGTCGGCCACGGCCCGGGTGACGTGCGAACCGGACAGGTCGCGATAGCGGGTGATGCGGTCCTCGCCCACCAGCGTCTTGATGATGTTCTCCGACGCCTGCTGGGCCAGCCGGACGCGCTCGACGCGGAATCCGGCGTCGCGCAGCAGGGTGGTCACGTAGTACCCGCAGGCGATGTGCCCCTGCCCGGGGACCTCGCTGGTGCCGTAGAAGTCCCAAGGGGTGCCGTGCCACGCCGGGATCAGGTCGTCCACCAGCGCCGCCAGTACGGCCTCCCGCGCGTGGTCCAGCACGATGGCGCGGGCCTCGTCGGTGCCCGCGGCGTCGTGGGTCGCGGCCAGGGCGAGCCGCATGGTCTCGAGCTCGGCGATCCGCGCGGCGTACTCCTCGGCCGTGCCGGCGCGGGCCGGTGACGGCAGGAGCAGGACGACGAGGATGGGGAGGAACGCGGCGCGCATGCTCCCCTTCAACGGCTGGGGAGCGGGGATGATTCCCCGCAGGGTCAGTGCCCGCCGCCGCCGCCCTTGGGTTTGGGCTTGGCATTCCACAGCTTCACCGCCAGCAGCGTCCCGATCAGGGCCAGCGGGATCATGGAGATGGGCCAGGGCTGCCAGTTGGCGGGGTCGGTGGCCGGGCCGACGAGGTTGCCGGCCGCGTCGAGCTTCTCGCGGGGCAGGATGAAGATGTACAGACCGGACATGACGCCCGTGCCCAGGTACACGAACCCGTCGATGATGCCCACGGCGATGCCCACGTTCTTGGCGCCGCCGAAGTCCATGCTCGCGGTACCCGACAGCATGCCGTGCACGCCGATGACCGCGAAGGACATGACGATCACCAGCGAGCTGACCACCAGGGGCACCTGGTAGAACACCGTCAGCGCGATCCCGCAGACCAGCATCAGCCCGTACAGCAGCACGGCCACGGGCCCGCGGCGGGACTGGAAGACGCGGTCGGAGATGACCCCGGCCACCACGCCGCCGAGGATGCCCGCGCAGCACAGCAGCAGGCCCCAGTTCTCGAACACGAAACCCTCGACGAGGTGGAGCGTGCCGTCGGTCTGCTTGGCGAAGGTCTTGTACCACTGCATGATCGACTGGCGCAGGAAGCCGCTGCAGAACTCCACACACGCGATGGTCATCACGATGGGGTTGCGCAGCATCAGCTTGAACACCTGGAAGGCGCCCAGCTGCGGGCCGGTGTCGCCCGCCGAGGCGTCGCCGGTGTGGAAGTCCTTCTGGCCCGCCTTGCTTGGCGTGTCGCGCACGAAGATGAAGTCCAGGACCCAGAAGATCGCCAGCAGGATCGTGGGGATCAGGAAGACCCACGCCAGGCCGATGTGGTTGAGGATCATGTATCCCCAGTCGTAGGCGAAGTAGATGCCCAGCGAGATGAGGATGCCGAAGATGGCGCCGAAGACGCCCCGCTCCCGCACGTGGAACCACGGGGCGTTCACCTTGACCACGGCCACCGCGCCGAAGCTCTGGAAGTACATGTTCAGGGCGTACAGGACGGACATGACGGTCACGAAGCGCGTCATGAGCAGCTCGGACCCGGGGCCCTGGTGCAGCAGGGACAGCGAGACGAGGCCCATCAGGCCGTTGCACACCAGCGCGCCGCCGGCGCCGGTGAGGATGGCCATGCGTCCGCCGAGCTTGTCGGTCAGCGGTCCGTTGATGAGGAACGAGAACCCGTAGACGATCGTCCCCACCATGAAGATGAAGGAGAAGTCCTCGTTGCCCATCAGGGACGAGCCGCTGCCGTCGGACATGGTCTCGAAGGTGTGCTTGCTGACCTTGAGGTTGTACCGGCCCATGTACAGGAACGAGTACGTCAGCCCCAGGGGCAGCCAGTTCATCACCCGCCGATGGATGAAGGCCTTGGAGTGGTCGAGGCCCTCGACCTTGGGCAGCCGTGCGAGGACGACGCCGATGGCCGCGAGCAGGATGAGGATGGGCGCCAGCTTCTTGATCCAGGCGACGAACCCGCCGGACTCCTCGTCCTCGGCGTGGGCCGCGTCGGCGGCGTGTTCGGCCACCTCGGCGGCGGTCTCCTCGGCGCCGACCGGCAGCAGCACCGCCAGGGCGAGCAGTAGCGCCAGTGGCAGCGCGAGGCTTCTGAGGATGGGAAGAAGATGTCGCATGGAGGCTCTCCTCGTCGCGCGGGCTAGTCGTTCATCAGGGGCTGGTATTCGCCGACCACGTCGAACTTCACGTCGTCGGTGCCCATCTGGTCGAAGGGGTCTTCCAGGTCCTCCTGGATGTTGTCCAGGCTCACCAGTACCAGGGAGTACGCGGCCGCGACCACGTACCCCACGGCCATGTAGTGGTCCTTGGCCAGCTGGGCGAAGTAGGGGCCGAAGATGATCGGGAACCCGTTGAGGAACACCTGGCTGTACGCGCGCAGGGACAGGGGCGTGCGGTAGTTGAGGATGTTGTTCATCTTCTCGAAGTCGATGGCCATCTTCGAGACGAACTGGTTGGACCGCGACACCTCGTTGGCCGGCACCCTGGCCGTGCGCATGGACTCGTTGGACGTGGAGAACTTCGAGAACTCCCGGTAGACGTTGCGGAACGTCTCGTCGTTGCGGCCGTCCTTGGGGGAGAAGTGGGCCTTCACCGCTGCGAGCAGGTCTTCCACCAGCGTGCGTGCGCGTCGCGCGTGCTCCTCACGGCCCTCCCCCTCGGGCACCCAGTCCCGGTGCGCCAGGTACACGGCCACCGCGTGGGCCTTGAGATCGCCGAAGTAGCGCAGCGCCTCTTCCCGCCGTCGGTACGCCGCGTTGATGGAGAAGACGATGGGGAACACCACCGCCAGGCCGATCAGTCCGGTGGGGATCTCCGCCTGCCAGTTCAGCCGATGGCACAGGTACGTCGAGCCCATCGCCAGGATGGTCACGACCACCGTCTGGAGGTTGATGATCGAAGCGAAGTACTTGATGTTGTTCATATAAACCCCTCGTCACGTCGTGCCGAACGGTTCAGGGTCTATCCGCTCGCCGGCCCATGGTAGGCTAGGTTGGCGACAGGAGGGAAGGGTGATGCGCACTCCCCATTGGATTCTCGGTTTCCTCGCCGCCGGCTGGCTCGCGGCCTGCGGCGGATCGGGCGACGACGACATCAGCTGGGACGACGACGACGACAGCGCCGCGGACGACGACGACGCGGGCGACGACGACATGGTCGATCCCCCCGACATCGACATCCCCGGCAACCCCATCGTCTTCAAGAGCGCCCCGGTGAACGAACTGCAGGTCGCCGATCTGATCATCCGCAACGTCGGCACCGGCGATCTGGAGGTCCGCTACATCCGCGTCGCCGACTCCGCCGGCCACGTGGTGGCCGCCGACGACTGGGCCGGTACCATCGCCCCCGACGCCGCCGAGGTCCTGGCCAACGCCGTGCAGGTCACCTGCATCGACCCCGGCAACGTGCTCGGTGTGCTCGAGGTCAGCTCCAACGATCCCGACGAGCACAAGGTCCCGGTGGACGTCTCGGTGAACTGCGTGGAGGTTGGGCCGGCGGAGTGAGGCCCCTCCCGGTTCAGTTCCGCATCGCCAGATCGACGATCAAGGGCCGGTGATCCGAGCCCACTCCCTCACCCATCGTGATCGCCTCCACGGTCAGATCCCGCGACAGGTACACGTGGTCCAGGCGGATCGGCGGGATCGGGAACACCCCGTTGGTGGCGGTATGGCCGTATCCACGGCCGGCGAGATTCCAGGCGTCGTCGGCGCGGGCGCCCATGAGGCGATCGAAGCGCGAGTAGGGCGTGGAGTTGAAGTCGCCCGTGACCACGAACGGGCGGTCCTCGCGGGTGTCCACCCACTGGAGGATGTCGCGAGTGCCTTCGTGGTGGCCGGGTACGTACGACGCGATCCGCGGCGGCAGGGTGTGCACGTTCAGCAGGTCCACCTCGACGCCGCCGAGTTCGATGGTCGCCTGAAGCTGCGGTAGCCCCGCCATGGAGACGACCTCCACGTCCTGCAGCGGGACGCGGGAGAAGATCGCGCAGCCGAAGGAGTCCGTGCGGACCACGCCGGCCTGGTAGGGGTACTGCTCGAACCAGCCCCTGCGGATCGCGGCGGCTTCCCAGCGGGGGGAGTACTCCTGGAGCACGAGAATGTCCGCGTCGTGGGCTTCGAGCTCCGTCGCGAGGGCGTCGGGGTCGGGGTGGACCATGAGCAGGTTGGCGCTGATCACGGTGAGGGAGTCGCCGCGGGCGGCGGGGGGATCGTTCGGGAGCAGGGGGCCGAGGACCCAGGTCAGGTGCCAGAGGCAGAGGATGGAGGCGAGGGCGGCGAGGGGCCAGCGCTTGCGGGTGCAGGCCGCCACGGCCACCGGGTAGGCAGGGACGAAGACGTACAGCGTGAACATGTTGAGCAGGAGCAGCGGCCAGAGGCCGTCGTGCCAGATCCAGCGAAGGGGGATGATGGAGGCGAGGGCGAGGGTGAGGGCCCAGAGGGGGAGCCAGGGGAGGTGGGAGCGGGAGGGCAGGCGGGGCATGTGGGGGGAACCCGGGGAGGGGGGGAGATCGTCCCTACCGCCCGTCGCTTGGACAGCGTGCCCTGGTGCTCGACCGCGTCAAGGGCGAGTTCGCTTCGCTCATCGCCGCTTTGCGGCGATCCTTGACCCGGTCTGCGCTCCAGGGCTTGTCGGTTGCAGGCGACGGGGGAGGGAAAGGCGGATTCAGGCTCTGGTGGATGGAAAGGGGGGTGGGGGGTGGCGTCCAGACCTGGCGGGTGTAGCTGGGCGACCGCCGGGGAAGGGAGCCCAAGTTACGGGGCCGATGGCCGTCATCTCGGCGACAACTTGGGATAGAGCCCAAGTTACGGGGCCGATGGCCGTCATCTCGGCGACAACTTGGGATAGAGC
>CAZLEO010000029.1:0-795 GCA_964558555.1 uncultured Rickettsiales bacterium | reverse complement strand
CCAAGTTACGGGGCCGATGGCCGTCATCTCGTGGATAACTTGGGCTCGGTCGGTCTGATGGATGGCTCTCGGCCAGAGACCGGCCTCGAACTTGCGCTCAGCGCAACAAACACAGAGGTCTACCCACCAGACTCGACTCGATCTTGCGCTCAGCGCAAGAAACGCCCATGTCTACCCGTTCCAGGAGGTGGTGCCGCAGTCCACCCGCCCCGGCCCTGCCAGCCCCCCCGCCCCGGCCCTCAGCCCCACCGCCGCTCGCCCTTGACGCAGCCGAGCACCGGGGCACGCTGCCCAGGCGACGGGCGGGACGAGATCGGAGTTCGGTCAGAGGAAGACGGGGGACGGGAGACGGGGGACGTGGGGTGGGGAACGAGTCGCGATCTAGTAAGCCACCGGCCCGTACACCGAGCTGTTGCCCGCCTCGTCCGTCGCCGTGATCTCGACGGTCCCGCCCTTCTTGTTGATGGACGTGTCGTGGACGGTGTCGAGGCCGGTGCTGACGCAGTCACCCTTGCCGTTGCACAGGACGCCGGTGGTGAGCTCGTCGGTGTCCCAGGACACGTAGACGGTGCGCTTCTCGGTGGTGATGACGACGTTGGAGATCACCGGCGGGGTGATGTCGCCGCCGCAGACGGCGTCGGTGCCGTCACAGTCCTGGTCGATGCCGTCCTCGCAGACCTCGGGGGCGCCGGGGTAGATGGTGTCGTCGAAGTCGTCGCAGTCCTCGGTCTCGTCGTAGCCGTCGCCGTCGTTGTCGGGGGCGGGGCAGGCCTCGTCGCTGCCGTCACAGTCCTG
>CAZLEO010000028.1:0-48191 GCA_964558555.1 uncultured Rickettsiales bacterium | reverse complement strand
TCTGGGAGTAGACCTTGTCGGCCACGGCGATGTCGTCGTTCTTGGACGAGTACTGCCCCTTGGCCCCGGCGATGGACCGCACGCGGTGCAGCGTGGCGGGAGGGATGTCCGAGTAGTTCGAGAACAGCAGCTTGATGAACTTGTTGCCCAGCACCTGCTTGATCCAGGCCTGCTCCTTGGCCGTGAACGGCTTCTCCCCCTTGGCGCCGGGGTGGGCGCGGTGGCCCGTCACCCCCTTGGCCGGTGCGATGTTGGCGATCTTGCCGCTCGCCTGGACCGCGTCGGTCCCGCCGGCCTGCACGGCCAGCGGATCGACCACGCTGTCTTGCAGGGAGTCCTCGAGCACGTCGGGCCGCTGCTGCACCTCTTGCGACGGGGACGACTGGACCTCCTGGCGCTGGGCTGTGCCGACCATGCGTTCGGGCGTGGGTCCGGACATGGGGCCCCCTCTCGGGGGCGAGCATATCAGCGGGATCCGGGCTGGCCCAGGACTACCCACTCCTTCCGGTAGTCCGCCCGCCCCTGCAGTGTCCGGTGGCGCCGACCCTGGCCGCGGGTGGTGCCGGCGGCGTATGGTGGGGCAGCAAGGGAGGACTCGATCCCGTGAGAGTGACCCCGCACGCCCTGTGGCTCCTGCTCGCCCTGATCGCGGTCGGCTGTCCCTCGGAAGAGCCGGTGAACGACGACGACGACGCGGATGACGACTCGGCCGACGACGACGACGCCAGCCCGCCTCCCGCCTTCCCCGTGGCCCACTGCGGCATGGCCGGCTACGAGATGCTGCCGTTCGCCGACGTGGGCGAGCTGGTGGACCACGAGCCCATCGAGACCTTCGATCTGACGTCCGAGGGGCTGGACATGCTGCTGACCCTGGCGGGCTTCGAGGCGCTGACGCCCGTGCCCAACGGCGTGGTGCTGTTCCGCTACCGCTACACCACCCAGGACCGTGGCGAGCCCACAGAAGCCACGGGCATGATCGCGCTGCCCGGTCATCTGGACGCGCCGCCCGCCGATCCGTGGCCCGTGGCGCTGCTGCTGCACGGGTATGCCGGCGCCTGGGACGCCTGCGCTCCCAGCGCGGACGACCTCATCGGCCCGGCCATACCCGCGCTGCTCGCCGCCCAGGGGTTCGTCGTGGTCGCCCCGGACTACATCGGCATGAACGGCATGGGCGCCGGCTCCACGGCTCCGCACGCGCCACTGGTCGGTGAGCAGATCGCCATCGGCGCGTGGGACGCCATGCGCGCGGCCATGGAGCTGCTGAGCGGCGATCTCGCCGACGAGTTCGACGGCAGCCTGCGCGACGACATGGTCATCTGGGGTGCCTCCCAGGGCGGCCACGGCGCCCTCTTCGTCGAGGCGGCCGGGCCGTACTACGGCCCCGAGTTCGACGTGGCCGGCGTGGTCGCCGCCTCCCCGGCCCACGACCAGTTCTCCGTGGTCGCCGACGCGATGGACCACTACTCGGACTCGTCCGGCCTCGCCGCCCTGGCGCTGGTCGGCATGTGGCGCTGGTACGGCGTGCCCGACGACCTGCATTCCCTGCTGACCAACGACGAGCCCTACTACTTCGCCGACGCCGTGGTCGAGCTGCTCGAGGGTGTGCCCGACGAGTGTGAGTTCGACCTCGACTTCGAGATCGAGGTGGACGAGGTCGAGGACATCTACGTCCAGGCGTTCATCGACGCCGTCCGCGCCGGAGACTGGGACGCCGTCGAACCCTGGTCGTGCTTCCTGCGCGAGAACTCCGTCTCCACCACCTCCATCGCCCGCCTGCGCGACGTCCCCGTGCTCACCGTCTACGGCGAGCTCGACACCCTCGTCGTCCCCGGGTTGCAGGAGTCCGACTTCGCCACCATGTGCGGCGACGGCTGGCCCCTGCAGCAGCTCCAGTGCACCGGCGCGCCCCACGCCGAGACCACCCTGTGGTCGCTCAACGAGCAGGTGGCGTGGCTGCGCGCCCGTCTGGACGGCGAGCCCCTCGGCAACACCTGTGAGTGGAGCGGTCCCGTGTGCTGCTCGGCCTCGCCCGAGGACGCTTGCTGAGAGCAGGTGCCGCGATCAGAAGATCAGCAGGAACATGAGGCCCACGAGGGTTCCCACCACCGTGAACGTGCAGCCCATGGCCCCGAACACGCCGATCTCGAGCCAGTTGTTCATCGGCGAGTCCATCTCCGCGCTGTCGGGGTCGCCGGGGAGGTAGCGTACCGTCACGGTCTGCCCGTCCCGGACCGTCTTGAAGCTGGCCCCCACCGATGCCGTGAACTCGTACCTCGCCCCCTCCATGCTGAAGTACTCGATCTTCGGGAAGTGCAGCGTCCCTCCTTTCCTGCCCCGACGCCGCTCCCACCCCACGACGATGCCATCCACGCGCGCCTCGCTCGCCTTGCGCCGCCGCGCCCGCAAGATCTTGCGGACCGTGGACACCAGCAGCCCGACACCGATCAGCGCGAACACCGGACCGATGCAGAGGGTCGGCCCCACCTGGGACATTCGCTCTAGCAGGAACTCCATCACCCCTCCTCGCCCACGAGTGCGTCAGGAGTCTACCTTGAAAGCCCGGCGGTCGAGGTGCGGGGTGGGGAGTCAATCCGTCGTCAGCTCGCCGGTTCCCGACCACTCGTGGGCGCACGGGAACGTCGGCACCAGCGGGTGAGAACCCCCGTTGTCCTCCTCCAGCTCGTGGCAGTCCCCGCCGATCCCGTCCACCTCGTTGAGGATGTCGTAGGTGAACGTGTTGTCGGCGACGAGGACCGCGTCCATGGTGGTCTCGAACTGGAGCACGCAGTCCAGCCCGGCCTGGCTGCCCACGTCCCACGAGAACGTGCCCAGCAGCTCGAACGTGTCGCCCGACCTCTCGCCGGTCCAGCTCATCTGCTCGTCCTGGCCCGTCAGCGCCGCGCCGTCCACGGTCAGGTCCAGCAGCTGCTCGTCGCCCACGTGCACGTGGATCCCGTCTCCGGTGCTCGCATGACACGTGTCCGACGTGAGCTCGTCGATGGTGACCCGGTAGATCCCGCTGACCAGCGCGAGGGAGCCCTGGACGGTGTCGTCGTCGTCGCTCGCGTCGTCGTCGTCGCTCGCGTCGTCGTCATCGGCCGCGTCGTCGTCCCCGCCGAACCCGGGGTCCTCTCCGGTCGAGCACGAGACGAGCCACAGGGCCGTGAGCGCTGTCCACGCCTTGGCGAATCTCATTCGCACCTCCTGTTTGCATGATGTCACCGCGGATCGATCCGTGACGGGCGGATTGATCCGCACCGTCGCGCCTGCTGTACTCTCCCGTGGGAGGACCCCTTGGAAGCGTTCATGCCGGTGGTGATTCTCGTCGCGCTCGTCGTGATCGGGTTTTCCGTGTGGCAGTCGAAGAAGCGTCGCGAGCAGTGGCAGGAGTTCGCCCGGAGCAAGGGGCTGCAGTACTCGGAACCGAGCTTCTTCACCAAGCCCGAGATCGCGGGAGTCCTCGAGGGTGTGGAGGTGCACATCGGCATCGAGATGCGCGGCGGCAAGAACAAGAGCCCTTACACCCGATTCAGCGCGAAGATCCCGGGGCCGCTGCCGTCGTCCGTGTTCATCGGCGCCGAAGGACTGTTCCAGAAAATCGGCAAGGCGTTCGGAGCGCAGGACATCGAGCTGGGCGACGCGTTCCTGGACTCGAAGCTGATGATCAAGGGGCACAAGCCAGCGTCGGTCAAGCGGTACCTGGAGGACCGGCGCGTCGCGCGCGCTGCGGTCGAGCTGGTCACCACCAGGGGCGAGGGATCGGTCCGCGATGGGGCCGTGGTGATCGTGGAGCGGGGATGGCTGGTGGATCACGCCCTGGAGGCCCAACTCGAGTACGCCGTGCAGTCTGCGATCGATCTGTCGCCGGACGAGGTCCCACCCCGGTCGCAAAAGCTGCCCGAGCCGCATGCTCCCGAGCTGCCGCCCACGCCGCCCATCCCCGAGCCGCGGGTCTTGACCCCCGATCCTGAACCGCCGCCCGCTGCCCCACCACCCGAGCCAGAGCCCGACGTGATGGCCGACCTCGCCCGGTTGTCCGATCCCTTCGTGCTCTCCTCCGAGGCCGACGAGATCATCGCGAGGTGGATGGGCACCGAGCTGTCGCTGGACCTGGAGTTCCGCAGGATCGACCGACCGTTCTCCTTCGGCGCCGCGGACGAGAACCCGGAGGGTCCCACCCTCATCGGCGATGCCGCCGGGCTCGAGGTCCACGTGAAGCTGCCGCCCGACGCGGACGACGGGACGGACTCGATGCGGTCCGGCGAGACCGTGAGCGTCCGGGGGACGGTGTCGGAGTACGACAACCTGTTCCGCCGCCTGGTCCTGCTGGGCAACGCCGAATAGACACGGAGCACGATCTGATGAACTCCCCCACCCCTTTCTTTCGCTGGCGACCCCACCCCTGGCACGGCCTCGAGGTGGGACCCGACGCGCCCGATCTGGTCCAGGCGTACATCGAGATCTGCCCCTTCGACCTGGTCAAGTACGAGGTGGACAAGAACACCGGCTACCTGCGGGTGGACCGGCCCCAGGTCACGTCCTCGCAGCCGCCGACCCTGTACGGCTTCATCCCCCGCACGTACTGCGGCGAGCGGGTCGGTCGGCTCATGGAGGGGGCGAAGTACGGTGACCGCGACCCCCTGGACATCTGCGTGGTCAGCGAGCGACCCATCGCCCGCGCCGAGCTGATCCTCAACGCCCGTGTGGTCGGCGGCCTGCCCATGCTCGACGACGGCGAGGCCGACGACAAGATCGTGGCCGTGCTCGAGAACGACCCGGTCTGGGCCCACTGCGCGGACCTGTCCGAGCTGCCGCCGGCGCTCGTCGAGCGGCTGCGCCACTACTTCCTGACCTACAAGCTCGTGCCGGGCGAGCCCAACCAGGTCTCCATCGGCGAGTTCTACGGCCGCGACCACGCCCACACCGTGATCCGGGCGGCCATCGAGGACTACGACGGCGAGTACGGCGCCTGAGGGGAGCAGGGATGGCCGCGTCCCCGCCCATCCGGACCATCCGCGCGGAGCTAGCCGAGCCCCTGGTGTTCGGGGTGACGCCCCGGCAGCAGCACCTCGTGCTCCACGTCGTGGTCGATCTCGCCAGGACGTTCTCGAGGGACGAACTACTCGCGTCGGTCCGTGCCACGGTGGAGGCCTTCCCGGTGTTGGGGGCGCGGTATGAGTCGCGCCGGTGGAAGGACCGCTGGATCTGCGAGGAGCCGGACATCGACGCGATGACCCTCCACGCGGCGGTGGGCGAGGTCGAGGGACCCACGCGGGAGTGGGTGCGCCGGCCCATGGACCTGCGGCGCGAGCCACCGCTGCGCGTGGCGCTGTTCGAGCACGGGAATGGCTGTCGGCTGGTGGTGTCGGTGCACCACCAGGCCGGCGACGGCGCGGGCTCCCTGGCCGTGGCCAACCGGGTGGCTGCGGCGCTGTGTGATGCCGAACCGTTCGCCGAGGTAGGGGAGGATCGGAGCGTCGGCCAGCTGTTCCGGTCCCTGCGGTTGGGGGACATCCCGGTGCTGGCCAAGGAGGTGTTCCGGGAGGGATTCCAGTCCCTGACCCTCCTGCGAGCAGGGCGCCGGACGAGGGGATTCGAGGCCGGCGACGGCGAACCGCGCCCGCACTGGACGACCGTGCGGCTGGAAGGGGAGGGGGCCGCGCGGTTCGTGCGGGGCTGCAAGCGCCTCGGCGCCACGGTCAACGACGGGCTGGTGGCCGCGCTGGTGCGGGCGGGGCTGTCCCGCGTCGCCCGCGGCGCGCTGGCCGTTGGCTACACCATCGACTGCCGCCGGTACCTGCGCGAACCCCGCGCCATCGTGTCGAACTTCGCCGGAGTGTCCGCCGTGGTCATCTCGCGATCGAAGGCCCGGACCGCCGCTGACGCGCTGAACGCCGTTTCGTCGGCCATCGGCGAGCAGAAGCGCCGGCTGCCCGGGCTGGCCTACAACCTGCTGCCCACCCTGCTGCTGGCCTGGATGCCCCACGGCCTCATGCGGTGGGCCGGCCGGGCGTTCCTGCTGCAGATCCTGGCCCGGGTGGATCGCGCGCTCGTGGTGACCAACATCGGCGCCGTGGACGCCTACCTCGCGCCCTTTGGTGACGACGCGGTGCGCGCCTCGGTGGTCGGGCCCTTCGTCAGCCTGCTGGGTACGCCCGTGGTCACGGCCACCGGATTTTGCGGTAGCTTGACCCTTCAGGTGGGTGGGATGGGGAAACTCAGCGAGCCGGCACTGGGGCAGTTCGCCAGCGAGATCGAGGCGGGACTCGAGGAGATGGGGACGCTGGACTAGATGCCCGCGTCTGCGCGGGGTATCGGGGAGGCCGGATGTGCACGGTGGAAAACTGGTCGGGGGGCGCGCGCCTGCTCGCCACGGGATGGCTCCTCGCGTGGGTGGCGGTCGGTACCTACTTGCTGTTCGCCCACAGCCCGCTCGTGGGCTTCGCCTATCTGGTGGTCTGGGCCGCCCAGTACGTCCATTGCCGGTATCTGGCTTGCACGCGGTGCTACTACTACGGCAAGCGCTGCTACATGCTCGGCGGTGACTGCGCCAAGCTGCTGTTCAAGCAGCGTGAACCCGGCCGCAGGATGCCGGACGACGCCATCATCGGGATCTGGTGGGCCGTGGTCACGCTGTTCCCCGTGCCGTTCTTGATCCTCTTCAAGAGCTGGATCTTCCTCGCGGTCTTCGGGGTCGTGGCCCTGGGTTGGCACGGCATGCACCACCTCGTCGCCTGTCGCCGGTGCCGCAACAGCGCGTGCCCGCTCAACGCGGTCAAGGAGGCGCGATAGCCGAACCACTCACCGCTCCCTACCGCGTGTCCCCCGGAATAGCGACGACGGACACCGGGTCCGATCGGAGGTAGGAGCAATACGGTGGATCTCCTCGCCTCATCGTCGGTGCTGCACAACGCGGTCCTCGGAGCGCTGGTGCTGAACGTGTCCTGTGCGCTCAGCTGGCAGCTCCAGGTGGCGTCGCCTTCCCCGGATCGTGCGTGGCGCTGGCGCGCCCGTGTCGGCGTGATCCGGTTCGCCACGGCACTGGCCGCACTGGCGGCCTTCCGCCCGATGAGCCCGGAGCATTCGCCATGGATCGACGTGTTGCCCTTCCTGGATCCCCGGGTGTTCGCCGCGGCCGCCGCGGCAGCGGTCCTCTACGCCGCCGGCGAGGTGATCGCCCGCAGGTCCGCGAAGTTCACCTGGATGGCTTTCCCCTCGATGATCGGGGTGACCGCCGGGGCGATCGTAGTGCTGTGGTTCTTCGGCATCCAGTTGCACTTCGCCACCGGCGCCGGCCCTGCCGTGCAAGCCGTGGCCTGGGGCTGCCTGTTCTCCGCCTTCAACGGGTTGATCGCCGCCTTCGCGCTCTTCGGCGGCCACCTCTCGGCCCTGGTCGTGCGTCGGGCGCTGCGAGGCCTGGAGCGTGGTCACCGCGCGCGTCTGATCGTTGCGGGGTGGTGTGTCGTGGCGCTGTCGTTGGTGGGGATCGTCGCGGTGCGCTGGATCGCGCCGGAGCACGGCTACTACCGCTTCTTCGCGATATGACGCCGCAGCTCCGACGCCGATCCAGCGCGGCTCACCCGTCCGTCCGCCAGTACTCGCTGCCGTCCCGCTCACGCGCCAGGAACCGGTAATCCACCAGGTAGCGCTTGAGCGTCACGTAGTCCTCGTACACGTCCGACAGGAGCCGGTTGACCTCGGCCTCCGGGTAGCGCCGCCCCACCGCGAACCGTGAGGTGACCTCCCGCAGGAGCACCAGCTTGTGCTTCTCCTTCTTGGGGAAGCGCAGCAACTGCCCGCGGTCCGGACCCGCGAAGAACTTGTCGAGCAGCTTGGCGGCCTCGGTCTCGGTGATCATCACCCGCTCGTCGTCCACCGGCAGGGCCGGGTGGAACTGCACGAACCGCTCACCACGCTGCACGCGCTCGTCGAGGATCTCCATGATCGCCAGGAACGCGCGCGCCTCCCGCCGCCGCTTGCGCAGCAAGAAGCGGTGGTTGCGGATCGTGGACGCGGACTTTCCCAGCCGTGCCGCGATCTGCTTGTCGGTCAGACCCTCGTGGGACGCCTCCACCACGGACCGCTGGATGTCGGACAGACCGGTACCCTCCTTGGCCGTGGCCAGCAGCGCCGCGAACGGCCCGGCGTGATCGCGGACCAGGTGGTCCGCCACCGCGCGCCGTGCGTCGTACAGGTGCTCTCCCACGGGATAGATCACACCCGTCTCGTAGGACCGACCGCAGTACAGACACCGGAAACCCACGGGTCCGGACCTGCGCTGGAATCCCCGCTTGAGGTCGTCGACGGTCAGTTCATCTAGACGTTCCATGGTTTTGCCCAATCATGTTAGGGACGAAGTAGGATATCGTTTGAAAATAGTCAAACAGAAACTCGAGTCACCCTCCGCTCGTGACAAGACGGTCTATACTCGTCTGCTCAGGGAGCTTCTCCATGATCGGACCGCTGGAGCTGGTGCTGACCGTGTCCGCCATCGCTGCCGGGGGGGCCGTGGGGATCGCCTGGTTCGTGACCGCCCGCGGCCGCGAGCCCTCGCCGCACGACGGCAGAGCCCCGCTTCCCGTGATCCCGTTGCTCCTGTCGCTGGTCCCCGTGCTGTCGGCGGTCCCGGTCGGCCTGGTCGTCGGCGGGGTCCTCTGCGAGATCCTGCTGAAGACGGTCCCGCCCTCCGGCGCCGAGTTCGTGGTGTCCCACCCCGGGCTCGTGAGTCCGGCGCTTCACCTGCGCGGCGCGGCCTTGATGGCGGTCTGGACCGCGTTGCCGGGGCTGCTGGGCGCTGGCAGGATTCTTGTCTCCTTCGAGCGCAGCTGGCGCGGATCGTTGCTGCTGGGCGCGGTGGCGTGGGTCGGATTCGGCGCGGGTCTCGCCGCAGGTGCAGCGATCGTCGCCCCGCTGACCTCTGGA
This sequence comes from uncultured Rickettsiales bacterium, assembly GCA_964558555.1. Lineage (GTDB taxonomy): Bacteria > Myxococcota_A > UBA796 > UBA9615 > CAYRNR01 > CAYRNR01. The sequence goes on along the minus strand of CAZLEO010000028.1, from coordinate 39,269 downwards.
CTGCTCGCCGGTCCGTTCCCGGACGCGGCGATATCCCCCGAAGCCCTGGTCTCCCCCGTTCTCGGGGGCATGGCGGTGTTCGGCGTGGCCGCGTCGAGCGGATCGGTGGCGTGGGTCCTCGCGGCGAGCTCACCGCGGGCGTTGCGCGGGACGCTGCTGTGGACCGCTGCCATGCCCGCCGGCGCGCTACTCGTCGCCGCCGTCACCACCCCGCCGGACCCGTTCTCACAGCTGGTCGCCGCGATCCTGATCGGCGGATCGTGGCTGGCGGGTCTGGGAGCCGGGGCGCTCACCGCCCGACTGCGCCGGAGGAACTGACCATGCTGTCTCGGTGGATTCCGCCTCTTGTCCTCGCGATCACCCTCACCTCCCCGGCGCTCGCCACCGCCGATCCCGCACCGCTGGAGATCCCCATGGACCTCGGTTACACCATCGTCTACGTCCGCGACGTCCCGGCCACCGTGGCGTTCTACGAGCGCGCGTTTGGTCTGCAGCGGCGCTTCGTGCACGACTCGGGCAGCTACGCGGAGATGGAGACCGGCGCGACGGCCCTGGCGTTCGTGTCCCAGGAGCAGGCCGGCGCCGTGCTGCCCGGCGGCTTCGAGGCCATCGATCCGTCGAAGCCCCCGGTGGGCATGGAGATCGCGCTGGTCACCCCGGAGGTGCCCGCGGCGTTCACTCGCGCCGTGGACGCGGGCGCGGTCGTCGTGCTCGAGCCGACCGAGAAACCCTGGGGTCAGGTGGTGGCCTATGTCCGCGACCTCGACGGCACCCTGGTGGAGATCGCCAGCCCGATGGCCCCGCCACCTGCCGAGCCCTCGGCCCCGCGTCAGACCATGACCGTGCTGGCCGTGTCCGATCTGAAGCGCGCGGTGGACTTCTACCGGGGAGCCTTCGGCTGGCCCGTGCGCATCGACGTGCCCGTGCTGGTGGAGTTCGAGCTGCCCGACGGCAGCGGCCTGGCCGTGTACGTGCGCGAGGGCTTCGGTCGCAACACCAACCAGCTGCCCTTCGCCGTTCCGGACGGCGAGATCACCGGCACCGAGCTGTACTTCCACTGCGATGATCTCGAGGGCACCATCGAGCGCCTGAAGGCTGCCGGCGCCCGCGAGCTTTCCCCCCTCGCCCCCCGCGACTGGGGCGACGACGCGGCCTACTTCGCCGATCCCGACGGCAACGTCCTGGCCGTGGCGCGACCGTCCGCGGGCTGATGTCTACGGGTACAGGGTGCTCAGCAGGATCGCCACGGACGTCGTGAACCCCAGCGCCACCCAGCCCACCACCATCTCGCGCAACGCGCGGCCCCTGAGGTTGCCCGTCTCCCCCGACTCCAGACGCATGCGCACGCCGTGCCAGGCGAACGCCACCACGTGGGCCAGGCTCACGGCCACGGCGGCGAGGGTGAACCCCGTGCACAGGTAGAGAAACTCCAACACGGCAAGGACCTCCTCCCTCAACTTGTACGGGAAGTGTCGCCGATGGGCGAGGCCAATGTTGCGGCGATCAGTCCAGCCCGAGGGGCCGGCAGAGGTCGACGTGGGTGTCCTCGTCGAAGACCCACCGGATCGTCACCGGCGCGGTCGGGGGCACGGCGGACGGGCCGCCGAGGCAGTCGGTCAGGTGGGGGAAGGAGTCTGCGGTGGCCTCGATCGTCCCCTCGCGGGGGGAGTCGAGCGCGCCCTGGCCGTCGGGGAGGTCCACGCTGGATTCGACCACAAGGTCGTCGTCCACGGAGAGCACGGAGGTCGTCACGGTGTACACCTCGCCCCCGTCATCGGGTTCGTGGTCGAACTCGATCAGGAGCACCAGCGCGTGCGCGAGGCCCGCGCAGGAGCTCTCGCCGACGCCGACCGGAGCCGACCACTCGAAATGCGCTTCCACGGTGCTGCTGTCCGGAAAGGACCACAGGAAGGCCGAGGCCTCGCCCATGGTGGCGTCGTCGTACTCGAAGTCCCCCACGTCGCCGCTGCCGAGCAGGCCCTCCTCGATCCCGGTGGACTCGAGAGCGATCCAGTCGCCGTCGGCCGGGAGGATGGAGATCTCGACGGTCCCGCCACCGTAGACGGTGCCGCGGGGAACGCAGTGCTCCTCCTCGACGGGATCACAGCCCCAGAGGCCGATCACAGCGGCCAGGAGGACCGCAGCAGAGGCGACGGCGCGCAACCGTCTCGAAACACGCGAACACGAGGTCATACGAGAAACCCTCCACGGTTGGCCCCGTGGGAGAGGGAGGCAAGGCGCATGCCAGTGGAGGGGGTCGAACCGTGATCCTGGGACGGTCGGTCGTGTGTCATCTCGTCCATCCTTCCCTGTCGAGGTACCCTGATCCTGGGAAGGGTCTTCGGAGGCGCCATGTTCTCGGCACCCTTGAACGAGCTGGACGACGGCCGGGTCTTGCACCATCGCCTCGAGCGCGACGGCGGGCCCGTCTCCTACGGCCGGGTCATCGAGCTGTGGGCCGAGAGCCCTGAGTTCCGGGCCTTCTTCATCGAGACGCTCGCCGCCGCACCGTTCACCGCGTTCCGCTGGGAGACCCCTCCGGTGAACACCGCAACCCTGGGCCGCCCCTTCGAGTACGTGGTGGTGGACAGCGCCTGGCTGGACGTGCCGCCGGACTCCTCCCCCTTTGACGCGTACTTCACCGCGGCGTCCCTGGCCGTCGTCTTCCCCAACCTCGGCCGCGACGCCGTGATCGTGGCCCCTTGCCCGGCCGGGGACGGGCCGGGGTACGGCCACGTCGCCTCGTTCCTGCGGCTGGCCCCGCCCCCGGCGCTGCACGAACTCTGGCGCAAGGTCGGGCTCGCCATGCAGGCGCGGATCGGCTCCACCCCCGTCTGGCTCAGCACGGCCGGCGGGGGCGTGGACTGGCTGCACGTGCGCCTGGACGACCGGCCGAAGTACTATGACCATGGGCCTTACCGACGGCTGGCGTGAAGGGGACCCGCTGACCGGGACGCGTACGACCACGACGAGGAGGACGAACACGATGTGGTGGATCGCCGCCCTGGTGTGGATGACGGTGCCCGGGATCGCCGGGGCCGACGAGGAACAGCCGCGGCCCTTCGAACCCCTCGACGTGTTCGATCTGGAGTACGCCTACGACCCCCGGATCTCGCCCGACGGGGAGCGCATCGCCTACGTCCGCAAGTCGATGGACGTGATGGAGGACCGCAAGCGGTCCAACCTCTGGGTGGTGGACTTTGACGGCTCGGATCACCGACCGCTGCTGTCGGGCACCGACAACTACTCGTCCCCGCGCTGGTCGCCCGATGGGACGCGGCTGGCCTATGTCACGAGCGTCGAGGGATCGAGCCAGATCTACGTGCGGTGGATGGACAGCGGTCAGACCGCGCGGGTGACGGACCTGGTCGAGTCGCCGAGCAGCCTGGCGTGGTCGCCGGATGGCACGCAGATCGCGTTTTGTATGTTCGTGCCGGGGACGCCGGCGAAGCTCGGAGAGCTGCCCGCGAAGCCCGAGGGGGCCAGCTGGGCCGAACCGATGACCGTGGTGGACGCGCTGCGGTACCGCTGGGACGGCGCAGGACTGCTCGAGGCCGGGTATCGCCACGTCTTCGTGGTGCCGGCCGAAGGAGGCTCACCGCGGCAGGTGACCACCGGAGACTTCAACTTCGGCGGATCGCTGTCCTGGACGCCGGACGGCCGCTCCATCGTGCTCTCGGCCAACCTCCACGAGGACCGCGACCTCAACCCTCGGGACAACGAGGTCTATCGCGTCGCCGTGGCCGACGGGTCCATGGAGGCCCTGACCGACCGACGCGGCCCGGACGACCTCCCCGCCGTCTCACCCGACGGCAAGCACGTCGCCTACGTCGGCTTCGACGATCGCAAGCAAGGGTTTCAGGTGTCGGCGCTGCACGTGGTCCCGATGGATGGGGGGGAGCCGCGGGTGCTCACCGCTCAGCTGGACCGCAACATCCGGCAGATCGGCTGGGGCGCCGACGGCAAGGGAGTCTACTTCCTGTACAACGACGGGGGCGTGACGCACATCGGGTACGCCCCGCTCCGGGGTGAACCCAGGATCGCCGCCCGCGGCGTGGGCGGGACCTACATCGGTCGCCCCTACGGACCCGGGAGCTTCACCACGGCGCGCAAGGGGAGGCTGGCGACCACCGCCGCCGACCCGTCCCGTCCGCCCGACGTGGCCGCCGTGGACGGCCGCGGCATGCGTCGCGCCACCGCGCTCAACGAGGACCTGCTGGCCCACCGGCAGCTGGGCGAGGTCGAGGAGATCCGCTACGAGTCGAGCCACGACGGCCGCGAGATCCAGGGATGGCTCGTCAAGCCGCCCGACTTCGATCCTTCCGAGCAGTACCCCCTGATCCTCGAGATCCACGGGGGGCCCTTCGCCAACTACGGCGAGCGCTTCGCCGTCGAGATGCAGCTGTACGCCGCCGCGGGCTACGTGGTGCTGTACACCAACCCCCGCGGCTCCACCGGCTACGGCGAGGAGTTCGGCAACCTCATCCACCACGACTACCCGGGCCACGACCACGACGACCTGATGTCCGGCGTGGACGCCGTGCTGGAGCTCGGCTACGTCGATCCAGACCGGCTGTACGTCACCGGCGGCAGCGGCGGCGGGATCCTCACCGCCTGGATCGTGGGCAAGACCGACCGCTTCCGCGCGGCCGCCGCGGTCAAGCCGATCATCAACTGGCAGAGCTTCGCCTTGACCACGGACTTCTACGTCAGCGCGATCCGCTACTGGTTCGACACACAGCCCTGGGAAGATCCCGACGCCTACTGGGCGCGTTCACCCCTGGCGCTGGTGGGCGACGTCGAGACCCCGACCCTGCTGATGACCGGCGAGTACGACTACCGCACGCCGATCTCCGAGACCGAGCAGTTCTACCAGGCGCTCAAGCTGCGCGGCGTGGACACGATGATGGTCCGCGTCCCCGACTCCTCCCACGGGATCGCGGCGCGGCCGAGCAACCAGATCGGCAAGGTGGCGCACATCCTGGCGTGGTTCGAGCGGTATGGGGGTGACCCCGTCAGCGAATGAGCCGTTACTCCTGCGTACCCCGATCGTGGACGTTGAACACCAGGTCGAAGCGGCCCCGGGCCGCGTCACTTTCCGAGGTTTGCTTTAATACCGTCCGAGGAGAAATGGTCGGGGTTGGGCTGGATAGCTGGGGACCAGGTAGCGGTGACCAGAGCACATGAATCAGGACAGTTGGAACGTTCGTGGGTCCTGCTGCTGGTGGTGATCCTGGTCGGCGTCTCCCTGGCCTCCGCCTCGATGGCGATCCTCGTCCTCTACCGCGCGGCCCTGGCCGAGGAGAAAGAACACCTCCGCGTCGCGGCCATCAGCACCGCCCGCATGATCGAGGCGGTGGCTCGGTTCGACGCCGAACACAGCGCCGACTATGCGGACGGCGGTCCTCGGGCCGCCACCCTCTCGCAGATCGTCGGTGCCCACGAGAGCGTCGAGCGGTACGGGGCCACGGGAGAGTTCGTGGTCGGAACGATCGTGGGCGAGGAGATCGAGTTTCTGATCCCGGACGAGTCGCTCGACGCCGGCCCGATCGAGCCGATCCCCGTTGCCTCGACGAACGCCGAACCGATGCGACGCGCGCTGGCAGGCCAGTCCGGGGCGATGATTGGCCCGGACTATCGGGGCGTCGCAGTGCTCGCGGCGTACGAACCCGTGGAAGGCCTGAACCTGGGAATCGTGGCCAAGGTCGACATGGCCGAGTTCCGGGCACCGTTCGTCAAGACCTCGCTGCTCGTGCTGGCCGCCACGGTCTTGCTGGTCGTCCTGGCGTCCGTGGCCGTGCTGAAGATCACCCATCGGGTCGCGTGGAAGATCCGGCAGCACGCCGATGAGCTCGAGATCCGCAACCGCATCATCCGGGCGTTCCTGGTCCACCGGGACGAGGAGATGTACGACGAGGTGCTGGAGGCGCTGCTGGACGCCTTCGCCAGCGAACACGGGGTGTTCGGCTTCATCGACGACGAGGGCGCCTTCGTCGTGCCTTCGATGACCCGCCACATCTGGGACCACTGCCAGGTGCCGGACAAGCGACTCGTGTTCCCCAGGGAGGAATGGGGAAACAGCATCTGGCCCACCGCGATCCGGCAACAGGAGATCCTCCACTCCAACGAACCCTCGCGGCGGACGCCCGAAGGGCACATCCCGGTCCTGCGGAACATCTCGGCCCCGGTCATCCATCGAGGTGTCGTGGTCGGCCTGTTCCAGGTGGGCAACAAGGCCACCGACTACGACTCGAAGGACCTGGCGCTGGCCCAGACGATCGTGGACATGATCGCCCCGAGCCTGGCCGGACGCCTGGCGACCGAGCGCGAAGAGAGGCGCCGCAAGGCGGCCGAGCAAGACCTCCGGCAGAGTCGTGACGAGCTCGCAAGGCTGGTCGCCGAACGCACCGACGCCCTGCGACAGAGCAAGGTCCGGTATCGGGATCTGGTCGAAAACCTGGGCGACGTCGTCTTCGAGCTGACCCTTCAAGGCGAGTTCGGGTACGTCAGCCCCGCGGTCGACAAGATGCTCGGTCGCACGCACGCGGACCTCCACGGACTCCCGATCGCGGATCTGATCCATCCCGACGACCTCGATGGCGCAGGGGAGGAGCTGCGGGGTGCGCTGGCCGGGCAACCGACCTCGGTGGACCTCAGAGTGCGGCACGGCGATGGCAGCTACCGTTGGGTCACGGCCGCGACGAGGCGCACCACGACCGGCAGTGGCGCCCAACTCGTGGGTACGCTGAAGGACATCACCGAGCAGCGCGCCGCCGAGGAGCAACTCGCCGACGCCCGGCGCATGGAGGCGGTCGGCCGCCTCGCCGGTGGCGTGGCCCACGACTTCAACAACCTGCTCACCGTGATCAACACGTATGCGGGGTTCACCCTCGAGGAGCTGGACGCCCGCCACCCCGCCCGCGCCGACCTTGAGGAGGTGCTGACCGCGGGCCGCCGCGCCTCCTCGCTGACCAAGCAGCTGCTGGCCTACAGCCGCCGCCAGATCCTCGAGCCCGAGAACCTGCGCCTCGACTCGGTGATCAACGACATGGAGAACATGGTCCGCCGCCTGATCCGCGAGGATATCGAGGTCCAGATCCAGACCGCAGCCGATCTGTGGCACGTGGAGGTCGACCGGGGCCAGATCGAGCAGCTCCTGCTGAACCTGGCCATCAATGCCAGCGACGCCATGCCCCTGGGAGGCCGGCTCCGTATCGAAGCCGCCAACGCAGACCCTGCAACAGCGGAGCCCGCGGAACCGACCGCGAACGGGAGCGTCACGTTCCGAGTTTCGGACACGGGCACCGGCATTCCCGAGGAGATGATCGGCCACATCTTCGAGCCGTTCTTCACCACCAAGGAGAGGGGCCAGGGTACGGGCCTCGGCCTGGCCACCGTCTATGGCATCGTCAGGCAGAACGGTGGCGAGATCGACGTACACAGCGAGCTAGGCGCGGGTACGACGTTCGAGGTGACCTTCCCCGCTGCCGAGCCTGCCGAGGTCGTCAAGCCGTCGCGCGACAGGGACGAGGCGCTGACAGGGACCGAGGCCGTGCTCGTGGTGGAGGACGAGGAGGCCATTCTTCGCCTCGCGGCGCGCATTCTGAGGAAGCAGGGGTACCGCGTGACGACGGCGAGATCCGGCGCCGAAGCGGTCCGCCTGTGCATGGACGCCGACGGGAAGATCGACCTGCTGCTGACCGACGTGGTGATGCCCGGGCTGAGCGGGAAGCAGCTGGCCGAGGGGCTGTCTGGCCGGTTCGACGGCTTGAAGGTACTGTACATGTCGGGCTACACCGACGACGCCCTCGCGTCCCACGGCGTGCTGCGGTCGGACACCTGGTTGATCAACAAGCCCTTCAGCGACATCTCGCTGGGCAGGAAGGTGCGCGAGGTGTTGGACTCCGAAGCGAGCCGAGCCCCGCTCGGTTCGAGGTCCGCCCAGACATGACCATGACGAACAAGAAACGTGGCGGACCGTGGCGACCGCGTCCCGTGTGGTGGCTGGCGCTCCCCCTGCTGCTGCTGGCTTGCGAGGAGGCCACACCGGAAGATCCCATCGAAGATCCGACCCCGGGCCCCGAAGTGGGGGAGGGGATCTTCGTCCACGGCTGCCCGGAGGCGGGGGAGGTCATGGCCGTGGAGGTCACCTCGCCCGATTTCGAGGTGCAGGGAGAGGACGCGCTGGGCCAGGTCGGCGACTTCCTGCTGCTCAACAGCGAGGCCGCGTTCGTCATCTCGAGCATCGAGGGCGCGGACCGGACCTACTACTACTACGGCGGCATCCCCATCGACGCCGTGGCCGTGGCCGACTGTGCCCAGGCCAGCCCCGAGCGCTTCGGGGAGGTGGGCTTCCTGCTGGGCGGGGTCAACCCGATCTCGTTCTACGACACGGTCCTGAGGGGGTTCCGCGGGGAGTGGGTGGAGATCATCGAGGACGGCTCGGACGGCGGGGAAGCCCGCGTGCGGGTGCACGGCACGGACGACCTGTTCTGGGTGGTGGAGCTGACCCTGGTCGTCGAGGCGCTGGCCGAGGGCGAGGACCGGCAGCGCAGTGAGCCGCTGGGGGTGACGTCGTTCGTCGACTACGTGCTCGAGCCGGACTCGTCGGTGCTGCAGATCGAGCTGCACGTGGCCAGCGCCACCGAGGAGTCGGGGGAGATCCAGGCGGGCGCGGCGCTGTTCCCGGGGCCGCATACGCCCACCATCTACTACTCCAACGACGAGCTGTCGGCGGGCGGGTTCAGCGTGGACGTCGGCGTTCCCTGGCTGGCATCGGGCCTCGACGACGGAAGCTACGCGTTCGCCATCGAGGAGGCGCTGGGCGGCACCCTGTCCATCTCCGGCACCGAGGTCTACGTGGACGCCAACCAGCTGGCCGAGCCCCTGGACCTGCTGCCGGCCGGCTCGGGCATGACCGACCACATGACCTTCCTGCTGGCCGTGGGTGCGGGGGCCCCCAACACGGCCACGCAGCATCTACACGCGTACAACCCCGAGCCGATTCCGGACTTGCCGGCGGAGCTGTTCGAGGTCGAGGGGCAGGTCGTGGACGCCGGTACCGGCGCGGGGCTGGACGGGGTCACGATCCATGTGGAGCTGATGAACGAGGTCGGCGAGTACCACACGCTGGATCGCCTCTCCAGCGCGTCCGACGGTTCGTTTGCCGGGCTCCTGCCTGACCTGGGCGCCGGGCACCGCGACTTCCAGATCGTCGCTCACCTCGACGGGCGCACCGATCCCGACCCGCTGGCCTTCTCGCCGGACACCGCCGCCGGCCTGGTGGTGGAGTTGGGCCCAGCCGGCACCCTGGAGTACAGCATCGTGGACGGGGACGGGGCGTCCCTGCCCGCCAAGATCACGCTGTGGCAGGACGACGCTGCCGTACAGCGGATCTACGGCGGCGGCCAGGGCTCGGCCGACGTGCCCCCCGGGAGCTACGACGTCAGCGTCACCCGCGGCTGGGAGTACGAACCCTACCAGGGGAGCGTCACCGTCCCCGACGACGGCACCGCCCAGCTGTCGGCCACCCTCGAGCGGCTGCTCGACACCACCGGCTACCTCAGCGTGGACACCCACGTGCACATGCAAAACAGCGTGGACAGCGACGTGTTGCTGCACGACCGGGTCATGACCGCTGCCGCGGCCGGGCTCGAGGTGGTGCTGGCCACGGACCACGAGTTCGTCACCGACCTGCAGCCCGCCATCGAGGCCGCGGGCATGACCGACTGGGTCGCGACCCGCGCCGGCCAGGAGGTCACCGCCAGCTCCCCCGAGCACATCACGGCCGTGGACCTGCCCCTGGCGCCCGACCACCCCCGCGGAGATCCCGTGCCCTGGTACGGCCTGGGCCTGGGCGAGATCTACGGGGCGATCCGCGACCAGGGTGGCCTGGCCGTGGGGCTCAACCATCCCCGCGGCGGCTGCAACGTCCTGTGTCTCATCGGCTACGACCGCATCCTCGGCGACGCCACCCTCGACGATCCGCTCGCCCTGGGCCTGGATCCGGGCATGAGCATCTGGTCGTGGGATCTGGACTTCATGGAGGTCCACAAGGGCGGCAGGTTCTGGCTCGATCCCGACGACCCCGACACCACGGGCCTGCTCGACGACTGGCTCAGCTTCCTCAACCACGGCCACCGCGTCACGGCCGTGGGAGCGTCCGACGCCCACGGGCTCGAGATCCCAGGCACCCCCCGCACCTACTTCCCCTCGTCCACGGACCTCCCCGCCGAGTTCGTCCCCGACGACCTGTGGACGTCCCTGGTCGACGGCGAGGTCGTGGTCAGCCAGGGCGCCTTCGCCCGCGTCCTGATCAACGACACCGCCGGCATGGGCGACACCATCACCGACACCGACGGCACCGTGGACCTGTGGGTGCAGGTAGAGGCCATCCCCTCCGTCGACGTCACCCACGCCGTCGTCCTGGCCAACTGCGACCAGGTCGCCGAGATCCCCGCCACCGACCCCGACGGCATCGTCAAGATCGACGCGCACGTGGACATCCCCCTGTCCGCGGACGCCCACATCGTCGTGATCGCCTACGGCGCCGAGCGCCTGCCCCACGGCCTCAAGCAGTTCGACGCCGCGGGCTCCCCGCGCGCCTTCACCAACGCCATCTACGTGGACCACGACGGCAACGGTGTGTTCGATGCGCCGGGGGGCAAGGACTGCTCCTACGACACCGAGTGATCCCGACACCGGAGAAGGGCCGCCCGGGAAATCGAGTTGCCCCTCGTGTTGTGGGCCGCGTCGTGGAATCCTGCCTTCCATGAGGAGTGCGGTGGATACGACGGGTGGGGCCTGGCAGGTGTTCGTGGACACCGGCGGCACGTTCACCGACTGCCTTGCCATCGACCCGGCGGGCCGCGAGCATCGGGCCAAGGTGCTCAGCTCGTCGGCGTTGCGGGGACACCTGGTCGACGTGGAGCCCGCGTCCGGCGGCGGTGTGCGAGCGCGGTTCGAGGCGCCGTGGGCCGATCGTGACGGCCTGGTCGATGGCTTCGAGTTCCGGATACTCCAGGGCGATTCCACGCCGTGCCGCGTGCTCTCCCACCGCGCCGAGGGCCCGGCACTGGTCCTGGACGGGCCGCTGTCCGCGCAAGACACGGAGGGGATGCCGTTCGAGGTGCGGTCCCTCGAGCCGGCGCCGTTGCTGGCGACCCATCTGATCACGGCCACGGCGGCGCAATCCCCCCTGCCCCCCACGGCGATGCGCCTGGGCACGACCCGCGGGACCAACGCCCTGTTGACGCGGTCGGGGAATCCGCCGGTGCTGTTCCTCACCCAGGGGTTCGGCGACCTGCTGGAGATCGGCACCCAGGCGAGACCGGACCTGTTCGCCCTGGACATCCGCAAACCCGCGCCGCTGGCTGCAGCCGTGGTCGAGGTCCGAGGGCGGCTCGATGCCGGTGGTGTGGAGGTGGAATCCCTGGACGAGGCGCCGCTCGTCGCCGCGGCCCGGCGGCTGGCCGAGGCCGGTCACGGCACCGCTGCGGTGGCCCTGGTCCATGCCGACCGCGAACCGGCCCACGAGCGGGCCGTGGCCGCCCTGCTGCACGACGCGGGCTTCGAATGCGTCTCCGTGTCGTCTGACCTCTCGCAGACCATCGGGCTGCTTCGCCGGGCCAACACGGCCGTGGTCGACGCCTACCTCTCCACGGCCGTGGGAGACTACCTGGCGCGCATCTCCGGGGCGCTGCGGGGCGGGCGGCTGCACGTGATGACCAGCGCCGGCGGGCTGGTGGGCGCCGGTCGGTACCACCCCAAGGACAGCCTGCTCAGCGGGCCCGCTGGCGGTGTGGCCGGCGCTGCGGAAGCGGGCCGGCACGCCGGATACGCCAAGGTGATCGCGTTCGACATGGGGGGCACCAGCACGGACGTGGCGCGCCACGATGGCGACTTCCAGTACGTGTTCGAGCACGGGGTGGGGGATGCGGTGCTGGCCTCGCCGGCGCTGGACATCGAGAGCGTGGCGGCCGGCGGTGGTTCGATCTGTGATTTCTCCGACATGACGCTGCGCGTCGGTCCCGGCAGCGCCGGGGCGAGTCCGGGACCGGCCTGCTACGGCGCCGGTGGTCCGTTGACCATCACCGACGTCAACCTGCTGCTGGGCCGCCTGGATCCGACGCGGTTCGAGATCCCCATCGACCTCGGAGCCGCGACGAGGGCACTGGACGAGGTGCGGGGCGAGATCGCCGCGACCAGCGGCGGAGAGGTCGCAGCGGATCCGCTGCTTCAGGGGTTCCTGGAGATGGCGAACCAGAAGATGGCCGCCGCGATCCGCCAGGTGTCTCTGAGGCGCGGGGTCGATCCCACGGCGTACGCCCTGGTCGCGTTCGGCGGCGCAGGCCCGCAGCACGCCCTGGCGGTGGCCGAACGGCTCGGCATGTCCACGGTCGTGGTGCCCCGCGAGCCCGGCCTGCTCAGCGCCCATGGCATGGCCGCGGCCACGGTCGAGCGGTTCGCCGAAGAACAATGGCTGGCTCCGCTGGGGGAGGTCGAGGCGGAGCTGGACACGAGGATGGACCGGCTCGCCCGCCAGGCTGCGGCGGAGCTGGCCGGGGAAGGGGTGGAAGAGGTCTGCGTCCGGCGCCGCATCGCCAGCCTGCGTTTTGTCGGGCAGGACGCGACGGTCGAGGTGGAGGTCGAACCGGGCGCCCCGCTGGCGCCGGCATTCCTCGAACGCTATCGGGAGGTCTTCGGCCACGTCCCGGGTGGGCGCGATGTGGAGCTGGTCTCGCTGCGCGTCGTGTCGTCATCTCCGCCCCGCGAGGATCCGCCCCGACGGGCTGCGCCCGCGCCGCACGAGCCCGAGCCATCCACACGCATGCGGGCGCTCTTCGCAGGGCGATGGGACGACGTGCCCGCATGGCAACGGGATCGTCTCGAGCCGGGTGCCCGGATCGAAGGACCGGGGCTGGTCCTCGAGAGATACAGCGCGCTCGTGGTGGAGCCCGGCTGGCGTGCCGAGGTGGATCCGTCGGGCGCCATCGTGGCCCGCCACCGCGGCGGCGGGCGCGGCACCGGCCGTGTGAGCCCTTCGGGAGCGCGCCACGACGCAGGGATCGAGGCCGTCCGCCTGGAGCTGTTCACCCACCGCCTCGACACCGTCGCCAGACAGATGGGCGAGGCGCTGCGCCGGACCGCCGTGTCGACCAACGTCAAGGAACGGCTGGACTTCTCCTGTGCCGTGCTCGACCGCGCGGGGGAGCTGGTCGTCAACGCCCCACACATCCCCGTCCACCTGGGTTCGTTGGGATTGTGCGTGCGCGCGGTGACGCGCGAGCTGACCCTGGTCCCCGGCGACGTGGTCGTGACCAACCACCCCGCCTTCGGCGGTTCGCACCTGCCCGACATCACCGTCGTCACGCCCGCCCACGATGCCGACGGACACCTGCTGGGCTACCTGGCGAGCCGCGCCCACCACGCCGAGATCGGCGGCGTCCAGCCCGGCTCGATGCCGCCCACGGCGAGCCGCCTGGTCGAGGAGGGGGTGGTCATCCCGCCCACACATGTGGTGCGGGGCGGTCGCGGCTGCTGGCAGGAGCTCGAGGAGCGGCTCGCCGGCGCGATTCACCCGACCCGGGCGCTGGACGACAACCTCGCCGACCTGCGCGCTGCCGTGGCCGCCAACCAGACCGGCGCCCTGGCCCTCGTGCGCATGGCGCGCGATCACGGCGTGGATGGGCTGGCGCAGGCCATGGACGCCCTGAAGGACCGCGCCCACGCCTTGCTCCTCGACGCCCTCGGATCGCTTCCCGCGCGGGAGGTGGCCCAGCGGGTGATCCTGGACGACGGCGCAGCGATCGAGGTGGCGATCCGCACCGATCCGGGCCGGATCGAGTTCGATTTTGCGGGCACGTCGGACGTCCACCCCGGGAACCTCAACGCGACCCCCGCCGTCGTCCACAGCGCCGTGCTGTACGTCCTGCGGCTGCTGGTCCGCGCGCCGCTGCCGCTCAACGAGGGCCTGTTGCGCGCCGTGGCCATCCACATTCCGCCGGGCATGCTCGACCCGCCGTTCCCGGACGACCCCGCCGACGCCCCCGCAGTGATGGGAGGCAACGTGGAGGTCAGCCAGCGGCTGGTCAACGCCATGCTACGCGCCCTGCATCTCTGTGCCGACGCGCAGGGCACGATGAACAACGTGGTGTTCGGCGACGACACCGCCAGCTACTACGAGACGGTCTGCGGCGGCGCCGGAGCCGGGGACCACTTCGACGGCGCTTCCGCCGTGCACAGCCACATGACCAACACGCGCATCACCGACGTCGAGGTGCTCGAACACCGCTTCCCGGTGCGGGTGGAGCGCTTCGCGGTGCGGCGGGGGTCCGGCGGCGCCGGAGAGCGCCGCGGCGGGGACGGCGTGATCCGCGAGCTGACCTTCCTGCAATCGCAGACCCTTTCGGTCCTGAGCCAGCACCGGGACCACGGCCCACGAGGCCTGGCGGGTGGCGGCGACGGGCTACCCGGCTCCCAGCGGGTGATCCGGGCGGACGGCACCGCGGTGGATCTGGCCGCCGTGGACTCGTGCGAGGTGGGGCCGGGGGATCGTCTGGTGCTGGAGACCCCGGGTGGCGGTGGGTTCGGTCGGGCCGTGAAGCGGATTCCTGACCGCTGAGCGGGAGTCTCCGAGAGAAGAGGCGTGTGAAGCAGCCGGCGTTCCGTACCGGGCTACGGGGCCGGGGACTTCTCGTGCTGGGCTACTGCAGCGGGATACCCCGAGGATCGACTGCATCGTGAGGGTGAAGTCCCTGGCACCGCGAGGGCACCCGCAGGCCATCGCGAGCCATCAACCCAGGGGCGAGGGATTGCGGCGGGCGATCACGAGGCCCACCAGCGCGAGCAGTAGGGCCAGCCCATGGAGCGACGGGAGACGTCGATGGCCGTCGGTCCGGCATTCACACCCCGACTCCCAGGTGCCACCGTCGTCTCCCATGTCGTCGTCATCGTCGTCGTCATCGTCGTCTTCACCGGCGGGGGGGCAATCCGGATCGTCTCCGTCCGTGGCGCCGTCGCAGTCGTTGTCCACGCCGTCGGTGCAGTCCTCGACGTTGCCCGGGAACGCCGTCGGATCGTTGTCGTCGCACTCGTAGGGCGCGAGCCAGCCGTCCGAGTCGTCGTCCACCAGATTGGAGCAGGCATCGCCCAGACCGTCGCCGTCGGTGTCGGTCTGGGACGGATCGGCCAGGCGGGGACAGACGTCCTCGCTGTCGGGAATGCCGTCTCCGTCGTCGTCCGTGTCGCAGGCGTCTCCCACGCCGTCGCCATCGGTGTCCCACTGGGCGGGGTCGGGGAAACCGGGGCAGAGGTCCACCTCGTCGTCGGCGCCGTCGTCGTCCAGGTCGTGGGTCGAGACGTCGGGGCAGAGCCCGGTCTTGGTGAAGGTGTGCACCGTGATGTCGCCGGGCTCGCCATTGGACCAGTACACCGGCACGAAGGCGTGCCAGAACAGGCCTCGGGTCTCGACCAGGTCGTGGAACTGCCAGTGGGACCTGCTGGAGTTCCAGGTCTCGTGCGCCTCGAACCCGTGGCCGAAATCGGCGGCGTGGTACTTGTCGTAGACCAGCCCCATCACCAGCGCCGTGCCGCGGTGGTCCACGGCGATGACCGGCTTGCCCGCGTGGCCGTTGCAGGGGAACAGGTTGGCGGGCTGGCTCCAGCCCTCCTCCTGGAGTTCGATGCAGTGGACCTCCCCATCGGACGCGTCGCTCGTCGCGTGCATCGGGTAGGCCACGTGGGGTACGTCGCCGGGCCCGATGGCGATCTCCGGCATGGAGCCCACCGGACCGGTGCCGCTACCGTCCGGGGGATTGGGCTCGTCGGTGATGATCTCGTACTCGTCGGGCCAGCCCTCTTCCGGGGTCCACTCCCAGTAGGTGACCTGGTACTGGTGCAGACCGCTGGGATTCTCCGGGTCTGCAAACGAGCGGAAGCTGATCACGTGCAGGTTGCCCAGCGAGTCGGTGGCCCCGTGGGGCCGCCAGCCCGTGTCGAACTCGGTCGCCGATTCGAAACCACTTCCCGGGTCGAAGGCGTGGTACCCGCGGCGGCCGCCATCGAGAGCATTGGACCAGGCGAGCAGGTGGGCCCGGTCCTGCGAGTCCCCCTCGAGCCGCAGCTCGGTGTCTCCCAGACCGAGATCACTCAACGACCACGACAGCACCGTCTCCAGGTCGGTCCAGCCGGACGTGTACCGCGTGTGGTACACGCCGCTGTGGTCGAGCAGGGCGACGCGAGGCCGACCATGGCTGTCCATCTCCAGGTCGAGCGCCCGCTGATGGACTCCATCGGGGCCCACGGGCAGGCTGATTCCCCGGGTGTCCACGCGGACCTCTCGCCCCCACTCGGGGCCGTAGAAGTGTCGATAGACGATCCCATCGGCCTCGGTCTCGTAGATGACCACGGGCTCCTCGGTCACCGGGTCCACGGCCAGGCGAACCGCGATCCCGTACCCCAGCACCTGGTCCTCGCTCTGCTCGAAGACGCACTGGCCAGCCACGAGACGCGGGAATCCCACGGCCATCCCGGCCAGGAGAAAGATCAGTGTTCGGGACATCGGCGCACCCACCTCGCCTGGAAGCCTATCACCTCGCCTGGAGCCCTTTCGGGCGGGGCACCCTTTCGGGCTGGATGGCCCCTCAGATCATCTCCACCGCCATGGCCGTGGCCTCGCCGCCACCGATGCACAGCGAGGCGACGCCCCTGCGGCCGCCGGTCTTGCGCAGCGCGCCCAGTAGCGTGACCAGGATGCGGACGCCGAGCCGCACATCTTCGAGAGTGTGACCGCCCCGGCGGACGGGGGCAGCCCCGCGAGGAGCGTGGCCTGACGCTCCGGCGCTGGCCCTGGCCGGCCATCAGGCAGTTCCCGAACAGCACCTCACCGACGTCGCTCCCCTCGATCCCGGCGCGTTCGACCGCGGCCCGGATCGCGACGGCACCGAGCTCGTAGGCCGGAAGGTTGCTGAAGTCGCCGAACATCCCTCCGATGGGGGTGCGTGCGGCGGATACGATGACGACGGGATCGGACCTGGGGGACTCCTTTGTTCATCCGGGGACGTTCCGGGACGGGCAGTCTAGAATCGGAGGTCGAGCTCATGAAGATCCGCCACGCCAGCGAGGACGACGTTCGCCGTGTGATCGAACTGTGGATCGCGATGATGGACCTCCATCGGGACATCGATACGGTCTTCACGCGCAGGAAGGATGGCCACGTCGCGTTCGAGGCGTTCCTCCGAGAGAACATCGAGTGGGAAGATGCTGCCGTGATCGTGGCCGAGGACGACGGTCGGGTGGTGGGGTACATCATGGCCCGGATCCAGAAGTCGCCGCCGGTGCTGCTTCGAGAGAGCTACTGCGAGGTGTTCGACATCAGCGTGGATTCGCGGTGCAAGCGCCGGGGTGTGGGCAGGCGGCTGGTCGAAGCGCTGCAGGCGTGGGTCGTCGAGAGGGGGAACGATCGGATCGTGCTCAACGCGGCGGTGGGCAACGATCAGAGCGTCCCGTTCTGGCGCGAGCTGGGGTACGAGGAGTTCCTGCTGGTCATGGCGAAGAACCTGTAGCGGCGGATCGTTGCCGCCTCCACACGACGTAGGCTCCCACACCCAGTACGGGGTCCAGGACCGAGAACGCCGCGGCGAGTGACATCGGGATCTGTCCGGTGATCCCGAGGGGGAGCAGGAAGACGGGGACGAGCAGTCGATCCCCGACGGTGGCGAGCCCGAACGAGTCGGCGTTGGTCCTGCCGCCGAAGAAGTAGAACCACCCGATGATGGTGATGGTGAAGCCGACGGCGCGGAAGAGCCCCTCCTCGTGGCCCTGGAACGGATCGATGTCCGGCATCAGGACCAGCACCCCTGGAGCCGCGAAGAACAGCAGCCCGATGACCATGTAGAACACGCCGTTGATCACCGTGTACCTGGACAGCGGCGTTGCGGGCTGGTCGGGCCGAGACAGCATGGTGCGTATCCACTCGGGCATGGTTTCTCCTCCCTCGAACCGCGGTATCCGCGGCTTGCGGCACCCCGACACTCTGCCACGTTCGCGTTCTCCGGTAGGGCAGTTTCCGCGGACCAGGGGTGTTGAAGGCGGGTAGGCGTGGAAAGGGGATCTCGCGTGTACGTCGCCGTCTTCATCCTGGCGCTCGTGGCCGCAGCGCACACCGCCGCGGCGGCCGATCCGGCCGACGAGGGCCAGCCCCTGTGCTGGGAGTCCATCTCCGAGGGTATGTCGGTGTGGGATACCGGGCAGGCGTGGAGCACGCCAAACCTGGCGACCGCGGCCGACGGCCACGTGTGGCTGGCCTTCGATGGGACGCGCACGATCGAGATACGCCGCTGGGATGGCGGGTCGTGGAAGATCGTCTCGCCGCCCGAGCCCGACGACGTGCCGAACGACGATTACGCCTTGCTCTCGGCTCCCGGCGGTTCCGTCCTGCGGGTGGCTCCCGACGGACGCACGGCGCTGGCATGGGATTCCGTCCGAGATCAGCGGGACGTCCTACGCGTCTCGACCTGGAACGGTTCGAGTTGGGAACCCCTCGGCGACCTTCTCGGCGGCGGTCTGCAGCCTGGGACGGACTGCGACGAACCAGACATGGTCCTGGACGAGAAGGGGTCTCCCATCGTCGTCTGGGTGGAGGACCGAGGACTGCAGCCCGAACGCATCCTCGCCGCGCGCTGGACGGGCGAGGAGTGGGCCGATCTGGGGGAGCACGTCGTGGACCCGGCCGGTCCTCGCTCACTGGAACCGGACGTCGAACTGGCACCCGACGGTGCCGTCTGGATCGCCTGGAACGGCGGCCCCGAAGACCATACCTACGTTCGCGTGGTTCGGTTCGACGGTGACACCTGGGAGGATGTCGGCGGGTCCGAGTCGGGCACGCTACGCCGCGCGAACGACACCAGCCGACCCCGTCTGCTCCACCTTCATGACTCGAGGACGTTGCTCGTCTGGCTCGAACAGGGCGAGGGGACGAGCGATCTGCAGGCTGCCGTCTGGGACGGCGCAATGTGGGCTCCGTTCTCGACACCGTCGCTGGGCCCCGGACCCCGGAGTCGGGTCTGGTCTACGTCCCTGGCGCTCACCGGAGAGGGGGACCCGATCCTGGCCTGGACGGCCAGTGACGAGACCCGCCTGAGCACCGTGTACGCCCAGGTACACGACGGCGAGGACTGGAACCCGGTCCTCGAGCGGATGCACCTGGATTCGGGCCAGTCGACGACTGCGAGCGTCGTCGTCGCGCCGGGCGCCGCCGGCGACATCTACGTGGCCTGGGACGAGTCGCGCGGCGTGGCCGAGCGTCTGGCCGTGGTGCGCGTGCATCCCTGTCTTCCCGGCGAGACACCTGCGCCGTCGCCGCCGCACCGTTCGCTGGAGAGCTTCTGGCCCAGCACCGTGGACGAGGCGGTGGACATGATCCTCGAGGACACGGACGACGAGTCCAGAGATCTGCTGCGCTCCCAACCTCGCGAAGACATGATCCAGTATCACCACGGGTGGGGGACCGGCATCCGCAACGCGTTCGGCCTCTGGGCTGGCAACGAGGCCCTGCGAGCCTCGTGCGGGAACCCGCGCATCCACCCCGACGACTGCTCGATGATCATCATCGAGGCGGTCTGGGATCGCCTGCAGGAGGACGTTGTGCCGGACGAGTGAACGAGTGCGGTCAGTCCGCGATCAGGTGAATCGGATTGCTCGCCGCGTACGCGCGGGCGCCGGGCCACACCGGCCCCAGATCGTCCTCCCCCTCGACCTCGACGAAGAGGTAGGCGTCCTCGTCCACGGTCCATTCCAGGTCGGTGATGAAGCGCAGGACCTCGCCTTCGGCCATCTGCTCTCGGTCCCAGGTGGCGGCGATCTCGCAGCCGTCGCCGCGCAGCCGCACCTCGCCGACGTCCATCCAGGTCGGCGCCCAGACCTCGATGTGCAGGGTCACCACATCGGCGGAGATCTCCTCGCCGAGAACGGCGGTCTCGCCGCCGTCGCCCGTGGCAATGAACACGACGTAGGGACCGCCGCTGACCACGACCTGCCCGCCGTGCACCGACCCCAGGAAGGTGTCCAGATCCACCTCGGCGGGATCGTCGGTGTCCACCCAGACGTAGGAACGCGCGTAGCCCGCCCCGGGGCGGATGTCGTGGGTGTCGCTGACCCCGGTGGCGGTCTTGCGGTAGCCCAGGTCCAGGTGGGAGCACCAGTCCAGCAGCAGCTGATCCCGGTCGTCGTAGTGCTTGCCCTGGAGCAGCTCCAGGGCGTCGAAGTCATCGGAGTAATGGTCCGGATCGTCGGCCACGTCCTCGCCGGGATCCCACATGGCGAACGTGAACATCCCGGGCTGGCGGCCGTGGTTGACCTGGATCACGCCGTCCTCGGGCAGACCTTCGCGCATCTCCTCGAACAGCTCCGCGGTGGTCCCGTCGAGTTCCCACCACACCGGGGCGCCGAAGTTGGGCTGGGTGCGGTCCTCGGTCATGGGGAAGATGTTGAAGTGGCCCCGCAGCAGGGTCGTGACCTCGGTGGCGGGTACGGAGCGGACCCACGGCTGCAGCCCCATGGCTTCCAGCGGGGTCTGGAAGTCCGGCACCACGTCGTGGGCCGTGGCGATGTGCACCTGCAGATCCGAGGCGGCCGCCTGCATCAGCCGGTCCTCCATCGTGCACTTGCCGTCCATCGACGGCGCGGCGTGGCTGTGGAAGTCGGCGGTGACCCAGCCCGGGGTCTCGTATGCCTTGGGGATGACGAGCTCGACGTCTGCGTCCTGGCCGGACTCCAGGACGAGGCCGGGGTGCTCGGCCAGCTCGTGGCGAAAGCTGCGGTAGCCCAGCAGGTCGTACTCACCCGCCGGCACCGACACCTCCATCTCGCCGTCGGCCAGCCAGACGATCTTGCGGGCGCCCTCGGGGCGGCGCTCCCCGAGGCGGCCGTCGGCCGGGCGGGGATCGTCGGTGCCCTCGGGGAAGCGGATCTGGACCACCGCGGGGCTGGGCGCGCCGGTCTCGTCCACGACCGTCAGGTTCAGGCGGGCGGGCTGGGGCAGGGCGAGGTCGACCGTCCGGTCCTCCCCGGCGACCAGGGCAACGGCCACGGGATCGCTCCGGCCGTGGCCGTCGGCCCGATGCACGACGGCGACGCCCTCATCACCGGCCAGGGCGTCCAGCTGCAGCTGGTTCTGGTCTGCGCCGGCGAACGTGCCGAAGCTGCCGGCAGCCGCTGGAACGTCCACCACCTCGCCGTCGTAGTCGCCCAGGGCGACGAGGGACCAGTCCCCCTCCGGCGCGTCGATGCGGTAGCCGCCGTCGGCGTCGGTCACGGCATAGGTCCAGGGGGCGCCGTCCGCGTCGACCAGGTAGACCCGGGCGCCGGCGATGGGCTCCCCCGCACCCTCGGTGGTCAGCGTCCCCGTGACCGCGCCGCCGTCCAGCCCCTGCAGGTCCAGCCGGGCCCGCTCCAGCGTCGCCATGTCGGTGGCGACGCCGAGGTAGCGCGTGTAGGTCAGCTCGGCACCCGGGGCCAGATCGGCGTCCGGGCCCGGGATCACGACGAAGCTGAGCAGGTCGGCCAGCAGGGCCGTCGATCCAGCACTGGGGACCACGCCGCCGTCGAGGAGCAGGCCCACGGCCAGGTCGTTGTAGCGCGACGCGTACCCCGCCATCACCGTGCCGTCGCCGTCGATGTCCTCCCCGACGCCGAGCCCTGGCACGAAGCTCGAGACCAGCCCCAGCTCCACGACGCCGCCGTCGATCAGGCTCACCGACACGTCGTCGTCGGTGGGATTGCGGATCACCGTGTCGAGCCGCAGCAGCGCCGAGCCCGGCTCGAGGGTCCAGGTCTGCTCGTAGGTCAGGCCCATCTCCGGGTAGAGGTCGGGGTTCTCCATCGCGCCGAGGAGGTAGGCGAAGCCGTCGTCGTATCCCGCGGCCCGGATCACCGCCGCCTCGCCGTCCGTGCCGTCGTGGACCACCTCGAGGGTCTCCGGCGCGAGCACGCGCCCCAGCGCCACCAGCGTGATCAGATCGTCGATGAAGTCCCGATCCACCGTGTCGTCCGGGCGCACGACGTCGGCGTCGATGAGCGAGCCCGCGTGGTGCTCGAGGTTGTGGCCCTCCCGCCAGCCCTGCAGCGCGAACCGCACGCGGTCGTTGTAGATCAGCAGGTCGCCCTCGCGGGACTCCCCTGCGGCGCCCCCGATGAACGCCGATGAGTGTTCCGCGTCCAGCCAGCCGGCGCGGGCCTCGTCCGGGCCGAGGACCTCGGTCAGGTCGGGATCGCCCGGCTCCGGCAGGTCGGGCGGATCCTCCGTGTCGGTGTCACAGGCCGTCGTCAGCAAGGTCAGTGAAACGAGCAGCGTCATCGTGCAGCGCCAGCGCATCGGGACCTCCGCGCCGAAGGATAGGGGCTGCGGCGCCGTGGCTCCAGTGCATAGGGCCTCGGGGTGGACACCGTATGTGGTGTCCGGAAAACGAACACCTCGCCGCGGCCTGTCCGAATCCTGAACACGACTTTGGGGCGCGCCGCTGTACCTGCGACTCCCTGTTTCCGGCGCCGGGGCGTGAGCATCTCTCCATCCAGGTGATCGTGCCGCGGTTTGGCCCGGCGTGTGCACCACGGTCTCCCTGTACAGATCGTGGGAGGGCGTATGGAACGGCTCGTGTTCGGTCAGGAACTCCGCAGCGGAATCCGGGACATCGACAAGCACCACGCCCTGCTGTTCAAGCTGGGCAATCGTGTCCTGTTCCCGTCCGAGGGCAAGCGCGTCAGCGCCACCAAGACCGTGCGGCGGCTGGTGGACTACACCGCATTCCACTTCGCCGCGGAGGAGTTCGTGATGGACCAGATGGACTATCCGCGCGCCGACTCCCACGAGAAGTGGCACGCTCGGCTGACGTCCGAGATCAAGCGGATCGAGCGCATGGTCCGCGCTGACGGGGCGACGCGCGCGAACCGGGCCCAGCTACACCTGACCCTGGACGACTGGCTGAGGATGCACATCCTGGGCGCCGACCTGCAGTTCGCCCAGTTCCTCCGGGCACAGCGCCGCGAACACAACGTGCTCCTGCCGACCCTCGAACACCTCATGAAGTCCGGCTTCCGCGCATCCGAGACCATGGAGATGTCCATCGTCCGAACCGAGGGCGTCATGGACCAGGCCGAGATCCGCGCGCGTCGGGCTCGCCTGCCCCTTTGAGCCCCGGAGGCCCCGCTCGTCCCAGCCGTGATCAGTGATCCAGCCCGACGTGCGCCGGGATGACGTACTCGTTGACCAGGTGCGGGACATGCTCGGCCATCTCGTACGGGTAGGCGATGTCGCCGGTGAAGACCACCACCAGATCGAGGTCGTCCAGCACCAGGCAGTCCTGGCCGCCCCATCCCCGCGCCCCGGCGATGTCCTCGACGTCGAACAGCTGTGTCTCGATCCACATCTGGTAGCCGTAGCCACCCCCGTAGTCGGTGGCGACCTGATGGGCCGTCGCCGCGTCCACGAACGCCTCATCCACGACCTGCTGGCCGTCCCACACCCCCCCGTCCAGCAACGCCTGGCCCAGCTTCAGGAAGTCCCGCGGCCGCATGTGCAGGCCCCAGCCGCCCTGGTTCACGCCGTCCTGCAGCGCCGGCCACGAGTACTCGTCGATCACCAGCGGCCCGAACAGGTGCAGCTCGGCGAACTCGGCCGTCGTCATGCCCGAGTTGTGGTGGAGGATCGCCGAGAGCAGGTGGGAGCTGCCCGTGTTGTAGTGGAACACCTCCCCCGGCGCCGTCTCGAGGGGCTCGCCGAGGATGAACTCCACCGAGTCCTCGGCCGCCGCGATCCGGTCGAAGCTGTTGCCGAGCCCGAAGTCGACCCAGCGCAGGCCCGTGGTCATGGTCAGCGTGTGCTCGACCGTGATCGCGGCCTTGTCGCCGGTGAGGAGGTGCGCGTAGTCGGGCAGCAGCTCGACCAGCGGCTGCTCCACACCCTCGATCAGCCCCTGGTCGATGGCGATGCCGATCAGCACCGCCGAGAACGTCTTGGTGGCCGACTGCAGATCGTGCAAGGTCGCTTCGTCGTAGCCGCGGTAGTAGGCCTCCGTCTGGATCTCGTTGCAGTGGCTGACGATGAAGCTGTCGATGTAGTTGGGCTCGTCGTCGATCCACGCCAGCGCCCCGGCCAGCAGGTTCGCGTCGATGTGGTCGCCGTGGGGATCGCAGGCCGAGGGATCGTCCACATCGTCGTCGCCCGAGTCGTCGTCCGCGGCGTCATCGTCGTCGTCCGCGGCGTCATCGTCATTCGTCGCCTCGGTAGGGCAGCCGAGGAGGGTGAGCAGGACGCCGAGCAGGAGGGCGAGATAGGGGTGGGGCGAGTGCGTGGGCATGGTGTGCATCGCTACAGGATTTCCGGGTGCGACTGCTCGCTGCGCTTGACCGATCCCAGGAATCCGACAAGCCGTTCCATCACCTCCGCGTCGATCTCGCGTGGCGACGCGGGCTCGACCAGGTTGCACAGCCCGTGCCCCACCCCGCCGACGAGGTGGAACTCGGCGTCACGCCCGGCCGCGGCCTCGCGGATGCGCTCGAGGTGGTGGGGCGACACGTTTCGGTCCACCGTCCCGGCGATGGCGCACATCGGGATGTCGAGCCTTCCCAGGACGTCCGGGAGCGTGCGGTTCAGCTCCTCGTACTCGGCCAGCGCCTGCAAGGTGACGCCCCCGCCGACACAGGGATCTTCCGGATCGTAGTCGCCGTCGATCCGCCCCGTGCAGTCCCGATATCGGTCGGCCTGCAGCCGTATGGACCATGCGCCGAGCAGGTCCATCTGGTCCGAGCGGATCTCGGCCATCTCCTCGAGCTGGCCCACGAGGCACTCCGAAAAAGTGCCCGCCGGTCCGGCCAGCAGGACGGCGGCGGCCACCCGGTCGTCGGCGTCGGCGATGTGCGGGGCGAGGCTTCCCCCCTGGCTGTGGCCGATCACCACCACGGCCTCGGGATCGACCTCCGGCATCGTCGCCAGGTGGTCGATCGCGGCCAGCGCGTCCTCCACGAAGAGCTGGAACCGGAACTCGGCGAAGTCGGGGGTCTCGTACCGTTCGGGGTAGCACCTCGCGCACGCGCGCTTGTCGTACTGGAGCACGACCAGGCCGCGCTGCGAGAGGTCGGCGGCCAGCTGATCGAAGACGGCCAGCGACTCGCCGTAGTTCGACTTCACGAGCTCCCCGGGAACCTCCCCGTGGCGGTTCGACGGACCGCTGCCGTGGACCAGGATCACCCCCGGGCGCCGGTCGGGCAGACCCACCGGGACGTGCACCGTGCCCCTGAGTTCGGTGAATCCCATGACGACGGAGCGGGTCGGGAACACCACCTCGTCCGTACGCACCGACGCGGGGTGGGCCGGCTCGCAGCCCGCATCCGTGACCACCTCCGTCAGACCGCAGCCCTCGGCATCCTTGCGCTGGGAGCGATCCGCGTAGGGCTCCCATTCGGCATCGAGCGCCTCGACGTCCGTGGGGATTATCGGGGTGATGCTGATCCCGGTGATCCCCAGGAGCAGGAGTAGGGGGATGACCACGACCGCCGCCATCCCCAGCCCGTCCCGCCACGTCAGCGAGCCCGATTCCTCGTCGAAGCGGCGCCTGGTGTCCGCGTTGAACCAGCACACCCACAGCGCGTAGATGCCGTATGCCGTGCCCAGGGGCACGCTGGACAGGGACAGCACGGCAATCATCGTCTGGGCCAGCCGCCCCCGCCCGCGCTCGATCCGCCGCGCGGCAATGAACGTCGGCACCACCATCACCGCGACGAGCACGATGATCAGGCCGTTGATCAGCAGCGTCGGCGCGAGCAATCCCATGGCTGCGGGATCCGCCGCCGCGACCACCCACACGGTCAGGGCGGTCGCACCGACCAGGAGCAGCTCGACCAGGACCAGCATCACGACCGAGATCCAGTTGAGGATCTTGAGGATACGAGGGTGGTTCATGGGTGCCTCGACGAGTCGTCCGGGTGAGCTCAGAGCTGCGGCCGGCCGCTCGAAACGCCAGTATCCCATCTTCTCGAGACCTGCGAGGCGGTCTGTGAATCCCTGTGAATCGGTTGGCACTTCCCAGGCACTTCCCAGGCACTTCCCAGGGCCCACCACTCGATGGTCCACAAGGACGTCATCCAGCTGAAGCGGAACGAGGACGGGTCCATCGCGGTCGATCGGCCGCTACAGAACGACCTCGGGCTCGTCCTGTCCATCTGGCGGGAGAGGGCGCCGATCGAGCACTACTACCTCGACGAATTCGACGGTGAACCGGGCAAGTGGTGCTGCATCGAGGGGTACTTCGGCAAGGAGGTCGCGAAGGAAGCGCGGGAGAGAAAAGACGAACACGCGTTCGTCTCACCGCCGCGAGAAGACGAACACGCGTTCGTCCGTCCGAGGGCTCCAAGGCTGCGGTTCAAGCGGGGGAAGATGGTGTTCCGGTACGGAGATGATGAGCGGCCGGCGCCGTTTTGGATGGAGAAACCGATACGGGTGTAGCTCGAATTCGTGGGGATCCCTCTGGCTGGCACCTCTCCGGGCACTTCCCTGGGGCGTTCACAGGTCCATCTGCAGCCGGATCGTCTTGTCCAGTGATGCGGCCAGCCATCGCCTCGGTCCGGAGGGGCTCCCGAGCGACGAGAGCAGCTCCGCGTCCACGTCTTCGCCAGCTGGCGGCCCTTGAACGAAGGCCTGGAGCGTGTGGCTGACGGTTCGCATCGGCTCGCGGATGGGCGAGAGCTTGATGTTGCGGGCGCAGAAGGCGAACGGACGCTGCGGATGCGGGTCGCCGCCGATCGCCCCCAGCACGATCTCGAGGTTTCCCACGTGGTCCCAGTGGCATGGCCAGAGCATGTCGATGGCCGTGGCCAGGGACAGGACGGTTCGCTCGCCATACCCCAGATCGCCGTACACGGAGTGGGGGTCGCCGAGGTCCGCGTCGTAGATCCGCATCTGTACCGTCTGTTGCCAGAAGTCGGCGTGGTCTCGGTAGGGTTTGGGGCAATCCTCGCGCAGGACCGACGCGTACTCGCTGCCGGCCTCCAGCAAGAACACGTACTCCTCGGTTGCCCCGCCCATCGCCCCGCGCCAGCCGACGTGCCCGCGGATACGTTCGATGATCCGTCGGACCTGCCACTCCTTGATGGGGGATCGCGGCCCGAGACGTGCCAGCAGCTCGCGCGCCGGGCGGTCACCGAGCCACAGATCGATCGCGTCGCCTGGGCCCCCGTCGCACCACGCCGATAGCGCCGCGCAGGCGTTCTGCCAGGTCTGCTCCACCGGGTGCGTGGCGTCCCCTGTCCGCCTGCCCAGTCCCTTGGCCGTGTCCCCGCCGGCGATCGCACGGGCGATGTTGGCGACCCATCGATGCGCCTTGTGGTGGCACAGCTCCAGCGTGGAGATGAGCTCCCGGGTGCGTGCGACACCGGGCTGCAGGGGCGAGATCTCGTCCTCCAGCCGGTCGATCACCCGGATCTCGGCGTCTTCCGAGACGGCGCAGTTGCGCCACCAGGTTCGGCACGCGCCGGGCTCGTGGTCGGCTTCTTCGGTCATGCCCGGGCCTCCGATCTGGCTGCGCATCGGTCACGTGCAGGCGTGCTGGAAGTCTATCTTCAGGTGTCAGGCACGGTCACTTGTCACTTCCTGCCCCAACCAGGTTTTCGTGAGGTCACGTGAAGTCCCGACGGTGCTGATCCGAGAGTTGCGTTGATCCGGCCAAGGGACCATGGTCCACGGACTGGGTGGATGATCGGGAACTGAGTCCGGGATACGAGAACTCGCTACCCCGACGACGCTCTCGCCTCCCACGGCGTGCCTGTGAATCGGTTGGCACTTCCCTGGACGTCGCTGCTCCCGGGGTATCCTACGCGTCCGAGGTGGAACGATGGGAATTCACGGCATGATGAGACGGATGATCTTGCCCCTGGTCCTGGTGGTGTGTGCTCGAGCGGCGATGGCCGGGCAACCGGCGCCGGACGGGGACGGGGGCGCCACCGCGGGCTTCCACTGGTTCGTGGACCTCGACGGCCAGCGCCAGGCCGTCGGGCCGGCGATTGGCGAACTGGACCTGGGCCTCGATGGCTGGTCCTGCGGATACCAGGTCGACCCCGTGCAGAACGAGGACGGGGCGACGTCCCAGTTCGGCAAGCTGGCGTGCGAGCACTTGACCACGGGCAAGGTGGTCGACACGCTCGTGCTGTGCAAGACGGCCGAGGCGAAGCCCACCGATCACGGAGCCGGCTCGCTGATCGCGGTGGTGGGGGACCAGTGGCCGGGGCGCCACGCTGCGTTGACCTGCTCGTCTGCCGACCCCCCGAAGAGGCGGCACACGGTCCAGCTTCCGGCCGACCCCAGGAACTCCGCCAGCGTCGGCGGTGGACTGGGCGTGCGGGGCACGGGTGACGACGCTTCGCCCGACGCGTCGATCGAGAGCGCGAGCCACGAGGATGCCCCGTCGCTGGAGTTTGCCTGGCAGCTGCTGGTCGCCGATCCCGGCCGCTCGTCCCAGGACCACATCTTGACCCGGCCCGACGGGACCATCGACCACGGCCTGGTCGGCTGGTCGTGTTCCTACGCGGTCCACGACGTCCCCTCTTCCAGCGGCCTGTCCGCCGAGGCGGGTTCACTCGTGTGCGACTCAGGCGAGGGCGTCACGTTCACCACCGCCGTGGCCTGCGCGCCCACCCCCGGCGATCCGGACGCGTGTCAGGCTGGTTCACTTCGATTCACCGACGGCCACGACGGCATCCGGTCGCTGATGATCCTGTGCAAGGATCCCGCCCTCTCCGGCTGTTTCTGAACGTCAGCCGCCGCAGCCGCTCCCCTGTCCGGATTCGTCGCCCTCCTCCCACTGCCGTCCGTCGCGGGTGAAGACCCACTCCTGGAAGAACGGCATGTCGCACTCCGCGCCGATGAGCTGGTTGAGCAGATAGCTGCCGTCGGGCTGCGGGATGACGGTGCTGTGAAGCAACGTGGCCCGCCAGGTCACGAAAGCCGGCTGATCGCCGCAGCGGACGGGCGCCCAGTCGTAGTAGGTGGAGCTGAGCTCGTCGTGGTTGACCACGAAGAGGTCGCCGGTCTCCACCTGGCACAGCGGTTCGTGGGCGTCGGTGTCGATCCGGGCACCGGATTCGGAGCGGTTCAGCTCCTCGACGGCCTCGGCGGGCCAGGCCGGGATCGGGTTGGGGGCGTCGATGCGTACCACCAGCGACGTCGGCATGTCCCCGAACTCGCGCTGGCTGTCCAGGTACGTCTGCTCGACCCGCAGTCGCGCCTCCGGGTCGTCCAGCAGCGGCTCCAGGGTCCGTGCGGGTAGCGCCTCGCCGACCTGCTCGGACCAGCGCCCGGCGGCCTCGCGGTCCGTGAACAACCCGGCGACGACCACGATCCCCCGATCCTCGCGGACCAGGCCGATCTCGTCGCTGTGCGCCGCCATCGGGTAACCCAGCCGCAGCACGCCGCGGTCGACGGAGTCGATCAACTCCCTGGCCTGCTGTACAGTCGCAACGATCCCCAGTACGGCCGCAACCCCTGGCGTCGCACAGCCGTCACAGGTGGAGAACCCTGCCTCGCGGAAGTACAGCCCGGCCGGCAGGGGGGCGACCGGCTGCGCCTCGGCGAGCGGTTCTTCCCGCGGGACCAGCATGTGGTACCGGCCCTGCGCTTTCATGTTGCCGGCATTACGCTCGGCTTCCCTGCCTGCGCCCCAGAACAGGTCGCCGCGAACCCGTCCGCGGATGGCGCCGCCGACGTCCTGGGCGAACACCAGCCTCCGGATGGAACCACCGGGCAGCGCCTCGTCGTCGATCTCGAGCCACAGCGGCACGCCGAGCGGGATGTGCCGGCGGTCCACGGCCAGGCTGCGCAGCGGCGTCAGCGTGGCGTCCATGGCGCCCTGGGCTCCGTCCCCTTCATCGCGCAGCCGGAAGAACACGTAGCTGGGGTTGCGGTTCATCAGCTCCTGGGCCTGGTCCGGGTGCCCGTCGATCCAGTGGCGGATGAACTCCATCGACATCTCGTCGAGGGTGCCCTCCCCGGTCTCCACCAGCCAGCGCCCGATGGCGTAGTAGCCGTGGCCGTTCTGCCCGCCGTACTCGATGCCGACCGAAGATCCGTCTTCCATCTGAACCAGGCCGGACCCCTCGATCTCGGTGAAGAACGCGTCCACCGGATCATCGACCCACAACAGCTCCAGCTCCTGGTCTTCCAGGGCGCCAGCGGCGATCTGCGCCCTGCTGGGATAACCGGCGCCATCCCCCGGCCGTGGCGGCATGCGGTAGATCGGCACGTCGTAGACCTCGGTGGGCTCCCAGCTGCCGCGCAGCTCGGTCTCGTAGTACCCCGTGAACAGGCCCTCGTCTCCCTCCACCAGGACGGGCTCGAACCAGCGCTCCATGAATGCCCGGATCGCCTCGCCGTCGTCGTCGGGAACCTCGCCGGCGGCCTCGCAGATCCGGATCCAGTCGTCGGTGAGGCCCGTCCGCCCCTCGTAGCGGATCTCCCGGCCGAGCCCCCGGCGCTCGAACCAGTCGCAGGAGGCTGCCAGGGCCGTGAGCGTGCCCTCGTGGGTATCTCCGGTCCAGCCGTCGAGGGGAGCGAACGCGGGTTCCGGCGCCGGTTGCGACTGGGCGCCGCCCGCCACGGCCCAGACGCACGTCAACAGCAAGAGGGTTCTGATGTGCATGGAACGCAGAACACCGAAGGTGTGGAAATCACTCCGCGGACGGCCTCTACTGCAAGGTGATCACCACCACCTCCGACCTCCGCCCCGTTCGCATGGGCGGCCCCCAGGTGCCCGTGCCGCAGGACACGTAGATCTGGAAGCCATCCTCCTCGTGCAGTCCGTACTCGCGGCCCCGGTAGATCAGTCGCGTGAGCATCCCGAAGGGGGTGATCTGGCCCGCGTGGGTGTGGCCGGAAAGTTGCAGGTCGATGCCCAACCGCTGCGCGGTGCGGTTGGAGACGTCCGGGGCAAAGTAGACGCCGGGTTGATGCGCTTCCCCGTCGTCCTCGCCCAGGTCGATCTCCGTCGGGGTGTGGAACAGCAGGATGCTGGGCTGGTCGCCGCCCAAGAGCTCGGTGTACCGGTCCAGGAATGCCTGCCCGGTGGGCCCCTCGAGCCCGGGATACCCGACGCCCACGAACAACAAGCCATCCAGATCCACGACCCGGTGGTCGATGACCTGGACAGCCGCGCGGCCCACGAGGGCCTGCTCGTCGAATTCCCGGTTGTACACCTCGTGGTTGCCAGAGACGAAGTACACCCCGTGGCGCGTCTCGAACCGGTCCAGGCCGGGTAGGAAGGCCGGGAAATCCCCTCCCATGCCGTCGAACAGATCGCCGGTGATCAGCACCGCTTCGGGGTGCTGCTCGTTGGTCAGGCGGATCACCCGGTCCCAGAACCCGAGCCCCAGGAGGTGTCCCAGGTGCACGTCGCTCAGGTGGACGATACGTTTGCCCTTCCACGAATCCGGTAGCCCCTCGAGCGAGATCTCGAGGTGTCTGACGTGCGGATGGTAGGCGTTCCACACGCCCAGCGCCGCGTACCCCAGCGCCGCCGTGCACATGACCCCGGCGATCCACCGCCGCGGGGGCTCGCGCCGTGCCAGCCGAAACCCACCCACCGCTGCCCAGCTCAGCGTCACCGCCATCAGCAGGTTGATGGCCAGCCCGATCCATGTCGCCCCGACCCCATACAGGGCCACCGTCGCAAGGTTGGGCCACAGGTGACTCGAAACAGCCCCCACGGGGAAGCTCAGGGCCAGGGGGACGGTGCTGATCAGCAAGACGCGGCGAATCCGAACCCGCTCGATGCCGAAGAACGCGATCAGGTATCGGTAGATGGCGTAATGGGCCCCGCAGAGCAGGCTCAACACGAAGACCAGGAACAGGATGGAGCCGAGTATCGTCATCGCAATTGCACCGCGCGCCAGTTCAGGGCGTCGCCCCGAAGAACAGGAATACCCGCCCCTCCGCCTCGACGTCCGTACCCCAACGGTAGGCACCGATGGCGACGTCGGCGCCGCCGTCACCGTTGATGTCTCCGACCCCGGCCGTGGAGATGCCGAAGCGGCTGGCCTCGACGTCGGTGGGATCACAGAGGGCGCACGGCTGCTGAGCCGGGCCGCCCGGGCCACCTGAATACAGGTAGGCCCGCCCCTCGTTCTGGGCCTCGTCGTCGACCCAGGACGCGCCGACGATGACGTCGCAGTATCCGTCGCCATCGAAGTCCGCCAGAGCGACGGCCTCGCCAAAGGACGCGCCCTCCAGGTCGGTGGGATCGGCGGACCATACCGGGTTGGGATCCACGCCCGCCGAGCTCCCGAGGAAGAGGTAGGCGCGCCCCTCGGAATCGGCCTCCGCGTCGAGGTTGTCCGCTCCCACCAGCAGGTCGTCGAATCCGTCGCCGTTCACGTCGCCGGTGATGTCGAGGGCCGAGCCGAAGAAGGCGGCGTAGATGTCGGTCGGATCGAGGGTCTGGGAAGCGGCGGCAGGCGGCCCGTCGGGGCCGCCCGTGTAGAGGTAGATCCTCCCCTCGCTCTGCAGCTCGGCGTCGAACACCTGGGCTGCGACCACGACTTCGTCGTACCCATCGCCGTCCAGATCACCGCCGCTGGCCACGGCGTTGCCGAACGTCGCGCTGAACTGGTCGGTGGGGTGGACCATCCAGGTGGGTTCGTCCGGCGGGCCGTCCGCGCTGCCCGGATACAGGTAGGCAGCGCCCTCGCGGCTTTCCTCGCCCGTGAACCCCTTGGCGCCGATCAAGATGTCGGCGTACCCGTCGGCGTCGACGTCGCCCAGCGACAGCCCGGACCCGAAGTAGCCGGTCTGCTGGTCGGTGGGATCGACCCACCACGCGGGCTCGTCCGGCAGGCCCGCGGGGCCACCTTCGTACAGGAACACCCGCCCCTCGGTGCTCGCGTCGGCACCCCAGGCCTGGGCCGCGACCACGACGTCGTCGTACCCGTCGCCATGCACGTCGGCCACGGCCACCGCGGACCCGAACGTGGCGTTCGACGGGATCTGCATGTCCGTCTGCCACGGGTCCGGCAGGGGGCCGTCGGCGCCCCCGGCGTAAACGAACACCTTGCCCCGGATCGAGCCGCCCTCCATCCAGTGATGGGCGCCGACCACCAGGTCACCGTACCCATCCCCGTCCACGTCGCCCCCTGCGACCGCGTGGCCGAACCCCGAGTAGGGCGAGTCCGTGGGATCGTCGGTCCAGCCGGGCTCGAACGAGACATCGTCGTCGTCGTCGTCCACCGCGTCGTCGTCGTCGTCGTCGTCGTCGTCGTCGGCCTGGGTCGTATCGTCGTCTGCCGGCTCGTCTTCCGGGCAACCCCAGGACGTGATCAGCAGGACACCCCACAACAGCATCAGGTTGCAGGCTCTGACCACGGCGCCATGCCTACTCGGATCCGTACCTGCGGTGGAGTCGATGCTTGGCCTGGTCATCCGGTTCTCCCCTCGGAGGGGATCGTAGAAGAAAGCGCGGGCGCGGGGGGGAGTTTGGTTGGTTTCGCGAGAGGCTCGTGGGGGGTCGCCGTGGGCGCTGCTGCCGCCCTCAATCGCAGACGATGGTCCCGGCCATGGCCCCGTGATCGGCGATCCAGACCCACATCTGATCCTGCTGGAACACGCCGTCCGCGACGTGGTAGCGGCCGGGCTCGGTGTAATCGTCGTGGTCCACGGTGCCGTCCGCAGTCTTCACCTGCAGCTCGTCACCGGCTTCGTTGGCGATGTTCACCCAGCACCCTTCCATGGGGCACACACTCGTCACCCAGCCCTCGATCTGCAGCACCTGGCCGTCGAAGGCGGCGGGATCGGCGACGATGTCGGCGATGGGGGTGCTCGCCTTCAGCGTGACCCCGGCGAGGATCTGCTCGCCGTTTTGCAGCGCGTCATCCCTCATCAGCGCCGCGTCGTCGCATGGATCCGCCGCGTCGTCGTCGTCTCCGGCCGTGGCGTCATCGTCGTCGTCTCCGGCCGTGGCGTCGTCGTCGTCGTCGGCCGTGGCATCGTCGTCGTCGCCCGAAGAGTCGTCGTCACCGGTCGAGTCGCAGCCGCTCAGGGCCAGGGTCAGGCTTGCCGCCAGCATCATCATCAGAATCCAGGTTCGCCACATCACTTCGTTCCTTTCGTTGCACGCGCCTCCTGCGCGAGACGACACACTCCCACGGTGCGGCCCGAAATTCCATGGAAATCTATCGGATATGTAGACAATCGGACCGAGAGTCGTCTCTACTCCACAGTCGAGTGCTCCGCCTCGTCCACGGTGCGTCGAATGGCCCCGGGCGGCGGCGCCGGGAGAAGCCATCGACCGCCGACCAGGGCCAGCACACCCGCCAACAGCGACGCCCCCAGCACCGCTGCCTTGGCCACCGCGAGTTGCGACGGATCGTCGAACGCGAGCGCTCCGATGAACAGCGCCATGGTGAATCCGATGCCGGCCACCACCCCTGTCACGGCGAGCCCACCCCAGGTGACCCCGCGGGGTAACGTGGCCCACCCCAGCTTCACCGCCAGCCACGAGAACAGCACGATACCCAGCGGCTTGCCCACGACCAGCCCCACGCCCACACCCACGGCGATTCCCACCGTTCCGGCGGCGGAGAACTCGATGCCCTGCAGCGAGACCCCGGCGTTGGCCAGGGCGAACAGCGGCATGATGCCGTAGGCCACGTAGGGGTGAAGCGCCGCCTCGATCCGCGTTACCGGCGGGATCGCCTCCCGACGGGCGAAGTTGACCCGCTCGAGGTCGGGTATCCACTTGCGGGGTTCGGCGCCCGACTCCACCAGGTCGTGCAGGCGATCGAGGGCCCGATGGGTCTCGGCACGGAACCCCTTGTGACCGAGCCACGAGCGCACCGGCGTCAGCAGCCCCAGGATCACGCCGGCGATGGTGGGGTGTATCCCGGCGTGGAGCATGCCGCCCCAGATCACGAGGCCCGGCACGATGTAAGCCCACGAGTTGCGCACACCGAAGCGCTGCATGATCAGCACGTCGATGATGCCGGCGCCGGCCAGCACGAGCCCCACCCAGGCAAAGTCCGATGAGTAGAACAGCGCGATGACCAGGATCGCGCCGATGTCGTCGATGATCGCCAGCGCCAGCAGCAACACGCGTAGCGCCGCGGGAACCCGGCGTCCCAGCAAGGCCAGCACCCCCACCGCAAAGGCGATGTCGGTGGCCATGGGCACGCCCCAGCCGCGGCTGGCGTCGGTCCCGCCATTGATGGCCAGGTAGATCGCCGCCGGCGCGAGCATGCCTCCCAGCGCGGCCGCGACCGGCAGGGCCGCGCGTCGTAGCTGCGAGAGCTCTCCCTCGTGCAGCTCGCGGCGGACCTCCAAGCCCACCACGAAGAAGAACACCACCATCAGCATGTCGTTGATCCAGAAGTGCACGGATCGCGTGAAGGTGTGCTCCCCGAAGCCCAGCGCGACGGGTGTGTGTAGCAGGTGTTCGTAGATCGAGGCCCAGGGCGAGTTGGCCCACAGCAAAGCGATCAGAGCCGTCACCAGCAGCAGGATCCCGCTGGAGGCCTCCACGTGCATGAACCTCTCGAGGGGTCGTGCCAGCGTGGACGCGAGACGGTGCGCCCGAGGGGACGCCTCGGGGGGGATGGGGCTCGGCTCATGACCGGTGTTCATGTTCCGTGGTCTCCCTGCGTGATCCGGTCCGGTCGGACCCCTTCCTGCATCAGTCGCTGGATGGGGAAGGACTGTCTGTGATGTGTCGTAGTGTGGGCTTTGGCGGCCCTCGGGGCCAGTCGGGAAGGATTGGAGTCGATCGAGTGCTTGCGGACTACGGCTCCACCAGTACCCGGATCAGGAAGCCGTTGTCCACGGTCGTCGAATGGGCTGAGGAGGTCAGCACCTCGTCGCTCCATCTCAGGTCTCCGCGATAGCAGCCGGCGATGTGCACCGCCGAGTCTTCGGCGGCGATGGCGTGGAGCCAGTCCGCATCCCGGCCGCTGAAAAGCTGCTGGCGGGTGACCCTGCCGTCGGCGTCGACGTGGACCATGAAGCCATCAAACTCGTCGTTGGCGCTCAACAGGGGCACGTCGTTGCCGGTCAGCGTGCCGGAGAACGAGCCGACGACCCAGGTGCCGAGGTCCGGGGCAGGGGCCAGGGCGCCAGCCCAGCCGACACCAGGGTTCTGGAGTACCAGGGACCAGATGGGTTTGCCGTCGGGGCTGTAGCGGGCGACGAAGGCGTCGTGGGTGTGGGGTGCAGTGAGGCGGTCGGCCCCAGGGGGCACGACCTGGGAGCCGGCGAAGGTGGTGGTGCCGTCGGGCTGGACGTGCAGGGCCTGGCTCGCTGCGCCGCCGGCGTGGTCGATGGTGGTGACCCATCGCAGTTCCCCGGTGGGGTTCAGCGACATCAGCATCGCGGGGCCGTCCCGGCCTTGGTCGGGCTGGAGGCCGCCGGAGGCGATCAGGTAGAGATTGCCCATGGCGTCGCTGCCGATATCCCCGCCGTAGTCGTTGCCGGTGGGCCGGCCGAAGCTGCGGGCCCAGACCACGTCGCCGTCCTCGGGCCTGAGTTCGACCACCAGGACGTCGGCGTATGGGTTGTCGGCCTGGAGCCGCACATCGTCGAGATCGAGTGCGCCATTCATCGAGCCGACGACGATCACACGCCCTTGCGGGTCCACCGTGATCCCCTTCCCACGCCCGGATTCGT
Source organism: uncultured Rickettsiales bacterium (assembly GCA_964558555.1). Classification (GTDB taxonomy): domain Bacteria; phylum Myxococcota_A; class UBA796; order UBA9615; family CAYRNR01; genus CAYRNR01. Next base: position 2,587 of record CAZLEO010000028.1, on the reverse strand, counting down.
CCTCACCCAAGCCGCGACCGAACCGGCGCGTCCAGCGATGGGCGCCGTCGGCGATGTCGTGACGCGAGATGGACATCACTCCCAACCCGCCGATGACGAACAAGGCGCCATCCTCACCCAGGGCCAGATCCTCCACTCGGTAGTCGACCCGCACGGACCACATCAGGTCCCCTCCAACGGTGAACGCGTGAATCTCGCCGGTGGTGCTTCCCCCGCCGGCGTAGGCGACTCCATCGCGCACGACGACGGCGTTCGTGGCGCCGGAGCCGAGGCGACGAGCCCACTGGGCCGTCGAGTCCTCCATCACATCACCCAGCGCGGGTTGGACCGGGACGAAGAGCAGCACCAGCACCCAAAGCAGCTTCATGAGTTCCTCGCTGTGCACCGATCATGGGACACGGGCGCGCGAGTTCGGTTCCCTGAGGGCACCCGGGGCTCACGTGATAGCCTCGTCGAGGAGGGAGCAGATGCGGGTCTCGGTCCATTTACTGGTTCTGTGTCTTGCCGTGGTGGCCATCGGTTGCACGGACGAGGGGGACGACGATGCCGTGGACGACGATGCCGTGGACGACGACGAGGCTGTGGGAGACCTCGATGGCGACGGGTGGACAATCGAGGATGGAGACTGCGACGACGAGGACCCCCAGAGTTACCCCGGCGCCATGGAAGACTGCGATGGCATCGACAACGACTGTGACGGGGCGCTGGGCGCCTGGGAGGTCGATGATGACGGAGATGGGCTGTCGGAGTGTGATGGTGACTGCAACGACGAACACGACGGAATCCACCCCGGGGCGGAGGAGGTCTGCGACGGCCTCGACTCGGACTGTGATGGGGTGCTCCCCGATGACGAGAAGGACCTGGATGGGGACCACTATCTGCCGTGCACGGGTGACTGCGATGACCACGACGCTGCAGTCAGTCCCGGAGCGTACGAACTCTGCGCCAACGGCACCGACGACAACTGCGACGGCGTGACCGACGAGGACGGGTGCCAGACCTGTGATGGTTGGGCAGAGGAATGGTATCCGGCGGTCCAGGCCGCGATCGACGCTGCGGCCGACGGGGCGACGGTCTGCGTCGAACCGGGCAGCTACCTGGAGTGCATCGACTTCGTGGGCAAGAACGTGCAACTGCTCGGTATCGGGGGTGCCCACGTCACGTTGCTCGACGGGTACGAGTGTACCGTGGTCACGTTCCAATCCGGAGAGGGACCGGATGCCGTGTTGCGGGGATTCACGATCACAGACGGTGGCTCCAACTGGTATGGGGGTGGGATCTCGATCATCGACTCCAGCCCGACGCTGGAGAACCTCATCGTCGAGGGCAACACCTCCGGACGATACGGCGGTGGCATCTACATGACGGGATCCGCGTCGAGCCTGTCTCGCATCCTCGTACAATCCAACGGGGCCCCCTGGACCGGCGGTGGGATCTACATGACGGATTCGACGGCGCGGCTCGAGTACGTCGAGGTCCGGGAGAACTCCGCGGGGTTCGGGGGAGGGCTCCACATCGCCTCATCCAGTCCGACGCTGTCGAGCATCCTGCTCCGGAGGAACGAAGCCGAGCACTGCGGTGGACTCAGCGTGGTCTCGGACTCTTCCCCTGCAATCGTCGGAATGGCCGTCCTGGGAAACTGGGCAACGGGAGATCCCTACGACAGTCCCGGGTACGGAGGGGGTATCTGCGTCTCGACGTCCAGCGGCGCCATCGACAACGTGATGGTCGTTGGAAACCTGACCTGGGAAGACACCTTCAACAACCTCCCGAGTTCGGGAGGCGGCCTCCATGTCCAGGACTCGGACATCACCGTGCGGCAGGCCGCGATCCTCGGCAACGAGGCCGTGGTCGGCGCCGGAGTCGCCCTCGAACAGGCAGGGGGGCTCCTGGCCAACGTCTCCATCGCCCACAACGGATCGCTCGATGGAGGTGGAGGACTCCACTGCGGCTCGTGTACGACCGAGTTCCTCTCCGTCAACGTGGCCCTCAACTCCCCGGGCAACCTCGACGGCCTCGACGTGGAGGACCTCGGGGACACCGCGGTCTTCGATGCCCCGGAGTTCCTCGACATCTCTGCCATGGATCCCGTCGACTGGGATCTCCACCTCGGCTCCTCGTCCCCCCTGATCGACGCGGGAGATCCCTCGGTCCTCGATCCCGACGGTAGTCCATCGGACATCGGAGCCTACGGCGGTCCAGGAACGGCGTTGTGGGATCTCGACTGGGACGGCTACCCCGCGTGGTGGCAGCCTGGCCCCTACGACCCACTCCTCTATCCGGGCGCAGATCTGGACTGCGACGACCAGGACGCGGGCGTCTATCCGGGGAACGGGTGCTGATGGACCACGCCCTCACTCCGTGAGATTCGCCCGTGAGATTCGCCGTGAGATTCGCCGTGAGATTCGCCCCTGAGATTCGCCTGAGATTCGCCTGGCACCTTCCGCCCTGAGATTCGCCTGGCACCTTCGGGCACCTTCGGGGCAGGGCACCCTGCCCTGGCCCTGCGAAGTCCTGCGAAGTCCCTGGCACCCTGCCAGCACACAACACAGAACACCCACACAACAACCAAGCAACAAACACAGAC
>CAZLEO010000027.1:0-48335 GCA_964558555.1 uncultured Rickettsiales bacterium | reverse complement strand
GGGCCAAGCGCCCCCCTCCCCGCCCCCGCTCGAGGCGCGAGATGCTCAAGGGCGCCGGTGTGTTCGCCGCGCTGGGGGTGTACTCGGTCGCGCGGATGGGGTCGGTGGATGCTCACGTGAACGTGGCCACGGGGTCGGGATCCCGCTACATCCGCCCCCCTGGCGCCGTGGACGACGAGCGCTTCGCCGCCCGCTGCGTGCGATGCCACAAGTGCGGCGAGAACTGCTCCAACGACTGCATCCGCTTCGTGGGCGCCGAGGGCTCCCAGGCGGACCGCGGCACCCCCTACATCGTGCCCCGCGAGAAGGGCTGCGTGCTGTGCATGAAGTGCAACACGGGCTGCCCGTCCGGCGCGCTGGAGCCCGTCGATCCGGATCACGAGCGCATCTGGGAGGTCGTGGACATGGGCCGGGCCGCCCTCGACCGCAACATCTGCAACTCCTACCAGGGGTACGTCTGCGGGGTCTGCATCCGCGCCTGCCCGCTGGAGGGGCTGGCCCTGTCCGCGGACCTGTGGGAGAAGCCGCTGCTGGACACCGACTACTGCGTGGGCTGCGGCCTGTGCGAGCAGGCGTGCTTCCACATGCCCCAGGCCATCCGGGTCAAGGCCCCGAGCGGTGAGGTGGCGTGATGTGCGGGCTGCAGTGGGCGCGCCGGACCACCCAGATCGCCGTGCTGGCGTTGCTGGTGGTGGTCCCGGCCCTTGCCCACTACGACAACCTGCTCGCCCAGCGGGACGAGCAGGGGATCGCCGACCACTGGGACACGCGCCTCGCGCACGCCGTCCTCGGTGAGGTGGAGGCCCCCGAGCGGATCACCCGGGCCGTGCGCGGTTCGGTGTGGACCCTGCGCGTGGGGGACCACGTGATCTCGGACCCCCTCGCGGTCCTCGACTTCATGGCCGCCGCCCGCGTGCCGTGGGACGTGTTCTTGCTCTCGGCGCTGTTGCCGCTGCTGGCCACGGCGCTGCTGGGGCGCGTGTTCTGCGGCTGGATCTGCCCCGCAGACCTGCTGTTCGAGATCGGCTCCGTGGTGCGCCGGAGGGTGGGGATCGAGACCCACGTGAGCTTCTCGCACCGCCTCAAGTACGCCGTGCTGGCCGCCGGGGTGATCCTGGCGCTGGTCGCCGGCACGCAGGTGTTCGCCGAGATCTACCCGCCGCGCCTCGTCGGCGGCGAGCTGTACCAGTGGATCACCCTGGGCGTGCCCGGCGTGGGCGCGTGGTTCCTGCTGTCCCTGCTCGCCTTCGAGATCTTCGTCTCCCGGCGCTTCTGGTGCCGCTACGTGTGCCCGGGTGGGGCCCTGTACTCGCTGCTGGGCCGCTGGCGGGTGGTGCGGGTGCGGCTGGACCGGCCGGCCTGCACCCGGTGCCGCGAATGCGCGCGGGCCTGCGAGCTCGGCCTCGACCCGATGGCCGACGATCCGGGCCAGGAGTGCAACAACTGCGGGGGCTGCGTCCGGGCCTGCGCCCACGACGCCCTGCGCTGGGGCGCCGCCCTGCCCGTCCGCCCCGCTCCCCGAGAGGAGCCCGAGCTCCCATGAAAACGGTCGCCCATGAACCGACGCCACTTCCTGGCACGCCTCGCCCGGGCCGCAGCCGCCGGCGCCACCGGCGTGGTCGGCGCCTCGGCCCTGCACCGCGCCCTCGCCCGTTCGGCCCTGGCGCCGCCGGGGCAACACCCCCTGCGGCCACCCGGCGCGCTCCCGGAGCCCCGCTTCCGCGCGGCGTGCGTCCGCTGCACGCTGTGTGCCCAGGCCTGTCACGTGGGGGCGATCCACATTCCCGGCCGCGTGGCCGGCGTCCAGCCGTTGCTGCCGCACGGGCCGGGATCCATGCGGCGCGGGTCCATCGAGGCGCCCGTCTGGGGAGCCGGGGAGACGCCCTGGATCCTGCCGTGGAACACGGCGTGCAACCTGTGCATGCGCTGTGGGCAGGCGTGCCCCACGGGGGCCATAGCCCCCATCGACGACGACCGCGACACGATCCTCGCCGAGGTCCGCATGGGGGTGGCCGTCATCGATCGCAAGATATGCATGCCGTACAACCGCCGCAGCTGGTGTGGTGCTTGCCTGACGATCTGCCCCTATCGCGAGAAGGCGATCACCGTGGATCACCAGAACCGGCCGACCATCCATCCCGAGTACTGCGTGGGCTGCGGGCTCTGCGTCGAGGTCTGCCCCATGCGTCACAAGGCCGTCGCCGTGGTGCCGGCCTACTCCCCCGATCGCGGGCAGGTGCGGGCGGAGTGATCCTGGCGCTGCTGGTGGTGTTGCTGGTGCCGGCCCCGGCGTCGACCCACCACATCCTCGGCATCCCGCACTACGCCTACTCCGACGAGTACCCCCAGGTGCCGTTCGTGGAGGTGATCGCCCAGGTGGGGACGCATGACCTCGACTTCACCTGGTACCCCGGCATCCCCGATCCCGGCGACCGGCTGCGCTTCAAGCTGTACGTCCTCGATCGCGTGACGGGGGAGCCCTACCGCGAGCCCCTGCGCGTGGAGATCGTGCGCAAGCGGTTCTTCGGCGGCGCCGAGGCCGTGGCCCAGCCGTTCGAGATCCGCACCGGCGTGGGCCCCGAGGCCAACGACTACAAGTTCTTCCACACCTTCGACGCGGCCGAGGCCTACGAGGTGCGGGTGCACATGCCCGACGGGGAGCGCATCGAGATGGTGCCCTTCCCCGTGACCATCGGCCGCACCGACGACCGGCCGCTGCTGTACGGCGCCGCCGGGATCCTGATCCTGGCCGTCGCGGTGGTGGCGGTGATCAAGCGCCGCCAGCGGGCCACAGGCCGCTCCCTGAGGCCGAGGGAGGCGACCCCGTGAACTGCCACGATGTGACCGAGACGACCGTCGAGGCGGCCATGCCCATGGCCTGCCACACCATGACCGGCCTGCCCGGCTGGCTGTTCCACGCCGCACTGGTCGCGGCGGTGGTCCTGACGCTGGCCGCGCTGGTGGCGCCGGCGTGGATGGCCCGAGAGCCGTCCAGGCGGCGGCTGGAGCTCACCGCCCTGCGCCCGGTGCGCTGGATGCTGGGCCGGCGGTGGTTCCAGTTCGCGCTGCAGGTGCCGCTGGTCGGGATCCTCACGCTGATCCTGGTGTCGGGGTTCTTCGGTACCCCCGTGCCCGAGCGCAACGCCGCGACGCTGTTCACCTGGACCCTGTGGTGGACGCTGTTGATCCTCGACATCGTGCTGCTGGGCCGCATGTGGTGCCTGGTGTGTCCCTGGGAGGCCATCGCCTCGTGGCTGCGCCGGCTGTCCCTGTGGGGCCGCAGCGGCGAGCCGCTGGCCCTGGACCTGCCGTGGCCGAAGTGGCTGCGCAACGTCTACCCCGCCACGGTGCTGTTCGTGGGGCTGACCTGGCTCGAGCTGGGCTGGGGGGTGACGATGAGCCCCCGCGCCACGGCCGGGCTCGGCCTGCTGATGGTGCTGCTGGCGGTGCTGCCGGCGCTGATCTTCGAGCGCCGATCGTTTTGCAAGTACGTGTGCCTGGTGGGCCGCATCTGCGGCCTGTACTCGATGATCGCGCCGGTGGAGGTCCGCGCCCGCGACCGGCGCATCTGCGGCTCGTGCGACACCCGGGACTGCCTCGAGGGCAACGAGCGGGGCTACGCCTGCCCCACCGGCCAGTTCCTCGGCACCATGACCTCCAACACCTACTGCACCGTGTGCACCGAGTGCGCCAAGACCTGCCCCCACGACAACGTCGCGCTGAACCTGCGGCCGTGGGGTTCGGATCTCAACTCCCTGCGCAAGCCGCGCCGCGACGAGGCCATCCTGGCGCTGGTGATGCTGTCGATGACCTCGTTCCACGGCCTGACCATGACCCCGGCCTGGACCGACATCACCGGCTGGATCCAGGGCGTGACCCACGTGAGCTACCTGCCGGCGTTCTCCATCGGCATGCTCGCCATCCTGCTGGTGCCCGGCGCCCTGTTCCTCCAGACCAGCGCCGCCGCCGCCGGGCTCGGCGCGGTGCCGCATCGCGACGGCTTCTGGCGCATGGCCAGCGGCTACGCCTACCCCCTGATCGCCGTGGCGCTGATGTACCACCTGGCCCACAACGCCGGGCACTTCCTCGTCGAGGCGGGCGCCGTGGTGCCGGTGCTGTCCGATCCCATGGGCAACGGCATGAACCTGCTGGGCACCGCCGACATGCGGCTGGGCGCCATCGCCTCGATGGAGGTCATCTGGGGTATCCAGGTGGTCCTGGTGCTGATCGGCCACCTCTGGGCGGTGCGCGCCACCGGGCGCGCCCACGCCAACCTGGCCGCGCGGCTGGGCGGGCCTGTGCCGCTGGCCGCCCGGATCGTCACGGCCGGATTCCTCCTGGCGTGCACCTCGGCCAACCTGTGGCTGCTGGCGCAACCCATGGAGATGCGCACGAGGATGTGATGGTCGAACGACAGAGTTCCAGGCGTGGATTCCTCTCGGCGTGGCTGGTCGGGCTGCACCGATCCCCCGTGGCCCGGGTGGACCTCGACCGGTGCTGGGCCGCGAAGGGTCAACCGTGCGACTACTGCTACCAGTACTGCCCCGAGAAGGGAAAGGCGCTGCTGTGGATCGACGGGCTCCCCCACGTGGACCCGGGGCTGTGCACCGGCTGCGGCACCTGTGAATCCATCTGCACCGCGCCCACCTCCGCGATCCGCGTCGCCGGCGCCGAGGAAGACCCATGAGAGCCCTGGACTGCCTGGTCGCCGAGCACGTGGTGATCTGGACCTTCCTGGACACCATCGCCGAGGCCCACGACGCGATGCAGCGCGGGGTCAGGCCGCCCCGACGGTTCTTCGATCTGCTCGTGGAGTTCGCCCGCGAGTTCGTCGATCGGTTCCACCACGGCAAGGAGGAGCTCCAGACCTTCGAGCTGCTCGGCAGGAGGCACCACGGCGCGCTGGATTCCCAGATCGAGATCCTCCGCGAGCAACACGACCAGGGTCGAGAGCACATCACGGCCATCGCCGGAGCCCTCGACCGCTACGAGGCAGGCTCGGACGACGCCGTCACCGAGCTGATGGCTCACATGGCCATCTTCACGAGCCTGCTGCGGCTCCATATCCAGCGCGAGGACGCCGTGTTCTTCCCCCTGGCCGCAGAGTCGTTCATCGAGGAGGAGGAGCTCGAACTGGAGGTCCTGTTTCGCCAGGTGGACGAGGCCATGGGGGACGAGTTCGTCGCCGACTCGGAGCGGCTGGTGCACTACATGGGGACGCTGCTGGTCGGTCGCGGCGAACGCGCCGGGGCCTAGTCCACCGGGACCGGATCGATGTCCGCGAGTTTCATCCCGCCCAGGCGCGTGAGGATCTCCGAGGCCAGATCCGCGCTCAGGGCCCGGACGTGACACTCGCCCGGCGCGCCGCAGCAGGCGTGCTCCATGAGGCAGTCCGCGCGCCGCACCGGCCCGTCGATGGCCTCCCAGACGTCCAGGACGCTGACCGTCTCGGGATCCGCGGCCAGCACGAAGCCGCCCTTGCGTCCGCGCACGGAGGTGACCAGGCCGGCCCGCGCGAGGCGCTGCATCACCTTACCCAGGTGGGCGTGGGAGGCGTCCATGCTCCGGGCCAGACGCGCCACCTGCAACGGCTCGGCCCGATAGGACAGGGACGCCAGGGCGTGGATGGCCAGCCAGGCGGCCTCGGAGATGCGGAGCAGGTTTCTCATGATCTCGATTCAGGTATAGAAACTCTTAAATACTTGTTATATCCTTCGACGTCAACCTTGCCTTGACGTGGACCGCGACCCTATCCGATACCGTGATGAACGAGATGACTGGAACCTACCTGCGACTGTCGGTCACCGATCGCTGCAACCTGCGGTGCACGTACTGCATGCCCAGCGAGGGCATCGGCGCGCGTCCGGACGCAGCGGTGCTGAGCTTCGAGCAGATCCTGGCCATCGTCGGGGCGCTCCACGCGCGCACACCCCTGCGCAAGATCCGGTTGACCGGCGGCGAGCCGCTGGTGCGCAAGGGGGTGGTGGCGCTGGTGGCCATGCTGGCCCAGGCCCTGCCCGACACCGAGATCTGCCTGACCACCAACGGCCTGCTGCTTCAGCGCCACGCCGGCGCCCTGGCCGACGCGGGCCTGCAGCGGGTCAACGTCAGCCTCGACTCCCTGGTCCCGGAGCGCTACCGCGCCATCACGCGCAACGGCGACATGACGCAGGCCATCGCCGGGATCCGGGCGGCGGTCCGGGCGGGCCTGAACCCGGTGCGCATCAACTGCGTGACCCAGCGCCACTTCAACGACGACGAGGCCGAGTCCATGGTCGCCTTCGCGCTGCTCGAGGGGTTGGAGCTGCGCTTCTTGGAGATGATGGCCATCGGCGAGGCGCGCCAGCACACGAGCCAGCGCTACGTGTCCAACGGCGAGCTGCTGCAGCGGCTGTCCAGGCGCTTCGACCTGCAGTGGGAGGAGGCCGAGGGCACGTCCTCGACCTTCGCGCTGAGCAGCGGCGGCCGCAGCACGCGCGTGGGCTTCATCAGCCCGGTCAGTGACCCCTTCTGCTCCCGCTGCGACCGCCTGCGCCTGGACTCCCACGGTCGCCTGTACACCTGCCTGATGACCGACCAGTACGTGGACCTGGCGCAGACCCTGCAGGACCACCCGGACGAACTGGCCCGGGTCATCGACGACGCCCTGTGCACCAAGGCCCCGCGCAGCAGCGGCCGGCACGATTCCATGAGCTCCATCGGAGGCTGATCATGATCTCCATCGAAGAGGCCCTGGCCCACATCCTCGACGCCTGCCCATCCCTGGGCACCGAAGAGGTGTCGGCCGAGCACGCCGTGGGGCGGGTGCTCCAGCAGCAGGTCGTGGCCCCCACCCACTACCCGCCGTTCGATCGCGTGATGATGGACGGGTACGCGCTGCGCGCCGCCGATCTCGAGAACACGAACGTGCTGCCCGTGCGCGGCGAGTCCGCGGCGGGCACCCACCACAACATCGAATGCGAACCCGGCACCTGCGCCGAGGCGATGACCGGCGCGCCGCTGCCCCGCGGCGCCGACTCGGTGGTCATGGTCGAGCAGACCCACCGAGACGGAGACCTCGTCACCTTCGAGGCCCCGGTGCGCAAGGGCCAGCACTTCGCCCCGGCCGGCGAGGAGGCACGCGAAGGCGACGTGCTGTTGAAGCCCGGCGACGTCATCACGCCGGTGGGGGTGGCCACGGCGGCGTCGGCGGGCCACGCCCGCCTGACGGTCAGCCGGCAGCCCTCGGTGGCCGCGGTGAGCACCGGCAACGAGCTGGTGGACGTGGACGTGGAGCCCGGTCCCAACCAGATCCGCGACACCAACGCCCTGACCCTGGCGGCCCAGGCCCGCGCCAACGGGCTCACCCAGGTGCGCCGCCTGCGGGCCCGGGACACCTTCGAGAGCCTCGAGGCCACCCTGGACGAGGCCCTGGCCGAGGACATCGTCATCATCTCCGGTGGGGTCTCCATGGGCCGGTACGACCTGGTCCCAAAGGCCCTGCAGTCCCGCGGGGTCGAGCAGATCTTCCACCGCGTGCTGCAAAAGCCCGGCAAGCCCTTGTGGTTCGGCAAGCGGGGCGACACCCTGGTGTTCGGCGCGCCGGGCAACCCCCTGTCCACCCTGCTGACGTTCCAGCTGTACGTGAAGCCGGCCGTCGCCCGCATGACCGGGCGGTCGCCGGACGAGCCGCGGCACCGAGGCGCCCTGGTGCGGGACGTGACCTACACGTCCAAGCGTCACCTGTGGGCGTTCGTGCACGCGGCCTGGGACGGTGACGCGTGGGCCGTGACCCCGCTGCCGGGCCGCGGCTCGGCCGACGTGTTCGCGCCGGCGGTCGCCAACGCCGTGATCTCCCTGACGGCGGGCACGCACGAGCTGCGCCAGGGCCAGGAACTGGACTTCCACCTGCTGCACCCGGAGGGATGACCATGGGCAAGCTCACCCACGTGGACGATCAGGGCAAGGCGACGATGGTGGACGTATCGGGCAAGGACGTGACCGTACGCACGGCCGTGGCCGCGGCCACCGTGACCACGCGGCCCGACGTCATCGAGCTCATCCGCAGCCACGGCATGAAGAAGGGCCCGGTGCTCCAGACCGCGCGCATCGCCGGGATCCAGGCGGCCAAGCGCACCGCCGAGCTGATCCCCCTGTGCCACCCGCTGCCCCTGGACGTGGTGGACGTGGACCTGACGCTGGGCGACGACCGCGTGTTCGTCGAGGCCACGGCCCGCACCACCGCCCGCACGGGTGTGGAGATGGAGGCCCTGGCCGCGGCCACCGTGGCCGCGCTGACCGTGTACGACATGTGCAAGGCCGTGGACCGGGCCATGGTCATCGGCGACGTCAAGCTGCTGGCGAAGTCCGGTGGCGCCAGCGGGACGTTCCGGAGGGACCCATGACCGTGCGCGGAGAGATACTCCACCTCTGCGTCGCCACGGAGCGCGGCCCCAAGCACGGTGTGGACTCGGTGCAGGTCGAGGCCGGCCGCGGCATCGTCGGCGACGTGCACGCGGGCCCCGGCATCCGCCAGGTCAGCGCCCTGGCCGACGAGAGCATCGAGACCATGCGCGCCAAGCTGCCCGACCTGGACGTGGGCGCCTTCGGCGAGAACCTCATCACCCGCGGCATCGACTGGAAGGCCGTGCCCGTGGGGCGACGGCTGCGGCTGGGCGACGACGTCGTGGCCCAGGTGTCCCAGCACGGCAAGGTGTGCCACACCCGCTGCCGCATCTACTACGACACCGGCGACTGCATCATGCCCACCGAGGGGACCTTCCTGATCGCGCGCACCAGCGGCGAGCTGCGCCCGGGCGACGCCATCGTCGCCGAGCCAGACCTGGATCGAGCCCGGTACGCCGTGATCACGGTGTCGGATCGGTCCTCGGCCGGCCAGCGGGAGGACCTCGGCGGCCCGACCGTGGACGAGTGCGTGACCGCGGGCATGGACGCCCTGCGGGTGGATTACCGGATCGTGCCGGACGAGCGCGACGTCATCGCCGCGGCCCTGATCGAGCTGTGTGATCAGCACCTGGTGGACGTGATCTTCACCACCGGCGGCACCGGCCTCGCGCCGCGGGACGTCACCCCGGAGGCCACCGCCGACGTCATCGACCGCGAGGTGCCCGGCATGGCCGAGGCCATGCGCGCCGCCGGCATGACCAAGACCCCCTACGCCATGCTGTCGCGCGCCATGTGCGGCCAGCGGGGTCGCACCCTGATCGTCAACCTCTCGGGCAGCCCCAAGGCCGTCCGCGAGCAGCTCGAGTCCATCCTCCCCGCCCTGCCCCACGCCCTGCAGACCGCGTCCGGCGCCACGCTGGACTGCGCCCGGTCCGGATGAGACCATCGCCGGAAGCGGGCTGAGCTCCGCGAGACTCGGAGATCAACGGTGGTCCGGCGCATCCTGGTTCCGGCCGGTGTCCTCACCGCCGCGTGCGCGGCGTTCGTCGCGGTGCGCACGTTCACCCTGCTGCGGAGCCCGAGCCCCTACACGGCCGAGGTCACCGAGTTCGGTCTGTTCGCCGAACACCTGACGCGCGGGTTGATCGGCCCGCCCGGGGCGTACATGCCCCTGGTCAGGGAGGGGGGCACCCTGCTGTACGGGCTGCTGTGCGCGCCCCTGTTCGCCGCGGCCGGGCCCAGCTTCCTCACGCTGCGCATGTCGGGGGTGCTGTGGCACGCGGCCATGCTGGCGGTGTTCGGGGTGCTGGCCTGGCGGCTGGCGCGATGGCGGGGCGTGGTGCTGCTGGCCGCCCTGTGGACCCTGGCGCCGCCCAGCGTGGTCAAGCTCCAGCAGATGGGCTGGGCGAGCCACATGGAGACCGCCCTGCTGGGGGGGCTGGCGTTGCTGGCGCTGGTCCAGGCCGTGGACGCGCGGCGCCGCTGGCCGGCCGCCGCGTGGGCCCTGGGCGCCGGGGCGGCCGCAGGGCTGGCGCCGTTCTTCACCTACTCGGGCGCGGGCATGGCCGCGGGCGTGGGGATCGCCGCGCTGTGGGCGCGCCCCTGGCGACGGGGCTGGCCGCTGTGTGTCGCGCTGGGCGCGGGATTCGTCGTGGGGGTGGCGCCGATCTTCGTGTCCCGCTGGCTGTGGTACGACCCGCAGCAGTACTGGGCCCTGTCCGGGGGCGATCCCGTGACGTTCCTGCTGGGAGGCTTCGAGTCCAGCCGCGCCCCCGACGGCGGAGGGTTCCTGTGGCGCTTCGGCCGCCTGACCTTCCACCGCCTGCCCGAGGTCCTGGGCTTCCACCAGTCCCCGGCCGAGCTGTTGCCCCAGGGGCGGCTCTACCTGACCGCCGTGGGCGCCCTGCTCGCCGTGGGGCTGTCGTTCAGGCCGAGACACGCCGGCGAAGCCGACGACACGGGCCAGGCCCCGCGGACGGAATCGGTGATCCTGGTCGGCGCGGGCGCTGCGGTGCTGTTGCACCTCGCCGCCTGCGCGGCCACCGACTTCGACGTGGTCTCCCTGCACGACCGCTACGTGCTGCCCCTGTTCCCCTTCCTCGCGCTGCTGGCCAGCGGTGGCGGGCGGGTGGGCTGGATACGCGGCGGGCTCAAGCACAACTGGCGGCTGGGACTGCTCGCACCGGCCGCTGTCGTACTCATCTACCTGGGAGCGGCCGAGCTGGCGAACACGTCGCCCCCTGTCCCGGCCGCCGAGGCCGAGTCGAGGATCCGCGGATACCGCTTCACCGATCCCCTGCGCCAGCACCTGGCCGGGCTCCCCGCCGGCGAGCTGGCCGACCACGCCGAGGGACGTCCCCTCGATCGCTTCGAGATCCTGCGCACCCACGGAGAGGCGAGATCCGTGCACAACCTCGGCCTGGGGCCGCAGGCCTGGTCCGAAGCCATGACCACCGAGGCCGACGCCATGCCCGCCGCCGGCCAGCCGGCCCTGTGGGAGGGGATCGGTCGCGGAGTGGCCACCGGAGAGGCCCTCGACGGCGGCGTCGCCGCCGCGGTGCGAACCCTGCCCGCCGACGATCCCGCCGTGCCGTCGCTGCTGTTCGGCGTGGGCGACGGCTTCCGCGACATCCGCTCCCCCCTCTACCTGCCCTTCCTCGAGGAGGCGGACGCGGCCCTGGCACCTGGCCGGTTCGCCCAGGTCTGCGCCGGGGTGGGCGCACGGCTGATGCACCACCGCTACGGCCTGCAGGAACACCTGGGACCGGGCCGCGCCGGGATTCCCGGCTGCCGCGAGGAGTGGCTGGCCGTGGGTGTCGCCATGCAGCTGGCGCGCGAGGCCTTGCCCGACGCCCGGTGGCCGCCCGGGCAACCCGAGCTCGGCTGGTACCACCCCGCCCGGACCCCCCACCGCAGCGAGACGGCCTTCCGGTGCGCGTTCGAGGCCGAACGGCAGCGCCAGGCGGCCATCGCCTCCGCCTCCTGGGCCACGGCCGAGCTCCCGGACGATCCCCTGATCACTTGCCTGGTTGACACGCCGGTGAAATAGCGGTAAACAGGTATCTGTATTCCTGAATAATGGAGTCACGATGGGACCCGCGACCTCACGAATCCGAGCGGAATCTGCTCTTTCGGGCCCAGAATTCTACTTTTTCACTGGAAGACGTGGAGGCTGCCATGCCCCATGATCCCCCCGGATGGGCCGTACTCACCGGCGACACCGAGGACCCCAGCCGCCGCGCGCTGCTGACCAACGGCGCCATGCTGCTGGGCCTGGCCGTGAGCTACGCCACGGCCTTCGGCTTTGGCGCGCGTTACCTCATCCCCACCCGCGACGACCGCACCCAGAAGCTGCTGGTCGGCCTCAAGTCCGACATGCCGCCGGGCAGCGCCACCCCGTTCAGGACCCCCGAGGGCCAGACCATCAACGTCATCCACGGCGCCACCGGCTTCCTGGCCCTGTCCGACGTGTGCCCCCACCTGGGGTGCAAGGTGTACTGGGACTCCAACGGCAGCGAATTCGTCTGCCCCTGCCACGACGGCCACTTCGACGCGTCCGGTGAGCCCGTATCCGGCCCCCCCGCCGACATGGGCATGCCCCTGTCGCAGTTCGAGGTGTTCGAGGACGGGGACCTGATCTTCCTGGACCTGAAGGTGACGACATGAGCAGCTGGGGTCGTTCCGTCTCGGACTGGCTCGCGGTCCAGTTCCCCGTGAAGCTGGACACCGTCACCGCCAGCCTCAACGAGCCGGTGCCCAACCACCTCAAGAAGTGGTGGTGGTGCATCGGCGGCATCCCCGGCTACCTGTTCGTCGTGCTGCTGGTCACGGGCATCGCCCTGACCTTCTACTACGTGCCGGATCCGGACCGCGCCTACGACTCGGTGGCGCGCATCACCTACGAGGTTCCGTTCGGCTGGTACATCCGCGGCCTGCACAGCTGGTCGGCCACCTTCATGATCGTGTCGGTGATGCTGCACGTGCTGCGCGTGTACTTCACCGACTCGTACAAGCACCCGCGCGAGCTGACCTGGCTGACCGGCTGCGGCCTGCTGTTCGTCACCCTCGGCTTCGGCTTCACCGGCTACTCGCTGGTGTACGAGCAGCTGTCGTACTGGGGCATCACCGTGGCGGCGAACATGACGTCCGTGGTGCCGCTGATCGGCCCGTTGATGGCCGACTTCATGCGCGGCGGCGAGACGCTGGGCGAGGACACGCTGACGCGGTTCTTCGTGTTCCACGTGGGCGTGATGCCGTGCCTGCTGAGCTTCTTCTTGATCCTGCACATCGTGCAGATCCGCCTGCACGGGGTCACGGAGCTGCACTTCAAGGACGACGAGCCCACCGGCTCCAAGCACTTCCGGTTCTATCCGGACCACTTCCTGACCGAGATCATCATCGGCGTGGTCCTGATGATCGTGTTGTCGGCCTTTGCGGTCATCTTCCCCGCCGGGTTGCACGAGCAGGCCGACCCCCTGGTCACGCCGCCGCACATCAAGCCCGAGTGGTACTTCTTCGCTGCATTCCGCTGGCTCAAGCTCACCGGCCTGGGCGCGGCCATCCTGACCATGGGCCTGGCCGGCTTCGTGTTCGTGTTCTGGCCGTTCGTCGAAAAGATCCTCTCCCGCTTCACCACCCGTGAGATCGCCATCCCCATCGGCATCGTCGCCGTGATCGGGGCCCTGGTGCTGACGGTGTGGGAGGCGGTGGGCCACTAGGAGAAAACCGTGTCTCTGAACTTCAAGCGCGTCATCGTCGCCGTGCTCTCGGTCCTGTTCCTGGTCGCGTTGCTGGTCGTGGCCTGGGTGGAGGGGCTCAAGGAGCGCGTCCAGACCGATCCGGAGCCCGCCCTGCTCGGGGTGAACAAGGACTGCTTCGAATGCCACAAGGAGAAGAGCCCCGGCGTCACCGAGCAGTGGGCCCACTCCACCCACGCCGAGGTGGGGGTGGGCTGCTACGACTGCCACGGGGCCGAGGAATCGGACGTGGACGGCTGGTACCACGAGGGCCAGCTCATCGCCACGCTCGTCACGCCCAAGGACTGCGGTGAGTGTCACCCGGACATCGCCGGCGAGTTCCAGGCGAGCCACCACGCCGCGGCCGGACAGATCCTCGGGTCGCTGGACAACGTGCTGGGCGAGATCGTCGAGGGCACGCCCGCGGCCAACGCCGGCTGCCAGCAGTGCCACGGCTCCGTCGTCGCGTTCAAGACCGACGCCGCCGGCGAGGTGATGCGCGACAAGGAGGACAAGCCGATCATCGACGACGCGACCTGGCCCAACTCGGGCATCGGCCGCATCAACCCCGACGGCTCCAACGGCACCTGCTCGGCGTGCCACTCGCGCCACGCGTTCTCCATCGAGATGGCGCGCCGGCCCGACAACTGCGGCAAGTGCCACCTGGGCCCGGATCACCCCCAGAAGGAGATCTACGAGGAGTCCAAGCACGGCATCGCCTTCGCCACCGCCGATCCCCAGGGCCAGATGCACCTGGACGCGGACGAGTGGATCGTCGGCGACACCTACTCCGCGGCTCCCACCTGCGCCACGTGCCACATGAGCGCCACGTCCAACCAGGGCGCGACCCACGATCCGGGCAACCGCATCTCGTGGACCCTGCGGCCGGTGGTCAGCAAGCACACCGAGGACTGGGAGGACAAGCGCCGCAACCTCGAGGACGTGTGCCTCAACTGCCACACCCAGGACTGGGTCAACGGCCACTTCGCCCAGTACGACCGCGCCGTGGACCTGTACAACGAGAAGTTCGGCAAGCCGTCCAAGTCCATCATGGACGTGCTCAAGGCCGAGGGCCTGCTCACCGCCACTCCCTTCGACGAGGAGCTGGAGTGGACCTTCTTCTACCTGTGGCACCACGAGGGTCGCCGCGCGCGCATGGGCGCGTCGATGATGGGTCCGGACTACACCCAGTGGCACGGCTTCTTCGAGGTGGCCGAGCGCTTCTACGTCGAGTTCATCCCCCAGGCCCGCGAGGTCGCCCACGGCAACGCCGCGGCCGAGCAGGCCATCGAGACCGTCATGGCCATGGAGCAGCACGGCTGGGTGAGCGGCATGTCCGCCGAGGACTCGGCGCGCATCCGCGACTTCTACGACAAGCGCTACGGCCAGGGGTCGGGCGGAGGGGGTCACTGATGAGCCTCATCGGGACCCTGATCGTGCGGGTGGAGCCCAGCGCCAAGGCCTTCGTGCGGGGTCGGCTGACCTCCATGGCCGGCGCCGAGATCGTGTCCGAGGCGGACGCCGGGTTCGCCGTCCTGCTCGAGGGCGAGACCCCAAGACAACAGGCGCGATGCCACAAGGAGATCGCCCGATGGCGCGGCGTGCGCGAGGCGCTGGTGATCTTCCAGGGACGTGGAGACTGAGATGAGCGCATCCAGACGAGACTTCATCAAGGGCATGGCCACGGCCAGCGCCGCCGCCGCCCTCACCGGGTGCGGGGCCGGCCAGGCCGTGCACACCCTGGACAGCTCCATGACCTGGGGCAAGGCGCCTTGTCGCTACTGCGGCACCGGCTGCGGCACGCTCGTGGGCGTGCGCGACGGCAAGGTCGAGGCGGTCACCGGCGACCCGGCCTGCCCGGTCAACCGCGGCACGCTGTGCGTCAAGGGTTACCACCTGCCGGCCATGCTCTACGGCAAGGACCGGCTGACCCACCCACTGCTGCGCAAGGGCAACAGCTACGAGCAGATCAGCTGGGACGAGGCCCTGGACATCGCCGCGCAGAAGTTCTCCGAGGCGCTGGAGAAGCACGGGCCGTCGTCGCTGGCCATGTACGGCTCCGGCCAGTGGACCGTGCAGGAGGGCTACGCGGCCAACAAGTGGTTCAAGGGCGGCCTGCGCAGCAACAACATCGATCCCAACGCCCGGCTGTGCATGGCGTCGGCGGTGGTGGCGTTCTACACCACCTTCGGCGCGGACGAGCCCATGGGCTGCTACGACGACCTCGACCGCGCCGACACCTTCGTGTTGTGGGGCAACAACATGGCCGAGATGCACCCGGTGCTGTTCAGCCGGGTGCTGGCGCGCAAGCGCGCGGCCAACCACGTCAAGATCTTCGACCTGACCACCCGCCACACCGACACCTCGCGGTACGCCGACGAGGTGCTGATGATGAAGCCTCAGGGCGACCTGGCCATCGCCAACGGCATCGCCCGCTGGCTGCTCGCCAACGGCAAGGTCGACCGCGACATGGTGGAGAACTTCTGCACCATCAAGACCGGCAAGACCGAGCCCGGGTACGGCACCGAGGATCACTTCAAGTTCAAGGAGGAGGCGCGCAGCCTGAGCTTCGACGACCTGCGCACCGCCCTGGACCCGTACACCCCCGAGAAGGTCGAAGAGCTGTCCGGCGTGCCCGCGTCCCAGCTGGTCGAGCTGGCCCAGCACTTCGGCAACCCCAACGTCAAGGTGACCTCCACGTGGTGCATGGGCATGAACCAGCACGTGCGCGGTACCTGGATCAACCAGCTCGTGTACGCGGTGCACCTGCTATCGGGCAAGATCGGCGTGCCCGGCTCCAATCCCTTCTCCCTGACGGGTCAGCCCAGCGCCTGCGGCACGGTCCGCGAGGTGGGCACCCTGGCCCACGCCCTGCCCGGCGGACGCAACGTCAAGACCGCCGCGCACCGCGAGTTCGCCGAGAAGATCTGGGGCCTGGAGCCCGGCACCATCGATCCCAAGCCTGGCACGCACACCATGGCCATGTTCCGCGCCATGGACCGCGGCGAGATCAAGGTCATGTGGGTGCAGGTGACCAACCCCTTCGTCACCCTGCCCAACCTCAAGCGCTACCGCGACGGCAAGCGCGACCGGCCCGACGACTCCTTCCTGATCGTGTCGGACATCTACCCGACCCCCACCACCGAGCTGGCCGACCTGATCCTGCCGTCGGCGGGCTGGGTGGAGAAGGAGGGCATGTTCGGCAACACCGAGCGGCGCACCCAGCAGTGGGACCAGCTCGCCGAGCCCCCCGGCGAGGCCAGGCCCGACGTCTGGCAGACCGTCGAGGTCGCCAAGCGCATGGGCATGGGCCACCTGTTCCCCTGGGAGGACCAGCTCGAGCGCAACCTGTTCGACGAGTACCGCGAGTTCACCCTGGGCGCGGGCAAGGACCTGGCCGACTACGACACCTACCGCGCCGTGCCGGGCCTGCGCTGGCCGGTGGTGGACGGCAAGGAGACGCCGTACCGCTACGTGGCGCCGTGGGACCCCTACGCGGACCCGGACAAGCGCATCGACTTCTACTCGGCCCGCAAGACCGGCGGCAAGGCCGTCATCTGGTTCCGCCCCTGGGAGCCTGCGGCCGAAGAGCCGGACGCCGAGTACCCGTACTGGCTGTGTACGGGCCGCGTCATCGAGCACTGGCACAGCGGCTCCATGACCCGTCGCGTGAGCCAGCTCAACAAGGCCATGCCCGAGGCGTACTGCGAGCTGCACCCCGACGACGCAGCCGAGATCGGCGTGACCGAGGGCGGCAAGGTCAAGCTCACGACACGGCGCGGCTCCCTGGAGCTCGCCGCGCAGATCAACGAGCGCGCGGTGCCCATGCGGGGCAACGTCTTCGTGCCGTTTTTCGACGAGAACTTGCCCATCAACGACCTGACCCTGGACGCGTTCTGCCCCCTGTCCAAGGAACCCGACTACAAGAAATGTGCTGTCAAGGTGGAGCGGGCGTGACCATGCGGCGCCTCCCTTTCCCCCTCTTGGTGTTCGCCCTGGTCGCCCCGCTCCACCTTGCGGCATGTGACACGGCTGCCCCTCAACAACGCCCCGAGGTGCTGCCGCTACAGGCCAACCGCCTGTTCGACGGCGCGCCGCCCACCATCCCCCACGAGGTGGACGAGCTGGGCCGGCAGGACTGCCTGTCGTGCCACCTCGAAGGTGACGCGATCTCGGACGGGATCAGGGCCACAGCCACGCCCCACCCCGAGCTCGAGCTCTGCGGGCAGTGCCACGTGGCCCAGTCCTCGGTCGCCGAGTTCGTGGGCACCGACTTCGTCGGCGGCGTCTACCCCATGGGCGACCGCGCCCACCCCGAGGCGCCCTGGCTGATCCCCCACCCGCTGACCATGCGGGAGAACTGCCTCGGCTGCCACGGCCCCGAGGCCCCCGAGGCCGCGCTGCGCACGGAACACCCCGAGCGCATGCGCTGCCAGCAGTGTCACGTCCCGGCCCAGCAGGGCTGGCCCGGTCCCCGACCCGATCTGGAGATGGATCCATGGCAAACCGTCCGCTGAAAATCGTACTGCTCCTGCTCGCCGTCCTCGTCCTGCCGGGCCTGTCCCGCGCCGAAGAGGAGCCGGACAAGCCCAAGGTCACCTTCCACCCCCGCGTCCAGGAGCGCGCCCGCTTCGAGGTCCTCCAGGGGCCCTTCGACGGCGATCCCGTCGCCGGCTGGCAGATCGGCAACCGCGCCCGCCTCGGTCTCGAGGCCCGCTTCGGCAAGGCCGTGAGCGCGTACGTGGAGATCCAGGACGTGCGCACCTGGGGCAGCGAGTACAAGGCCGACACCCTGTCCGAGGGCTCCCTGTTCGACTGGATGGCCGACGGACTGGACATGCACCAGGCCTACGGCCAGGTGAACTTCGGCGGATCCCACCTGCGGATCGGCCGTCAGGAGATCGCCTGGCACGGCCAGCGCCTGATCGGCTCGGTGCTGTGGGCCCACCAGGGGCGGTCCTTCGACGCGGTGCGCTTCTTCGCCGAGCGCGACACCGTGGGCTACGAGGCCTTCTACGCGGTGCTGCTCAACCGCCCCGTGGGCGGGGACGACACCTACACCGTCGGCGACGACGCCCACCTGTTCGCCTTCCGCGCCGGCCCCCGCGCGGGCGACGCGCTGAAGCTCGACGGCCTGTTCATCGGGAACATGGACCAGGGCAACAACACCTTCCTGGCCACCTTCGGCGCCCACGGCCAGGGCAAGGCCGGCGCCTTCGCCTGGGAGGCGGAGGGGTACGGTCAGGTGGGCCGCGAGCCCGGCGCCACCTACGGCGCGTTCATGTTCGGCCTGCGCGCCGGCGGCAACCTCGGCGGCGGCCACTACATCGGCGGCGGATTCGACCTGCTGTCCGGCACCAACGACGACGGCTCGACGCGCGCGTTCAACACCCTGTACGCCACCAACCACAAGTTCTACGGCCACTTCGACGCGTACCTGGCCATCCCCAAGCACGCGCCCCACGGCCTGATCAACCCGCAGCTCAACACCCGCTTCGCCCTGCACGAGCGCGTGAAGCTCAAGGTGGACGTGCACGTGTTCGCCTCGGCGGACAACCCCGAGGGGGGCGAGGCCTTCCACGGCGTGGAGGTCGACACCAACATCGGCATCAAGCCGATCAAGCCGCTGACCCTGGCCGCCGGCGTCTGGGTGTACGTGCCCGGCGCGCACTGGGGCGAAGAGGTCACCCCGTCCCTGGGCGCCTACTTCTCCACCGACTTCCAGTTCAAGTAGCGCCCGCTGGCCCGATATACTGCCGGCATGGACTCCCGGGACATTCGACGCTGGCACCACGCCCGCAAGTTGGCGCAGTCACGTGAGCGGCAGGAAGCCCGCAACCGGCCTCTCCCCGCCCATGAGAGCTTCGCGCGCTCCTTGACGCTGATCGCGGCCGTCGCGCGTCACCAGGGCTGGCCAGTCCAGCCGACCGTCAGCGAGCTCAGGGAGGACGAGCAGGCGCGGAAAAACTGGACTCGCCTGCGGGCGGCGTTGCTCGGACCACTCCCATAGGGTCGAGGATCTGATCCTGTACAAGGCGGTAGCCTGGCGCCCCAGGGACCGAGCCGACATCGAGCGCTTGCTGCTCCTACACGGCGACACGGTCGACCTGACGAACATCCGGGAGGTCGTTTCCGAATTCGCGATGGCGCTCGAAGATCCCGTGCGACTCGTGGAGTTCGATGATCTCGTCAGGCGGGCGAAGGTGGCGGAAACCGACTAGCCGAGCCGCTCGAACAGCCCCCGCACCGCGCCCAGCGCCTCGTCCACCTGCGCCTCGTCCACCTCCACCGGCGGCGGGGTGACGAACACGCGGTTGCGGATGGCCACGGCCATGAGCAGGGCGTCCCGCTCCTGGGCGCTCAGGGCGAATCCCACGGCCTCGGCGGTGATGCGGCGGGCGTCGCGGCGGGCCTGGTTGCGGTCCTGCCAGCCGCGGTACAGGCGCGGCGCGACGCAGGACAGGGCCTGGTCCGAGGCCATCTCCAGCAGATCGATCAGACCGACGGGGATCGCGGGATCCACGTAGGCATCCTGGGCGGAGACCGCCGTCTCGGCCGGGCGGCCGAAGTGATCCTGAATGGTCCGGGGGAACTGGTCGAGCACGGGCGTGAGCCGGGAGATGAGTCGTAGCTCCACCGTGCGCACGGCCAGGGTCAGCGCGGCGAGCCGCGAGGCGGCGTCGCCCGCGGCGAGGGTCTCGACATGGGCGGCGAGGGCGTTGGCGTATCCGATTTCGTCGTGCAGCGTGTTCATGGATTTGACCTCGTCAGGTAGCATCGCGAGTTGACAGCTCCGCATTATACAGGTATTTAGAGTCTAGAATTCTTTTTTCGGAGGAATCTTGGCCGGTTTACTTCGAATCACCGACGCCGCCGTCCTCGGTATCCACGCCCTGGCCCTGATGGGAAAGGCCGAGGAGCCAACGCGTGTCCCCCAGCTGGCCGGGGCGTTGCGCGCCTCCGAGGCTCACCTGAGCAAGGTACTGCAGCGGCTGGCGCGGGCTGGCATGGTCACGTCCGTCCGTGGGCCCAAGGGGGGCTTCCTCATGGCCCGGGACGCCAAGGACGTCACCTTGCTGGAGGTGTACGTGGCCCTGGACGGGCCGGTGGCCGAGGAGACCTGCCTGCTGGCTCGCCCCGCGTGCGAAAAACCCGGGGTCTGCGCCGTGCGCGCCCTCAACGCCGAGATCCACGCCCTGGTGCAGAAGCGCCTGGGCTCCCTCAAGCTCTCCGACTTCGATCTGTCCGACCTGATCGAACGAACCTGAAAAAAACGGATTGACACCACAAACCGAGGATCTATCCTTCTCGAACTAGATTCTGGTATTCCAGTACCAAAAAGGAGACAAAAGATGTTCTGTTACCAGTGCGAGCAGACGGCAAAGGGTGAGGCCTGTACGACCAAGGGCGTGTGCGGCAAGGATCCGCAGACCGCGGCGCTCCAGGACCTGCTGGTGCAGGGGCTCAAGGGCATCTCCGCCTACGCGCACCGCGCGCGGCAGCTCGGCGCGGCCGACGAGGGCGTGGACCGGGCCGTGATCGAGGGCCTGTTCACCACCGTGACCAACGTCAACTTCGACGCCGAGCGTATCGCCGGCCTGCTGCGCGAGCAGGTGGGCATTCGCGACGTGGCCAGGGCCCTGTACGTCCAGGCCTGCGCGGACGCCGGCAAGGACGCCGAGAACGTCGCCGATCGGGTGACCTGGGCCGCCGACGCCGGCACCGACGAGCTGACCGCCCTGGGCGCGGCCGTGACCATCGGCAAGCGCCTCGAGGGGCGCGGCGCCGACCTGACCGGCCTCGAGGAGCTGATCACCTACGGCCTCAAGGGCACCGCCGCGTACGCGGACCACGCCCTGGTGCTGGGCCAGACCGACGACTCGGTCAGCGCCTTCTTCCACGAGTGCCTCGACTTCCTCAACGACGACCACGGCGTGGACGCGCTGCTGGGCATGGCGCTGCGGGTGGGCGAGGTCAACCTGCGCGTGATGGAGATGCTCGACACGGGCCACACCGAGACCCTGGGCCACCCCGAGCCCACGGCCGTGCGCACCACCGCGGTCAAGGGCAAGGCCATCCTGATCTCCGGCCACGACCTGCCGGATCTCGAGGCCCTGCTGCAGCAGACCGAGGGCAAGGGCGTCAACGTGTACACCCACTCGGAGATGCTGCCCGCGCACGCGTACCCGGGCCTGAAGAAGTACCCCCACCTCGTGGGCAACTACGGCGGCGCCTGGCAGGACCAGCGCAAGGAGTTCGACGCCTTCCCCGGCGCCATCCTCTTCACCACCAACTGCATCCAGAAGCCCAAGACCAGCTACGCCACGCGCGTGT
Organism: uncultured Rickettsiales bacterium; assembly: GCA_964558555.1. Classification (GTDB taxonomy): domain Bacteria; phylum Myxococcota_A; class UBA796; order UBA9615; family CAYRNR01; genus CAYRNR01. The sequence continues at coordinate 26,880 of CAZLEO010000027.1, read as the reverse complement.
TCACCACCAACCTCGTGGGCTGGCCCGGCGTGCAGCACGTCACCGACCGCAACTTCGGTCCGGTCATCGACGCGGCCCTGGCCGCCGACGGCTTTGCCGAGGACGGCGCCGAGGAGCACATCACCATCGGCTTCGCCCACAACGCGGTGTTGTCGGTCGCCGGCGCGGTCATCGACGCGGTCAAGGGTGGCGCCATCCGCCACTTCTTCCTCATCGGCGGCTGCGACGGGGCCAAGCCCGGCCGCAACTACTACACCGATCTCGCCGAGCAGGTGCCCGACGACTGCGTCGTGCTGACCCTGGCGTGCGGCAAGTACCGCTTCAACAAGCTCGACTTCGGTGAGATCGGCGGCATCCCGCGGCTGCTGGACATGGGCCAGTGCAACGACGCCTACTCGGCCGTCAAGGTCGCCTCGGCCCTGGCCGACGCCTTCGACACCGACGTCAACGGCCTGCCCCTGTCGCTGGTGCTGAGCTGGTTCGAGCAGAAGGCCGTGTGCATCCTGCTGTCCCTGCTGCACCTGGGCATCAAGGACATCCGCCTCGGGCCGACCCTGCCCGCGTTCGTCACTCCCGCCGCCCTGCAGGTCCTGGTGGACACCTTCGGCATCAAGCCCACCACCACCGCCGAGGACGACCTGTCTGCCATCCTGGGCTAGTCCCCACTCTCCTCCAGATCGGGCGCGCCACAGAGCAGCCGTACCTGGCGCAGCACCGCGCGGGTGCGATCCCGGATCTGGTCCGGGGCGAAGACGTCGCCATCCACGAGGGTGGAGGTGACCTCGGACGTGGCGTACCAGGTCAGGTGCACGCCGGCGATGGACACGGCGAGGTGGCGCGGGTCCTGGTGCGGGATCACCCCCTCGTCCATGCCGGACTGCAGGAAGCGGGCGGTCAGGCCCATGGTCATCTGCACCATCTCCTTGCCCGGCCCCCGCAGGAACGGCCCGCGGTCGATGAGCTCGCGCAGCAGCAGCCGCGCCGCGTCCGGGTGGGCGCCGAGGTAGTCCTCGACGAGCAGGCCCAACCGATCCAGCCGCTGCAGGAAGTCACCCCGGTCCAGCCCCGCCTCCAGCACCAGCCGCCCCAGGTCGCCGGCGATGCTCCCCAGCACCTCCAGGTACAGCTGTTCCTTGGAGGGGAAGTGGTGGAACAGCGACGCCTTGCGCAGCCCCGACTGTCTGGCGATGGCCGCCATGGACGTGCCCGCGTAGCCGCCCTCGGCGAACGCAGATCGCGCCAGGCTCAGCAGATCCTCCCGGGGGATGGGCTGGCTGGGTCGACCGGCGCGGCGGGGTTGGCTCGCGGACATGGCGCCAGGATAATCCCATCCGCCTTGCAAATCTATCTATCGGTCGGTAGATTTCTTCGCCTGGAGGGAGATCGCCATGACGAGGGACGTGCTTTTCCTGCTGCTGGGGCTCGCCCTGTGCCCCCTGATCGCGTGCTCCGATCCGGCCGGGGACGACGACAGCGCCGGCATCGCCGACGATGACGACGCGACGCCGGGCGACGACGACGACGCGACGCCGGGCGACGACGACGACACGACGCCGGGCGACGACGACGACGACACGGCCGACGACGACGCGGCGGACGACGACGACGACACCGTCTCCCCGCCCGTGGACTTCGCTGCCACCGGCCCCTACCCGGTCACCAGCGACGGCGACACCCTCAATCCCAGCGGCTGGTGTTACGTGCCCTACACCGTGTTCACCCCCACGGGGGCGCCCGCCGCGCCCACCGTGATCCTCCTGCACGGCTTCTCGCGCACGCCGTCGGTGATGGCCGACCTCGCCTCCCACATCGCCAGCTGGGGCCTCACCGTGGCCACCCCCGGCCTGTGCCACTCCACCCCCCTGGACAGCGACCCGCCCCAGGACGTGGCCGAGCTACAGGACTTCAAGGCGATCATCGGCGCCACCGACGTGATCTGGGTCGGCCACTCCGCCGGCGGCCTGCGGTCCGTCCTGTCCGCCCAGTCCGATCCCCAGACCGTGGCCGTGCTGGGCCTCGACCTCACCGACGGCGACGACCACGCCATCGACGCCGCCCCTTCCCTGACCGTCCCCCTCGGCGGCCTGGTCGGCGAGCCCGGCACCTGCAACTCCAACGGCAACGGCGCCGACGTCTACGCCGCGGCCCCCACGGCCACGGCGGTCCGCGTCACCGAGGCCGATCACTGCGACTTCGAGTCCCCCACCGACTGGATGTGCACCATGCTGTGCGAGGAGGCCAACAGCCAGTTCACCGTTGACGAGGTGCGCGAGACGATCCGCGGCATGGCCACGGCGTATCTGGTGTGGCAGGCGGGGCTGGATCCGCGTGGCGAGGACTGGTGGACGGAGGGGGGTGCGGAGTACGACGCGTTGGTGGGGAGTGGGGCGATCTCGGGGCTTTGACCCACCTGCAGAATGCGGGGAGTGTCTTGCACATCCACCGAGCAGTGTCCGATTCGTGAGGTGGCGATGATCGAGTGACGTCAGCTGGGGGAATCACGCCACGACGCCACGACGCCACGACGCCACGTAAGGCAAGGGTCTAGAAGGGGCCGGACCCGTTGCTCTGGACCACTCGCTCGGACGATCTGACTGGCCCTGGCTCGTCTCGGATCCACCGCTGGAAACTGGATCGGCATCCTGGCGATCGAAGCCGGCCGCCCCTCCATTTCACTCCCAATCCGGCGTTGCGTCGTGGCGTCGTGGCGTCGTGGCGTGTTTCCGATTGATGGAGCGGCTGGACCCACCCGACCAGTGCAGCTGGCTCCTTCGGTCGAGGCGAACCACGACGCTCCAGTGTGCCCGTCAAACCACGTGCTTCGAGTTGCCCGGACGATGCTATGGGGTCGTCAGCCCATTGCCCTCGTTGATCCCATCCAGGCACGGCACGAGCAGGTGCGGCACGTCCGTCTGGATCATCGTCGCGCCACGACCCCAGATCTCCTCGAACGCCTGACAGGGATCGTCGCCGTTGGCCTCGTGCACGATGGCGACGGAGTCGGACACGCCCAGCGAGTTCTGGTTCACGCGCGCGCCGCGGGCAGCGGCCTCGGCGAACACGCCCGCGTGATCGAGGTTCCACGGTACCTCGATGGTCTCGGGCTGCAGGGCGTCGCCGTACTCGACCATGTCGTCCACCGACTCGATGTCGGGCATGATGCGCACGGACGGGTCCGCGGCACGCATCTGTTCCCCTTCGGAGAGGCTGTCCACCTGCACGTACACCCAGTCACGCGCGTCGGCCTCGGCCAGGTCCGCCGCGATCAGGTCGAAGCGGCTGGTCTTTGCGTCCACGTTGATCAGGGCGCGGCCCTTCAGGTGCAACAGCGTCTCGACGAACGTGGGCACGGGCTGGTCGTCGATGCCGTCGAAATCGGACACCACGACGAGGCCGCGGATCTCCTCGAGGGTCATCTCGTCCACGTCGCCCGAGCCGTCCGTGGTGCGGTCCACGGTGGAGTCGTGCATCACCACCAGCACCTCGTCGACGGTGGGCCGCACGTCGATCTCGACGATCTCCACGCCGATCTCCAGCGCCACGTCGAAGCCCACCAGCGTGTTCTCGGGCGCGAACTGCACGGCGCCGCGGTGGCCGCAGGCGAACAGGAAGGGGCAGGCGAGGTCGTCGAAACACTCGAGCAGGTCTATCTCGGTGAGGACGGGCTCCGAGGAGTCGTCATCATCCCCGACGGGCGTGGCGTCGTCGTCGTCCGCCGCCGCGGCGGAGTCGTCGTCCGACGGTTCGTCCGAGCAGCCTGGCGCGGCCGTCGCCACCCACGCCAGGGCCGCTCCGATCAGGGCCCTCCTCACGCCACCGCCCTCTCCAGCCCCCGATGCAGGATCGCCGGCGGCTCCACGCCCCCCTCCCGGAATCCCCGCACCACCCGCTCCGTCACGTCCGTCTCCAGCGCCGTCTCGTACTGCACGTCCAGCACGTAGACCTTCGCCCGCAGCCTCAACGCCGGATACGACCCCTGGATCACCGAGCTCACCAGCACGGTCCAGGGCTTGCCCAGATAGGTGTACCGAGACGACGTGATGGCGTCGCGGACGATCTCCTTGGCGCGGTCGAGGTCCTGGTCGACGCCGATGAAGAAGTCCATCTGCACCAGCATGTCCAGGGCGCCGGCGTTGCCCGACGCGACCACGTCGGTGAGGAACTTGTTGTTGGGGATGGTCACGACGTTGTCGTCCAGGGTGACCAGGCGGACGGACCGCAGGCCGATGCGGGTGATCTCGCCGTAGTGGTCGCCGAAGGTGACGCGGTCGCCCACCTGGAAGGGGCGGTCGAAGAGGATCATGATGCCCGCGACGAGGGAGGCGGCGAGGTCCTTGAGCGAGATGCCCACCGACACGGCGATGGTCCCGCCGAGGGCGAGCAGCATCTGATCGGAGAGGCGGAACGCCAGCAGGATCGCCAGGAAGATGCCGCTGAAGTAGGCCACGAAGGAGGCCATGGTGGCGATCTGCTGGATGAGCAGGCGCTTCTCGACGAAGCGGTCTCCGAGGCGACCGAGGGAGCCCGAGACGATGCGGACCAGCACCCAGGTGGCGGCCAGGATCAGGGCGGCGGGGAGCAGGCCACCGACACGGATGAAGCTGAAGATCTGGACGGCGTCTTCCATGGGGTCCTCCAAGAAGCCCGATTATCCCACCACCCACGCCTACTGTGGGCCGCAGTCGGCAGCTTCGCTGCCTTCGACGCCGATGCACGCCGTCGGTGTCCTCGACGCCGCCTGCGACTCCTCGCTACGGCGCGCGTGGCGAGATAAGCGGGCTAGTACAGAAGGTGTTTGCGACGGAGATAGCGGACGGCGGCGCGGTCCCAGAGGGGATCGACGCGGTAGCGGCCGTCGACGAACTGCAGGTAGCGCCTGGCGCGGAGCTGCTCGAGCACGGGCAGGCACTTGTCGGGGGGGTACTGCAGCACGAGGACGGCCTCGTCGAGGGTGAGCTCCTCGTGGGCGACCACGGCGTTGAGGACGAAGCGGGACTCCTCGGCGAGGCCCTCGAGGCGATCGGGGACCGGCCCATCGAACAGGCGCACGCGCACCTGGCGATCCCCGTCGGGGACCAGGGACCGCAGCCAGAACTGCTGGGCCAGCGCCGGGATGCCGTCGGTGTAGTCCCACAGCAGGCGCAGGTAGCGTTCCCGGGTCTGGGCCAGCTCGGCGTCGCGCTGCAGGGGGTGCACGTCCTTGGTGGCCAGGTCCTCGTACGAGGCCTCGAAGCCGGCCGCGGCCAGGCGCTTGTCGATGAGATCCTGGACCTGGGACTCGGGCCAGCCCTTGAGCCGGACCACGCGCCCGAACACGTCCTGGGCGCCGCCGGCGAAGCGCAGGTACTCCCAGGTGTGGTGGGCGAAGGCGCACACCCACGTCACGTGCCCTGCGGTGCGGCGGACCAGCCGCGTCAGCGCCACGTAGGGATCGGTGCCGCGCACGGCGCGCAGTACGAAGTTGTGGCCGTGGTCGAGCAGGACCACGCGCGGTTCGGCGGCGAGCAGGGCGGCGGTGAGGTCCTCGACCGTGCCCGCGGCGGGCACGGACACCACCTGCGACAGCATGCGGCACACGTCGGTCTCGTCGAGCAGCGACTCCTCGGCCCGGCCGGAGGAGAAGTTCACGCCGTCGCAGCGACGCTGGATCTCGGCGAGGTAGGTGGTCTTGCCGCTGCCGCGGGCGCCGATCACGGCCACGGCGATACCACTGGACCGGGCCTCGGACCCCTGGACCACCTCGACGACCTTGTCCATGTCGGGGAAGTGGTCGACGCACACGTCCTCGCAAGCCTCGTTGCCGAAGGCGGCGGTCAGGGCGTCGGGCAGCTCGGCCAGATCGGCGACCCCCTTGCCCACGGAGACGGCCTGGGTCTCCATCTGGCGGCGGAACAGGTAGGCCAGGGCCTTGCGGATGCGCTCGAACCGCAGCGCAGCGGTGCGCACGTACACGCCCACCGCGCGCACGGCCAGCTGGACCACGGCGGGCACGGCCAGCAACAGGGCCGTGGGTGAACTGCGGCGCTCGCGGATGCGCTCGCCGAGCTTGGAGCTGGGGAAGGCCCAGAGGTGGGCCTCGAAGATGTCGTCGCGCCAGCGGCGCAGCAGGATCGCGAGGATGGGGATGGCTCCCAGCCAGGCGAAGTCCTGGACCAGGCGGTACAGGTAGCCGCGGCCGGTGACCACGTTCGAGACGATCAAGAAGACCACCACGGCCAGACCGTAGCCGCCCAGGAAGCGCAGCGACTTCAACACCCGCTCGCTCAGGGCCGCGGGCACGGCGGAACGCGTCACGGTCATCAGCGAGATGAAGAACTGGTGCACCGAGGCGATGGCCAGTCGGTACACCGCATAGGTCAGCGCCACCTGGCGCAGCAGCACCACCTCGGGGGCGGGCAGCAACCGCAGCGCCAGCCCGCAGCCGATCCAGACCACGGCCAGCAGCACCACCTCGTCGGCGAGGGCGTTGGCCAGCCGCAGCCAGCGCAGGGCCATGCGCTGGTAGGGGCTGCCACGGGTGCGCAGGCGCACGCTCTTGTTGAAGTAGGTCAGCAGCGCCACACGGCGGCGCTGCAGGTACCAGGCCAGGCCCAGCAGCGACAGCAGCGCCACGGCGACCCATCGCGTCGAGGCGCGGCCGAGCACGTCGAGCGCCCAACCCGGCGCGCCCAGCAGATTGCGCGCCCGGTCGCGCACGTACCACCGCGACATCAGCCGCAGGTGGCCCGCCTCCCGCGCCAGCTGCCCCAGCCCCTGCGGCCCCAGCCCCATCACCCGCTCGCGTTTGTCTCGCGACAGCAGCGGGATCAGGTCCAGCCTGCCGTCGTCCAGGGACAGCAGCTGCGCGGCAAAGGTGTCCACTTTCTCCCAGCGCTGCCGCTTCTCGTCCAGCCGCCCCGCGGTCCGCTCCGCGTCCAGGGCCTCGACGGCCTGCTGCAGGGCGTCCAGCTCCAGCGGGTGGCTGAGGAAGACGTCGTCCTGCAGGTCGATCTTTGGCTCGTACTCGGGGTAGCGGGAGGGATCGCGCTGGGTGTCCAGCGCCTCGTCGAGATCGGCCCTCGCCGCGGTCAGGGCGTCCACGCTCTCGTCGTACAGCTCGTCCGCTGCCGGGGGAGTGATCTCACCGGACTCCAGGGCGGCGTCCACCCGCTGGACCAGGTCCAGCCGCTTGCCCGCGTCCTCGGCGCGCGCCAGCCGCTCGTCCGCGTACGCGCTGGCCTGAGCGGCCACCTCGCTGCGCAGATCCTCCACCCGCGCCCGCTCCGCGGCCAGATCGGCCAGGGCCACCGAGCGGGCCTCGGCGGCCTCGGCCAGGGCCTGCTGTCGCGCCTCCTCGGCCAGGCGGGCGGCGTCCTCGGCCGCCTGCCGGGCGATCTCCGCGGCCGCGCGCTCGGCGGCCAGCCGCCGTTGCTCCTCCACCGCGGCGAGGGCGCCGGCCAGCTCGTCGGTGGGCTGGGACAGGAAGGCCAGGCAGAGCCCGTCGCGCTCCAGGATCAGGTCCAGGTGGGCGACGCGCGCAGTGGCCGCCGCAGAGGGGGTCGCCGAGTCGTCGTCGCCCGCGCCGGCGGTGAGTTCGTCCCGCTCGGTCGTCCTCGCGTCGATCCCCGCGCGCAGGTCCTCCACCCGTCGCTCGATGGCAGGCGCGTCCCGCAGGTCCACCCCGAGCAGGCTGCGCAGGTCCATCTCGGCGGTGACCTCGCCGGCGAGCAGGGCCTGGATCACGGCGATCTGGGCGCGAAGGACGTCGACGGACTCTTCGGGCTCGGTGGCGGGCTCGGTGGCGGGCTCGGTGGCGGGCTCGGCGGTACGGCGCTCCGGCTCGACCTCGACCGCCTCCTGGGCACCGGCGGCGAACCCGACGCAGCCCGACAGCAGCACCAGCAACAGCAGATACGTGCGCAGCTTCTCAGCGGCAGTGGCCATCCGACCCCCTTCCCGGGCTTCCCCGCGCCCGTGCGGGTCATTGTACCGGTGCGCGCGTGGCGGGGTGCGGGGCGACGATCAGCGGGGCTTGCGCAGGAACAGGAACGCCTGGCCCTCGATGAGGTCGCTGGCGTGATCGAACTCGAAGCCGGCGGCCTCGAAGCTGGCGACGATGATCTCGTCGGCGAGGCCCTGCGTGGCCGCGTGCTTGGGCCACCCGATGGGGTCGAGGTCTGGATCGTCCAGGTCCAGATCGAGCAGGGCGAACCCCAGCGTGGCGGTGGGGACCCGGCTGCCCTGGGCGCGGTTCTCGATCACGGCAATCCGGCCGCCGGGCCGCACGGCCCTGGCGATGCTGTCGATCATGGCGCGGTTGGTGTCCGACGGCTGGGTGAAGCGCCCCAGCCCCACGCCGGCGAGGAACGCCAGGTCCACCGAGTCCGCGGGCAGCCCCAGATCGTCGAAGTCGTTGAGCACGCACTCGATGTTGTCGTGGGGGTTGTGCTGCGGCGCGGAGACCCGGTCCCGCAGGTACTCGACGACGGCGGGGTTGATGTCCGTATCCGCGATCACCTCGCGGTACTGCTGCTCGTTGTTCTCCTGGGCCCGCACCTCCAGGACCCTGTGCGTGGCGATGGGATCGAAGGGGGGAGACTCCTCGAAGGATCCCACGGAGACCACCTCCGTGGTGGAGAAAGGCTGACCCGCCACCAGAGACCGGGTGCGCATGGGCATCGGCACACCGGGGGCCAGCTCATCGAAGTTGTCCCGGATGATGGTGATCGCGCGGCCCGCAGCCTCCCCATCGCCTCCCACGGTGGCCTCTATCTTGAGCAGCAGTCCGGTCTCGCGGTCGATCCACAGGCCAGCACGAACACGGCGACGCACAACAGCACTCGAGTCGAGCCCATCGGCCCCCTCCTGGTCAGGTCGTCCAGGGACCGGCCTACGGTAGGTTCACTCGGCCGAGGCCGCCAGCTTGACGGACGTGGCCTCGAGCAGCGACGAAGATCCTGGGGATCTAGCGCGTGGGCTCGAGCTTGTCCACGGTGAGGTCCAGCACCTGGGTGTCGCCGTCGACGGGCTCGAGCATCACCTCGGTGGTGCCGCGCACGAGGCGCTTGCCCTCCTGGGACGCCGTCCCGGAGTCCACCATCTGCACGAGCTCACCGTGCTCGGCCCACCAGGCGCGGATCTCGCGGTCGGTCCAGAGCTGATCCTCGGGGATGGGCACCTCGGCGAGCAGCTGGCGCAGCTCGCGCGCATCCCCGGGCCGCTGGGCCGGGTCCTTGGCCAGGCACTGCAGCACGAGGTGGTCCATCTCCAGCGGTACGGGGCGGGCGGACACCTCGCTGGGCCGCTGGGGCGGCGAGTTCACGTGGTGGCGCAGCATGACCGTGGGCTGGTCCGTGTCGAACACGGTGCGGCCCGTCAGCAGCCAGAAAGCCAGGCACCCCACGGAGTACAGGTCGGCGCGGCCGTCCACGTCGGTGCGGCCGAGCCCTCGCTCCGGGGACATGTACGCCGGGGTCCCCGCCACCAGGTCGTCGAGCTCGCCCTCCTCGCCCCGCCCCTCGGCGTGCACCTTGACCAGGCCGAAGTCCAGCACCTTGCCCACGTCGGCCTCGTCACCCTGCCGGCACAGGAAGACGTTGGCGGGCTTGATGTCCAGGTGGACCATCCCCGCGTCGTGGGCTTCGGCGAGGCTGGAGCAGACCTGGTCGAGCACCCGCACCACCCGTCCCAGCGGCTGGGGGCCCCAGTGGTCCACCAGGGCCTGCAGGTCCACGCCGTCGAGCAGCTCCATGACGTAGAAGAACACGCCGTCGCGGCTCACGCCGTAGTCGAACAGCCGCACCGTGTGGGGCGACGCCAGGTTGGCGGTGACGCGGGCCTCCTTCTCGAAGCCCGCGAGGATACCGGCGACCTTCTCGCGGGACTCCTCGGCGATGGCCTTGCCGTGGACGAGCTTGATGGCCGCGGGACGGGCCAGCAGCCGGTGCTCGGCGAGCCACACCTCGCCCATGCCCCCCTCGCCGATGCGGCGCAGCAGCCGGTACGACCCCAGCTCCCGCACCTCCTTGCGCGCTGCCCGCGCCGCGGCGCGTGCCATGGACACCTCGCGCCGCGACCGCACCAGGTTCACCGCGAACAGGGACGCCACGGCCAGCGCCAGCACCAGGGCCACCGCTGAGATGCGGACCGCGCCCACGAGGTGGTCCCGCGCGGGCGCCATGAACGCCGACTCCGGCGCCAGCGCGCCCACGTACCAGACCATGTCCGCGTCCACGACGCACGGGGCCACGGCGGCCAGGTACGGCTCGTCCCCCCCGTCGAAGACGAAGGGCTGCGCCGCAACGGCGTCGGCCGCGATCTCGGGCTGGTGCTCGAAGAAGCCGGCCAGCACGGGGTCGTCCAGATCGGCGACCCGCAACAGCTCGCCCGCGCCCCGCGCGTCCTGACCGAACATGCGCCGCACCCCGGGGTGCGCGAGCACCTCCCCTCCGGCGGTGTACACGAACACCCGGCCCGACGGGACCGTGTCCAGCCCGTCGACGAAGTCGGACAGGTCGTTGAGGTTGAAGTCCGCGGACAGGACCCCGATCAGGTCGCCGTCCGGTCCCCGGAGCGGCTCGGCGCGGGTCACGCCGGGCACGCCGCTGTCGAAGAACACGTAGGGTTCGGTCCAGGTGCGCCGGCCGCGATCGACCGCCAGCTCGTAGAAGGGGCGGGTGCGCGGGTCGTAGCCGCAGTCCGGATCCTCGCGCTCGAGGATCGGCGGCCCCACCGCCGGAATGCGGTAGTCGCGCAGGTGGCTGCGGCCCTCGTCGTCGCGGCGACGGTGAGTCAGCCAGAAGTGGCCCTCGTCGTCCAGGTAGACGCCGGTCAGGTGCCCCTCCTCGGAGCCCAGCGACACGAAGCTCAGGCCGCTGCGGCCGTGCATGGACGTGGACAGGTGCTCGGCGACGAGGAAGGGGGTGGGCGCGGTCTCCTGCTCCCGCACGAAGGCCCTGAACCCATCCAGCAGCGGATCGGCCTGGCCCAGCATGTCGCGGATGTGGCGGCTCGCCTGCGCGGTCTGATCGACGAACCGCGCCTCGGCCATGGTGTCGATGGACGCCCGCAGGCTCGTCTGCCCCGACACCGCCATGAAGGCGCCCACGCCCACCACCAGCGCCGGAACCAGCAGCAGGACGCTCAGCGGCGAGGCCAGCCGCAGGCCCAGTCGCGTGCGGAACCGCGGTGGAGAGGTGTGCAGGGGGCTGGTCGGGGCCATGAACGCACTGTACAACGTCGCGCCTGGACCATGTTGTATTGCAACAAATCCCGAGCAGGCCTTACGTAACAGTTGAACCTTGCGTGCCCCGCTGCAAGTATGCAACTCCCCGAAGGAGTGCCCGTGGGCCAACGCAGGAGAGTGGACGTCGCACCAAAGGAGGCGGATCGCCAGCCGGTCCAGGCGGAGGAGTCCGCCCGCGTGTCCCAGGACCACCTGGACAGCTTCCAGCTGGCCGACCCCCTCGCCGACCCCCTGGCGGGCGGCGCGGCCGTGCAGCAGGAGACCGAGGCGGCGGCGAGCGCCGACGAGGGCGGGATACCGCCGGGATTCGACGCGGCGGCCAAGGCCAAGCAGCTGCACGACGCCTTCGACGGCTGGGGCACCGACGAGCGCAAGGTCCTCGACATCCTGTACACGGGCCGCACCGACCTGACCAAGGCCATCGAGACCGCGTACAACGGCCGCTACAGCCCCCCGCTGGTCACCGAGCTGCGCGACGAGCTGTCGGGCGGAGACCTGCAAAAGGCCCTGAAGCTGCTGCAGCGCGGCGGCCTGACCCTGGCCGACAAGATCCGCGAGGCCGCCCGCGGCTGGGGCACCGACGAGGACAAGATCTTCAACGCCTTCGACCGCGCCAGCGCGACCGAGCTCGAGGTGGTGCGCAAGGACGCCAAGATCAAGGCCCTGCTCCGAGACGAGCTCTCCGGCGCCGACTGGAAGCTGGCCCAGGCCTACCTGCAGGGCCAGGGCGCCCTGGCGGGCAAGCTGCGGCGCGCCGTGGACGGCTGGGGCACCGACGAGGCGACCATCTGGCGCGAGCTCGAGGGCGCGACCCACGAGGAGAAGCAGTTCGTCCTCAAGCAGCCCGCGCTGCTCAACCACATCCGCAGCGACCTGGACTCGGCCGACTGGTTGCGCTGCCAGCGCATGCTCAACGGCACGCTGACCAACGTGGACCGCATCGAGGTGGCCCTGGCGGGCTGGGGCACGGACGAGCAGGGCGTGGCCACCGCCCTGGCCGACCTCACCGCGGAGGAGTACGCCCGGCTGCCCGGCGACATCGATTCCAGGCTCGAGGGCGAGCTGTCCGGCGAGGACCTGGCCAAGGCCCAGGAGTCGCTGCACCAGAAGCGCCTGAAGTTCGACGCGGACTACCGCAAGGCCTACGTCGAGCGCCAGAAGGCATCGATGGGCGAGGACGCCATGGCCCACGAGGGCGCCAGCGCCCTGGTCGCCGGCGAGGGCCAGTCCCACTCGGCCGTGGGTCGACTGATGGCGGCGTGCGCCGGGGCAGGCACCGACGACACCACGGTATGGGAGGTCCTGTCCGGGCTGACGCAGGCCGAACGGGACTTCATCAGCGCACACAACCCCGACGGCGTGCTCGACACCCTGCGCGGTGATCTCAGCGCGGGGGACTACGATCGCGCCATGACCGCCCTGTCCGGCGGCTCGGGTCGAGCGGCCAGCGCGGTCATGCGCGAGGCCGTGGCCGGCTGGGGGACCGACGAGAAGCTGCTCTACGACGCCCTGGTCCGGGTGTCGCGCGAAGGCGGCGGCGCCGAGGTCCTGGCCGACGCGGAGATCATGGAAGCGGTACGCGGCGACATCACGTCACGGCAGTACTCGATCTTCACCGCGGTCCTGCGCGACGGCACGTTCACCGGACGCCAGCGGCTCCACTGGGCCACGTCGGGCGCGGGCACGGACGAGGACCTGATCTTCGAGCTGTGCACCGCCTACGACAAGGAGTGGTACAGCAACGGCGCCATCGCCCCGGACGTGGACGAGCTGCTCCAGGCGGAGCTGGACAACCGCGACTACTGGAAGGCCAAGGACCTGGTCCGCGGCGAGCCCGGCAGCGAGGAAGAGCGCCTCGCCCGCGCCAAGGAGGAGCTCGAGCGCGAGCGCGGCTCCACGGTCAGCGCCGGCATCATGGACGTGTTCTCCACGTCGGGCGAGAACGCCGACGACGCCTGGCGCGAGTACCAGTCCTCGTTCAACCAGGCCCACGCGGACGGCGAGGTCACCGCCGACGAGGTGGACCAGCTGCGGCAGGACGAGCGCTTCAGCCAGCGCATGACCGCCGAGTACCGCGAGACCAAGGCGTCGGTGGCCCAGTGGGCGACCCAGATCGCCGTGGCCATCGTCGGCATCGCCGCGACCATCCTCACCGCCGGCACCGCCGGCCCGTTCGTCGCCGCCCTGGCCGCCTCCCTCGGGGGCAAGGTCGCGGTGGCCGCCGAGGCCATGGTCCTCGCCGCGGCGCTGAAGGTGGGCATGAACCGGGCCATCCAGGGCGAGGGCTACGACGTGGGCAGCGCCCAGGCCCTGGTGGACGCCTGCTCGGCCAGCATCGAGGTCGGGCTGAACATCGTCGGCGGCCAGCTCGCCACCAAGATGGTCGAGGGGCTGGGCAAGACGGCCGTGGGCCAGAGCGTCGGCCCCACCCTCGAGAAGGTGTTCGGCGGCGCCGGCCGACGCATCCTGTCCGCGGGCCTCGAGGGCGCCATCGACGGCGGCATGGGCGGTCTGGGCGAGGGCGCCTTCCTGGCCCTGGCCAACGAGGACGCCTGGAAGGGCGACTCCGAGGACCTGCTGGGGCACCTCGGCTCGTCCATGGTCACCAACGGAGGCATGAGCGCCCTGGGCGGGTTCCTCGCCGGCGCCGGGTTCAAGAGCATCGGCGAGTCCTTCGGCTCCAAGGTGCGCAGCCAGATGGGCACCACCGGCGACGCCGCGGGCGATCTGGGGGGCGAGCTCGGCGAGGCCGGCGGCAAGAACGCCGCGAAGATGGGCGGTCAGCTGGACGACACCGCCTCGGCCACCATCGCCGACGAGCTGCGCACCATCCTCGACAGCTCCATCGGCGACGCGTCGGGGCCGATGACCGGCGCCCAGTTCAACAAGATGATGGACGACCTGGCGGACTTCGCGAAGAAGTACGACATCCTCATCAGCACCAAGCTCGACACGGTGGGCGTGTTCCCCAAGGGGCTCAACGAGATCCAGCTGGCGGGCTTCGGCAAGATGGACGACCTGGCCGCCAACGTGAACTTTGCCAAGCGCCACGAGCTGGCCCACGTGTTCCACACGCTGCAGGCCCGCGCCACCATCCTCGACGGGGTCAAGGCCGGCCGGCTGTCCGTGGAGCAGGCCAACGTCTTCATCGAGGCCCTGGAGACCGGGGCCAACTACCGCCAGTTCGAGAAGGCCGTCACCGGCGCCTCCTCGGCGTCCCACCTCACGTCCGGGTCCAAGGACGTGGCCCTGTACGCGTCCAAGCTCGACGCCCTGATCGGCAACACCCGCCTGGGGTTGCACAACGGCGGCATGTCCTTCCCCAACGGCCGCAGCTTCCAGGACGTGTACGCGACGTTCCTGTCCAAGGCGCCCGCGGTGGTGGGGACGAGCATGAAGGACCTGGCCATCCGCATGCCCCCCATCATGTTCGCCTCGCTGTACGTGGCGAACGTGGACCCCACCGCCTACGGCCTCAACCCCGTGGACTGGGGCATGGAGGCCAACGCCGGCGGCGGCAAGATCGGCTTCCGCGACTTCATCAACCGGCTGGTCACCGACAAGCGTTGATGACCCATGACCGAGAACTCCTGGTTGCGCTCGTGGGGCCGTGGCTGGATCGTGTGGAGGCCGCCACCGGCCCTGCGCACCGAGTACCTGATCGCCTGGGCCGTGGCGCTGGTGGCGCTGGTGCTGGTCGCGCCGCTGGTGGCCGGACTCCCGCTCTGGGGTCGCGCGGCCTGCGCCGCAGGTGCGATCCTGGCGGCCACCACCGTCAACGCCGTGTTCCAGCGGCTGGGATCGTGAAGGGACGACGATGAGCGGCATCCCGCCCATGGCCGGGTTCGAAGCCCTGTTCCGCGGATCGGCGCGTCTGGGCGTGATGCTGGGCGCGCTGGAGCTGCCCTGGGAGCAGGTCACCCCCTTTGTCGAGGCATTCCCCGAGGAGATGGGGCGATACCAGGAGCTGTCCGTGGACGACCGGACCGCGGAGCTGGGATTGATGACCCGCGGGGCGGACAAGGACTTCACCCACCGGGTGGCGCGCTTCATGGAGCGGCACGGCATCGACGAGGAGCGCATCCGGCGGCTGCTGGTCACGGCGCGCTACTTCGAGCACCGCAACCTGTTCTTCAAGATCGAGGTGGGCCCGGACGGCCCCCGGGAGTTCTCCTGGTACGTGCGGCGGCGGCCGGGCATGGACGTGGCCCGCGCGTGGCTGGCCGAGGCCGGCGTGGACGAGGCGAGCCTGGATCGCGCCGGGGAGGTGGCCCGTGTGCTGGGCAAGCGCACCGTGCACTTCCTCGCGTGCGCCGAACAGCCCGCCGGCTCCAGCCTGTTCAAGCTCTACTTCAGCCAGCCAGAGGAGGCCGACGCCTTCGCGCGGCTCGCGGCGGCCGCCCGGCTCGCGGGGATCTCCGCCGAGGACTGGGCCCCGCTCGCCGACCACGAGGGCAGCCTCGCCGGCCGGACGTCGTTCCTGTCCCTGGGGTTCGCCGACGGCGGCCTCCTCGACGGCGCCAAGGTGGACGTGGCGCGGCCGCCGCGCGACGTGGTCGCGGACATCGTCGGCAGGGCCGGCCGCACCGAAGCGTCCGCCGACCGATTTGCGCTGCTGCTGGAGACCATGGGGCGGACCGCCCCGGACTACGCGGGCTTCCGGCTCTCGCCGGGCAAGCCGGTGAGCACGCGAATCTACGCGTACTCGCCGGACGCAGAGGGTCGTGACATTATCCCCGGACCGAGTCCAGAGTCGTGAGGCGCCCCGCTGCCTGGCGATCGTCCGATCAGTCGTTAGCCTTGCCTAATGACTCCTGTCCATCGGGGGAAGGGATCGTTTCAGACGAGATATCGCGAAGGCGCATTTCCAGGTAGGTCTCGGGGTGGATGCCGCCGGCGATCTCCTCGAGGCCCAGCGAGGCCCGGCTGCGCGCGCGCAGGGCGCTGGAGGAGAGGAATCGATCGTCGCCGCGATCCTCGAGCACCAGCTCGCCGCCGGTGAGGGGATCGGTCTGCGGCGGCGCCGGCACCAGGGACTCGAGCTCGTCCAGGGAGGCGGGAACGCGATCGTGCGCGAGCTGGAAGCGGAGATCCGCCAGGGCCGTGGCGAGCAGCTGTAGGCGGGTGCGCGAGGCGGTGATCCGCGCATCGAACGCCCCGACCTCGGGCTGCACCGCGGCGATGGAGCCGGCCGCGGCCTTCTGCTGGAGGCGGGGGTACGCCCGCGCACGCTCCGGGTAGGGCAGGTCCTGGATGGCGATCAGCTCCTGCCACATCTCCAGCAGGTCGGCGGTGGCCAGGCCGATGACGATACGGTCGACGAGCGTCCAGGTGGCGCCGCGGACCTCCAGCGCCGTCACGGGCGCCTGATCGGGTCGCGCCCACATGGCGGTGGTCACCAGCAGCTCGTCCCGCACGGCGTGCTCCACCGAGATGGGGTGGGCGAGCAGGTGCTCGAGCTCGCGCGCCGCGTGGGCGGCCTGTTCGTCCGTCAGCTCATCCCGGCCGAGCAACCACAGCAGATCCACGCTCGCCCGGTCCTGCAGGGCGATCCCCACCATGGCCCCGACCATGGCCGAACCCTGCGCCATGTCGTGGCCCAGCCGCATCACCGCGAACAGGCCGTCGAGCTGTGCGGTCCGGTCGCCCGCTGCGCCCGCCACGTGGGCCTGCAGCAGCATCAGCTGTCCGATCTGCATGGCCGGGGCCAGGGGCCGCGGTGTCCCGTCGTCGAGCAGCACGAACTCCGACCAGATGCCCACCGGGCTGGCCGTGTCCGCGCGGGTGGTGCCGTGCCGCACGTGGTCCAGCGCCGGCGCGCAGGACACCAGCAGGGCGCACAGCTCCTCGTCCAGCTGAGCGAGCACGAGGTCCTCGTTCTCGGCGGACAGGCCCGCGTCCACGCACGCTTGCGGGATCTCGCGCGCCCCCGGCGGCCGCAGGTTGCTGCCGGCGAGGCCCTGGCTGCCGGCGAGGGCCCGCCGCACCTGACGCAGGCTGACCTCGGCCGCTTCGGGCCAGTCGCCGCATTCGTCCCACGCCTGCTCGTACAGCGCCGCGGCGGCGCCCTGTTCCATCGCCCAGTCCGCGCCGGCCGAACGGCTGTACGTCCGCCCCTGGCTCGCCTCGGCTTCGGCGCCGAAGTGCCGGCGAAGCTCCGCGCTACGGGACGCGGCGGTCCCCCACAGCAGGCCCACGGCCACCAGCAGGGTCGCCACCACCAAACAGGCGATGGTCAGCAACCTCGACCGCCAGGGATGCTCGCTCACGGCTCCTCCACCACCCAGATCGGGCTGCTCCAGGCGATCTGCTCGCCCTCCATGAACACGCGCACGTAATAGAAGTCCTCACCGGAGAGGACCTCGTCGTCGATCCACTCCAGCGGGGGCGGATTCCACACGGGCGTGTCGTAAGTCTCGACATGTACCGGCGCCGCAGGATCGCCGCGCACGATCTCGATCCGCTCCACCCCCACCGTGGCGTGGACCTGCACGCGCAGGGTGCGCGGCTGGTCCTGGGGCCCGGCCAGCTCGCCGCCCATCTCGACGCCCTCGCAGCTGAACTCCAGCAACACCCGCGGGCCGGTGGTGCCCCAGGTACGGCGCCCCTGCCAGGCGTCCCAGATCCCCTCGCGGGTCAGCTCGGCCGCGCGCACCGCCATCAGGCCGGCGCAGCGGCAGGGGTGGCGACCGCGGTGGCTGTTGGCGGGCATACCCTGGTGGCTGTCGTCGCCGCACACCAGGCCCAGGCGGTGCCCCGCGGCCAGGCCGTCGGCCACCAGGTTACCGGCCATGTCGGCGGCGTACTGCTGGGCCCACACGTCGTCGTCGGTCCAGTAGGGGTTGCCAGCGTACTCGCGCACGCCGTGCACCGAGGCCACCTCCACCACCCGCTCCAGATCCGCGTCGAAGGTGGACCAGTCCGTGGCGCGCATGAACGCCGTGGCCCACATCATGTGCGACACGATCGTCACCTGGTCGGCCCGGCCTGCGTAGCGGGCGTACAGCTCGTCCAGGGTGGCCGGGTACGCCTCCCAGGCCTCGTCGTCGTGCAGGAAGTACACGTTCTTGTCCGAGTACAGGTTCGACGTCCACTCGTAGGCCAGGAAGGTCACGAAGGCGCCGGGATCATTCGCCGCGCGGGTGGCCGAGGCGTAGCCGTCCCAGTCCCCCTCGAGGATGTCGTGGCGGAAGAACTGGTGGTCCATCACCTGCTCGGTGAGGAAGCCGTGGTCGGACAGG
Organism: uncultured Rickettsiales bacterium; assembly: GCA_964558555.1. Classification (GTDB taxonomy): domain Bacteria; phylum Myxococcota_A; class UBA796; order UBA9615; family CAYRNR01; genus CAYRNR01. The sequence continues at coordinate 8,415 of CAZLEO010000027.1, read as the reverse complement.
GCGGCGAAGTCGAGGTTGGACGCGCCGCGGGCATAGGCGTACCAGCTGTCGGCCGATCCCAGGCCGTCGCTGACGAGGCTGTGGCCGTGGATCTGCCCCCAGCGCACCGGCACGGTGGCGCCGCCCACCTGCACGGGCCCGCCGAATCCAGTCAGCCCCGCCACCTCGGCGCGCAGGCGCGCGATCCCCTCGGCCCCGATGGACGCCCCCTCGACGCAGAAGGCGCCGCGCTCGTCCCCGGTCACCTCACCCGTCCACAGCACCTCGCCGGTGGTGTCGTCCAGCAGCAGCCCCTCCCCCGCGAAGTCGGCGACCCCGTTGCCCCGCTCGTCCTCCACCCGCAGCACCACCGAGAGTTCGCCGCCCACTTCGGCGTGGGACCGCGCCAGGACCGCCACCGCCACGGCCTCGTCCGCGATCACGGTCACCACCGGCGTGGGCAGCACCTCGCGGTACAGCCGGAACCCGTCGTCGGTGAGCTCATCGTCGGTGTGCTCGTACACGTGCAGGGCCGCGTCGTGAGCCATGGTCGGCGCGTACACCTCGTCCCCGGCGTCCGGGTCCCCCACGGTGATCCACACGAGCTGGCCCGCGGACAGCGCGCCACCGACCAGCTGGAGCTCTGCGGCGTTGCCCCCGGACGTGAACGTCTCGCGCAGCACCTCGAACTCGGCGTCGCCGTCCGTGTCCACCGTCAGCCCGCCGAACCGCGAGTCGAACCCGCCCAGCGAGTCACGGCCCGAGCACCAGTCGCTGCCGTGCTCCACGCCCAGCGCAATCCCGTCCCCCTCGAACAGCCCGCCATCCCCCACCTCGAGCTGCAGCGTCCACGTCCCCAGGGTGCCGGGCAGGACCTGCAGCGGCCCGTCCACGATCTGCGCGCGTCCCACCGCTGGCGCGGAGTCGTCGTCGTCGCCGGGGGCCGTGGTGTCGTCATCGTCCCCCACGTGCGCGGAGTCGTCGTCGCCGGGGTCCGAGCACCCGGGCACGAGCAGGGCGAACCCCACCGCGCCGGAGCTCCACAGGAAGCGGCGTCGGCTCAGGCCGGGATGGTAGGGGTGGCGGATGATCCTCTTCACTGCACGGCGATGGTAGCACCTCGCCCGCAGACGCCTAGATGGCTCAAGGCCACTGACGCTCCGCCCTGGGCCGACTACAATGCCCTGACATGTCCCTCGACGACCGCGGCGTGGCCCTGGTGCGGCTGCCCTTCGACTACGGCGGCACCACCGACGGCGGCGCACCCCACCCCCGCGATCTGATGTGGCCGGCGCCGCTGCTGTACTGCGCGGCCCTGCTGCGGCGGGCCGGGTTCAGCCCCACGGTCACGGACCTGCACCCCTTCCGCGAGGACCCGGTGCGCCTGGCGAGGCGGCTCGCGGACCAGGCGCCGGCGACGCTGATCCTGGACGTGGCCACCCCGGACGTCCCGTACTGCCTGGAGTTCGCGCAGCAGGTGCGCCAGCGGCTGCCCGACGTCCGCATCTGGGCCACGGGCCAGCACCCGTCGTACTCGGCGGACGTGCTGCTGGGCGAGAAAACCGCGATCGACGCGTGCCTGCAGGGCGAGCTGCTCGGATCGGTGGTGGCCCTGGCCGAGGGACGCCCCGCGAACGAGATCCCCGGGGCGGTGGTCCGCGGCGAGGAGCCCACCCCGGGCCGCGTGGTGGAGATCGTCCCCGACGACCTGCCCCCACTGCAGGTGGACGGCCTCGACCTGGACGCGTACCGCCTCAACTCGGTGCACGTGCCGCGGCTGCGGCCGGTGCGCTGGGGGTTCCTGCAGACGAGCTGGGGCTGCCCCTTCGACTGCCTGTTCTGCAGCCAGACCCTGCGCGCGTCGTACAGCCGCCGCTGGCGAGGCCTGTCCGCCGAGCGCGTCGTGGACGACATGGAGCGGCTCAACCGCGACCACGGCCTCGACGCGTTCTACTTCATGGACGACATCACCAGCTTCGACCGCCAGCGGTTGCTGGACATCGCCGAGCGGGTGCAGCGACGCAACCTGGACCTGCACTGGGTGATCCAGACGCGGTCGGACTACCTCGACGAGGCCATGCTGCGCCCCCTGCGCAAGGGCGGCTGCGTGGGCATCAAGTTCGGGGTCGAGTCCGGCGACCCGGCCCTGCTCGAGCGGGTCGGCAAGCGGCTGTCGCTGGATCACACCGTGGCCATGGCCGACGCCATCCGCCGCGAGGGCATCGCCCTGACCTCCTACTACATGCTCGGCTTCCCCGGCGAGACCCTCGAGCAGATGGAGAGCACCTTCCGCATCGCCAAACGCATCGGCTCGGAGATGATCCAGGTCGCCGTGTACACCCCCTACCCCACGTCGCGCGGCTTCGACGAGTTCCCCGCCGAGGTGCGCGAGGATCTGCTGGCCAACCCCCAGCGGTTCTCCCACTACAACACGGCCCTGCCCATCAACCTCAGCGCGGTCGGCGACGAGGAGCTGATGGAGTTCCACCGCAACTTCTACCTGCACTACTACCTGGCCCCGCGCCAGGTGGCGCGCTACCTGCGCCGCCGCGCCGTGTACACCTTCCCCCAGGGCACGGATCTGGGCCTGATCCGGACCACCCTGGGCTACCTCACGCGCCGCCGCGCGCCCACGGCGGCCACCCCCGGCTGCTCCTGACGCCCGTTCGCGGTACACTGAAGGGGTGCACGGGCCCGTCCGCGGGTCCCCGAAGAGAAGGAGCTCCCATGCTCGACAAGCTCGTGAGCCTGCTGGGCTCGTCCGACCGCCTGCTGGAGAAGTCGCGCAACGACTCGCTGACCATGCTGCGCACCGCCCGCGAGATGTTCCTGATCTCCACCGAGGCCCTCCGCGGCGCCATCACCGACGAGGTGTGGAACCGCATCGCCCGCATGGACCAGGAGGTCAACCGCCAGCAGATGGAGGTGCGCCGCAACGTGTTCTCCCACCTGGCCCTGGCGCGCAACCGCGACCTGCTCACCGGTTTGCAGCTGACATCGGTGGTCGTGGACGTGGAGCGGGTGGGCGATTACATCAAGAACATCGCCGAGCTGGCGATGTCCACCCCCGGCGATCTGGACTTCGGCGAGTTCACCGAGGGCGTGCGCCACCAGGAGCGCGAGATGGTCGCGCTGTTCGACATGACCCACGACGCCATCGCCAACGCCGACCCGGAGGCGGCCAGCGCCGTCATGGAGCAGTACCGCAACATGGCGGTGTTCTGCGACAAGAGCCTCGAGGAGATCCTCGGCGAGGCCCCCGAGGAGGGGGTTGAGCGGTCCATGCTCGTGCTGGTGCTGCACCTGCGCTACCTCAAGCGCGTGGGCGCCCACCTCAAGAACGCCGCGTCCGTGATCGTCAACCCCTACCACCGCATCGGCTACGAGAGCGTCGGCGGACGCTGAGTCGCGCGGACGGCGCGTTCCACCCGCATCTACGCGTTCTTTTTACGCAATCGCCACTCATCACCCCCTCTTGACCCTTGCGCATCCGCCCTGGATCGGCCCTACTGTTGTTTGGGAAGGAAGGATCTCATGCCGCGCGTGATCTTGTTGCTGTGCGCCGTGCTCTGGGCCTCCCCGGCCGGGGCCGAGTGGGTCCAGGCGGTGCCGTCAGCCGAGGGAACGTACCCGTCGCTGCGGGTCGCCCAGGTGGACGAGGACGCCACCACGCTGGACGTCTCCGTGCCCGGCCTGTGGGTACGCAGCGCAGACCGCCAGGGCGAGGCCATGTCCGAGCTCGAGGTCCCCGGAGGCAGCACCCTGCGTTCCCTGGGCCAGCCCGCCACCGCCACGGTGGGCAGCCTGCTCGCCGTGCCCGCCGACGCGAACGTCTGGGTCGAGGTGCTCGACGCCGACGTGATCTGGATCGACGCCGCGCCGCCCCTGCCGGCCGCCCCCCACCCCACGCGCCGCGCCGACCCGACCGCCTGGACCATCGACCGCCGCCTGTACGACTCCGACCGGACCTGGCCCGCCGAGGCCGTCACCGTCGAGGGCCCGGCCATGCTGCGCAAGCTCGCCGTGGCCCGCGTCGAGGTCCGCGCCACCCGCTACGACTTCGCCAGGGGCAAGCTGGGCATCCTGCGCTCCGCGACCCTCCGCGTGCACCACGACGGGCACGCGCCCGTGCTGTCCCCCGAGGCCCTCGACGACCGCGACTTCGCCCAGGTCTTCGGCCACCACGTGCTCAACTACACCCTGCCCGACGACGGGATCCCCGCGGTGCCCCAGTCCATGCTGGTGATCGTGGAGGAGGCCCTGCAGGACGCCATCCAGCCCCTGGTGAACTGGAAGACCCGGCGCGGCATGGACGTGACCGTGCGCACCCTCGAGGAGGTCGGCACGGCCACCGAGGACGTGCAGGCCGCCATCACCGAGGCCTACGAGGAGTGGACCCATCCCGTGGCCCACGTGCTGCTGGTGGGCGACAACGTGCCGTTCTACCGCGGCGACTACGACCAGTGCGCGTCGGACTACATGTTCACCACGCTGGAAGGCAACGACCTGCTGCCCGACGTGATGATCAGCCGTGTGGTCGGCGGCGACGCCGACGAGGTGACGCTGCAGGTCAACAAGGTCCTCGGCTACGAGAAGACCCCGCCCCTGGGCGCCGATGCCGAGTGGATGCGCCAGGCCACCGGCGCGGCCACGGACGAGATGGGTGGCGCCGGCATCCCCGATCACGAGCGCTTCGACGCCGTGGCCGTCAGCCTCGAGGCCGCCGGCTACACCGTCATCGACAAGTTCTACGTGGTGGACGGCTCCGGCTCGGCCAACAACGTGGTCGACGCGGTCAACGAGGGCCGCGGCTGGTTGATGTACCTGGGCCACGGCAGCGGCTACGACATGTCGTCGCTCAACCCGCCCTTCGGCCTCAGCCACGCCAACCAGCTCACCAACACCGTCGCCTGGCCCATCCTCGTGGACTGCTCGTGCCTCAACGCCGGCTTCGACGGCGCCGACGACAGCCTCGACGAGGCCCTGATGAAGATCGGCACCCCCGACGCCCCCGCGGGCACCCTGGGCGTGTTCGGCTCCTCCACCTCCACCTCGTGGGACCCGGCCGGCGACATCGCCGAGGGTATGGCCTACGGCTTCCTCGACCACGGCCACACCTCCTTCGGCGCCGCCGCCCTCTACTCGCGCATGTACGTCTTCGAGCGCTGGGGCTCCGGCATGGACTCCGAGTGGCTGTTCCAGCAGTGGCTGCTGCTGGGCGACACCTCGCTGATGATGCGCACCCAGCCCCCCATCGAGGTCGCCGTCACCTACCCCGAGGCCTTCCCCCTGTCGGACACCACCTTCACCGTCACCGTGACCACCCCCGAAGGTGATCCCTTCGTGGGCGCGGCCGTGGCCATCCACGGCCCCGACGGGCTCGACGACGTGGCCAACACCAACGAGCAGGGAATCGCCACCTTCGACATCGCCATCGCCACCGAGGGTGCGCTGGAGGTGGTCGTCACCGGCCGCGATCTGGCGACCCACATCGGCTCGTCCGAGGCAGGCGGCTCCATCGGCGGCCTGGGTGAGGGCTGCGCCGCGTCACCGTTCCTGTACAACCCCGAAGGCGCTGCCTTCGCCGGGCTGCTGTCCACGTCCTATCCGCTGGGTTCGGCCGGGGCGCTGGCCGTGCTGGGGGTGGTCATCCTGATCCGTCGAAGGGTGCGCTGACGCGCATCTCCGTCAGCATCAACTCGTACGCCTCGGGCGTATCCAGATCCATCACCGCCCCCCGCACCGGCGTGTCCACGTGGATCGCCTCGTGCCGCCCGAGCAGCGCCCGCAGGCCGCCGTCAGGTTCCTCGGCCAGGATCTTCGGTATGAGCCCCCCCGAGATCAGCGGTGGATGCCCCCTCCGTCCCTCGTGCACCGGGTAACACACGTCCGGTTCTCCAGCGACGGCACGCCCCTCGACCAGCAGCCGCACCGTCTCCGCCCCGGCCAGCGGCACGTCACACGGCAACAAGAAGAACGCTCCCACCCCTTCTCCCAGCGCCGCCACCCCTGCCTGCACCGAACTGTACATCCCCCGGTCGAACGCCGCGTTGTACGCCTCGCGCACCCCCATCCGCGTCAGCTCCGGTCTCAGCCTCTCCGCCCCGTACCCGCTCACCACCACCACATCGTCCACCCCGCCGTCACGCAGCGCCCGCACCGCCGTCTCCACCACCGAGTACGGCCCCAGCGGCAGCAGCGGCTTGAACCGGCCCATGCGGGACGAGTAGCCCGCGGCGAGGACGATGCCGACGAGTCCTTCCATCACGGCACCTTGAATCCCACCGACGCGCCCAGGTACACGTAGGTCCGCCAGCCGAAGTCAACCGACAGCAACAGCCGCTCCACCGGACGGATGCGCAGCCGCACCGACAGGTCGGGGCTGAGCATCTTGCGCGGGCGGATGTCGAAGGGTTTGCCCGGGTGGTTGGGGTTGGGGGTGCGGTCCTCGACCGCGTCGTCGGGGTGGCCCTCGGTGGGGGTCTGGCGGGCGCCGCCCTGGATGAACACGGGCGTGAAGCCCACACCCGGCATGATGCCGATGGCCTCGGCAAAGCTGAACTCGTAGGCAAACACCACCCCGAACGTCACCAGCTTGAGGTCCTGCTCGACCCACACCGCCTGGGCCTTGGCGTCCCCCGCCTCCAGCCACACCGAATCCGGCGTCGTCACCAGCGTGTACGCGAACAACCCGATCAGCTGGAACCCCTCCTTCTTCAGCGCGATCTCCACCCCCGGCGCGAACCCCTCGAATCGCGGGTGGTGCGAGTACGCCCTGTCCAGCATGGCGTCCGGCAACACGTGGTAGTGCAGGGTCACGTTCGCCTGGAACCACACGTCCTCGGCCGGGGCCAGGGGCTTCCAGCGGTCGGGGTCGGCGGCGAGGGCAGGCGTCGCAAGGAAGACGGCAGCGGCGAGGGTGACGCTGGGGAGAGGCTGGTGCACTGGAGTGATCCTACCGTTCCGAGGGAGTTGAGGTAGGATCTCCGCCCGGAGGACAGCCATGGACATTCGCACCGACACGGTCCTGACGTACCCGCGAAAGACGGTCTACGAGACGTACCGCGACCGCCTGCCCGAGCTCGAGCCGTACCTGCCCAACATCACCAAGATCGACGTGCTCGAGAACGAACGCGATGGCGACGACCTGCACCTGCTCAACGAGTGGCACGGCAAGGGAGATATCCCGCGGGTGGCGCGGGGGATCCTGAAGCCGGAGATGTTGCGGTGGAAGGACTACGCGGACTGGCACGACGCCAAGTGGAGTGTGGACTGGCGCATGGAGCTGGCGTTCCTCAACGAGATGGTGGAGACGCACGGAACCAACCACTTCGTGGAGGTGGGATCGGACCGCTGCCGCGTGGAGATCCGCGGGGTGCTGAACATCGATGGCTCACGTATCCCCGGAGTGCCGCGGCTGCTGGGCCGCAGGATCGCGCCGCAGATCGAGAAGTTCATCATCGCGCTGATCAAGCCCAACCTGATCAAGACGGCCGAAGGCGTACAGCAGTTCCTCGACGAGCAGGGGTAGATGCTGGCGATCCAGGCCACCTTCCTGATCACGACGTTCCTGATCGCGGCCGTGCCGTTCGGGCTGGTGCTGACGTCCATGCTCACCGACCTGGACATCCGCACCGCCGGCAGCGGCAACATCGGCGCGACCAACGTCTACCGCCTCGCAGGCAGGCGCCTGGGCGTGGCCGCGCTGGTGTGCGACATCCTCAAGGGGTTCGTGCCCACCCTGCTGAGCCTGTGGCTGATGGACGGCCCCTTCGGCGTCTCCCTGACCATCCTCGCGGCCTTCCTCGGCCACTGCTACTCGCCCTACCTCGCCTTCCGCGGCGGCAAGGGTGTGGCCACAGGCGTCGGCGGTTTCCTCGCCGCCGCCCCCCTGGCCGCGCTGCTGGCCACCATCGCCTGGATCGCCGTGGTGGCATTCACGCGCAAGTCGTCGCTGGGCGCCCTGGTCGGCCTCGCCGTCATGGTCGCCGGCCTCACCCTCTTCCCCTCCTCCCGCTCTCTCCTCCCCGCCGCCATCGTCATGGGCGTCCTGCTTCTGTGGCGCCACCGATCCAACATCCAGCGGCTGCTGTCCGGGACGGAGTCGAGGGTCTAGCTGCGTTCGGGGAAACTCGAATCCCCCTGCTCCTACTCATCGGGACTCAGTCATGGCGCCACGACGCCACGTTTGGCTCATGGGGTTGGATTCCGGCGCGCCATCCAAGAGGCCCTCAGGTTCCGCCAACGAGAACTCCAGACCGTCTTGGTCGACCAAGACTCCCCGAGGTTCCGTCTCGGAGAACTTCATCGCTTCTTGGATCGCCCGTTGTTTCGAGGGAGCCGACGGACCTGTCCAACGCAAGCTAGCTCCCCACCCCACACATCACCTCGCCGGCCGGGCGGCCGCAGGATACCCCCGCCGGGCGATGAGGGAGC
>CAZLEO010000026.1:0-48533 GCA_964558555.1 uncultured Rickettsiales bacterium | reverse complement strand
GCTTGCGGCGTGGCTCGCCGAGCCAGGGATCGAGCACAGACCGCGCCAAGCTCAGGGTCTCGCCGATGGGTTCGGGGCGAACCTGGACGAGGTCGATGTCCTCGGAGTAGCGCGCGGGCGGCGTCAGGTAGAGCTTGTACAGAGCCGTCCCGCCGCGGAACAGCAAGCTGTCGGCGAGCCGAGGAACGCGGAACAGCTCGACGATGGCTCGGCTGATCACGAGATCCTGCTCCACCTGAGCATCGGACGACCAGGGAGCCTGGGAGCGCCAGGCCGTGATGTGATCGCGAGGGATCATGCGTCGACCTCCACGGCAGCGTTGACGATGAGCTTCCACTCGCGGACCCGCTGGCCGCCCGCGGTGGCGGCTGCGCGGCGCAGTGGCGTGTAGCTTCGCGCTCTGTCACGAACGATGGGTCGCAACGCCTGTGCGAGACTCTGCTGCCCCACCAGCTCGAGGAGGTACCCCAGACGTTGTGCCCAGCTCACCGGGCAGCGCTGAGCCACGTTTCGCAGCGAATCGCGCCGCATCTGCTCGGCGAGCTCGACCAGGACGGTAGCCACGTTGTCCAGCCCGCCGGCGTGTCCGGGATAGCCGACGAGCTCCAGCCCGGTGACCTCGGGTGTGGAGTAGGAAACGGCTCCCCGAGGTGTGTTGAGCCGACTCACGGGCATCTGACCGAGATCCGCGCGAGCGATGAAAACGACGCGGACGACTCCACAGGACACGGGTGCGCGGTTCTTGCGCACCACAACCTGGGTGATCTGTGGCCGGTGATGAGCGGCGCCGTGCCGCTCGGCCGCGCTGAGCAGCCCGACGTAGTAGGGCTCCCCCAGGAACTCCATCAGCGGATCGATGAACTGCTCGGCAGGCAGGCAACCGAGCCGGAGGTACTCGGGGGGAACGATGACGCGAAAGCTCCGCACCGGCTGGGCGAGATGGCCCTGCTCCCCCAGCCGGCGCAGCTGCGCGCGCACGGCATCGGGCTTGCCGCCGATGGCATCGACCGCGTCTTCGGTGGTGAAGAAGTGGGGGGCGCGGGGCCCCCCCCGCCCCGCGGCGTGGGCGGGGGCTGGGGCGCGCGCAGGGCAGGGGGCTGGCCGCCGATGGCAGCGCCCGCGTCTGGGGGGGGGACGATGGGGCGGCCGCGGGCCGCCAGCTCCCGGATGTAGTCCCTGGCTCGCATGACGATACGAAACTCATGGTAAATGAACTTAGGCGTCATATCCAGAAAGAATCGTATTGAGCGACGATCGGTCCATGTCGCCCGCGGCGTCGGTCCCACCGTGGGTATTCAGTCCCCTACCCCACCTCCTTGACGTACACGTTCATGTCCATGTCCGCGGGCCGCTGGTTGCCGACGTGAGCCAGGCCGTTGCGCAGGTAGAACCGATTCGCCCGATGGTTCGACGACGCCGTGTACACGGTGTAGTGCGCATTGCCTGCTCGCATCACGCTGCGCTCGACCTCGCCCAGCAGGGCCCGGCCGATCCCCAGCCCCTCTCGCTCCGGACGGACGGCAATCACGTACAGCGAAGGCTCGGGTAGCGCGGGGAGCTCGGGGGCTGGCGGCCCGTTCTGGGCCCTGTGAGGGGTCGAGAAGTGGGTGAGGCCGCGCGAGGCCAGCTGCTGCCAGACCCTGGGCCGGACGGCGGCCGAGCCGGCTGCCATGGCAAAGGCCGCGGGGTAGCGACGCACCGTCTCGGAGATCCACGAGCTGGTGTGTGTGAGCAGGGCGAAGCCGTCGACCCGGTCCCCACTGTCTTGCCTGGCGACCACGAGGTCGGCGTTGCCGTTCTTGACTGCGTTGCGGATGAGGGTGCGGAAGAACAGGGCGCCCAGGCGCGTGAACAGGGTCGTGGGGAGCTGCTCGCGCATGATGCGGTAGGACTCGCGGAGTACGCGGGTGGTGAGGGTGCACGTGGACACCGCGCGCACGGAGAGGTCACCGGAGGCGATGGCGTTCGGGGTCGTCACCCTTCTCGTCTAAGGACTCACGGACGGGTTGGCACCATCGAGGCGGCTAGAGCAGGTACTTCATCTCGATATTCACGGCGAGCGCCGCCTCCCCCACCTCCACGGTGATCTCGTCGAACCCGGGCTTGCCCATGCCGGAGGGGTTGTTGCTGAAGCCGTAGCCCTCCTTGGGGATACCGATGAGGTTGGCGTCGAGCTCGGCGTTGTCGTTCTCGTCGTGGAAGACCAGCACGGCCACGGTCCCCTGGGCGGGGAGGTCGAGGTGGTGGGTCAGGGTGCCCTCCACGGCCGGGATGGTCGCCTTGGCGAGGTGATTGGTGGATTCCTTGTAGGACCCGGCATCGCCGTAGACCGCGAAACGGATCGAGCCCGTGGCGTTGCGAATGTCGGTCACGGTGACGTCCAGGCCGGCCGGGGGGCTGGTCTCGGGTGGTGGCGGTTCCGGAGGGGCCGTCCCGAGGGTGAAGGTGAGGCCTACCAGCGCCAGGGCCAGCAGCAGGAACGAGCGGATCGGGGAACGATGAAGATTCAATTGACAACCTCCGATTCATAAAACAACATGCGTTATCATAACACCTGCTATGAAATGAGTCCACCATGCCTCGTACCATATCCGTGACCCGGGAACAGATCCTCGATGCGGCGTTCGAGATCGTGCGCGGAGGAGGAACCGAGAGCCTGTCGTGCCGGGCGGTGGCCGACTCGCTGGGGTGCTCGACCCAGCCCATCTACCGGGCGTACGGATCGATGAAGAAGCTGCACGAGGACGTCTTCGTTCGCGCGACGAACGTGGCCTTGACCTACCTCACCAGCGAGGAGTGCGAGCCCAGCTTCCTGGCCATGGGGTACGGCAACCTGCGCTTCGCCCGAGAGGAGCCGCACCTGTACGAGCTGATCGCCGAATCGGATCAGGTGGTGAACGACCTGCTCGAGGGCCGGCCGCCGCCTGAGTTCGTCCTCGAGCCGATGAGGCAGGTGCCGGGCCTGGAGTCGATGGAGGACGATCAGCTCCAGCGGATCCACGCGCTGCTGTGGTTCTTCAGCCGGGGGATCGCCACGCTGTTCAAGTCGAAGACGCCCGTGGATCCCATGCCGCTGGCCCGGCACTACCTGGACACTGCCGGGATGGCGGTCATCGAGTGGGAGAAGGGATCGGCAGGATCATGAAGATCGCCGCCATCCTCGCCAGCCCCACCGGGGCCAAGAGCGCGACGCTGCACTACGTGCAGTACCTCCAGCGGCGGTTCGCCGAGCACGAGTTCGAGCTGCTCGACGTGGGACGCGGGACGCGCCGCCTGGAGCGGGATCTGGACCGCTTCAACAACGTTGTAGCGGCCATGAAGGCTGCCGACGCCGTGCTCTGGACCTTCCCGGTGTACACCTTCCTCGCGCCCGCGGGCCTGGTGCGCTTCGTCGAGCTGCTGTACGAACGCGCCGGCGAGGGGGCCTTCGCAGACAAGCCGGCCACGGTGCTGACCACGTCCGAGCACTTCTTCGACCACACCGCCCACACCTACATGGAGGAGGTCGCCGAGGACCTGGGGATGGGGGTGTTCAGGGGGTTCTCGGCGGAGATGGAGGAGATCTTCGGGGAGGAGGGGCGGCGCAACCTCGAGGGGTGGATGGGGCAGTTCATCGGCTTCGTCGAGGACGGCGTCCCGCCGGAGATCCACCACACCCGTGTGCGCTGGGATCCGCCGGGCTACGAACCCATGCTCGGTGAACCCGTCGCCAGGACCGGCCGGCGCAGCGTCACCGTGATCACCGACGTCACCGAAGACGACACCGACCTCTCGCACATGATCGAGACCTTCGTCCACCACTGCCCCCACCCGGTGGACGTGCTGAACCTGCACGACATCGGCATGAAGGGCGGCTGCATGGGCTGTCTGCGGTGCGTTTACGACGGCTCGTGTGTGTACAAGGATGGCTTCGCCTCGGCCTTCGACGAGCGCATCCGCACCGCCGACGTGCTGGTGTTCGCCGCCACCGTCCGCCACCGCTACTTCTCCGCCACCTGCAAGGCCTACTTCGACCGCAACTTCCGCAACGGCCACCGCCCCATCCTCCACGGCAAGCCCATGGGGTGGCTGATCTCCGGGCCGCTGCGACAGCTCCCCAACCTGCGGCAGATCATCGAGGCCAAGGCCGAGGTCCAGCGCAGCCCGATGCTGACCATCGTCACCGACGAGTACGGACACTCCGACGCCATCACGGCGCGCATCGAGCACATGGCCGCATCCATCGAGGGCCGCTGCGCCGAGGCGTGGATCCGCCCGGCGACGTTCCTGGGTGTGGGCGGTCGCAAGATATTTCGCGATCTGATGTGGGCGATGCGCGGGATCATGCGCGCGGATCACGCGTACTACACCCGGGAGGGGCTGTACGACTTCCCCACTCGAGGCTGGCGAAGTCGGTTGTTCAACTGGGCGATGACGGCGATGATGGTGGTGCCGTGGTCGCGCAAGTGGCTGCTGAAGAACATCGCCGAGCTGAAGCTGGCGAGGTTCGAGAAGCTGCTCGAGGCGACCCCGGACACCGGGGGACCATGAGAGGACGACTCGCGACGTGCGTGCTCGTTGCGGCCGGGACGGTCGCCGGGCTCGTGTGCGGGTGCGACTCCGAGCCGAAGCGCGTGGACAGGAACTGGCTCGCCGTGGACATCGACTGGATCAACCGCTACGAGGTGGCCGCGGACGGCGAGATCAGGGCCCGGCGTTGCATCATCGACATGCACGGCCTGCCGTACTTCGGGGACTGCGCGTCTCCGCCCGGCGCGTTCGTGGACGTGGAGGTCGGGGAAGGACTGGTCTGTGGCCTGCGCCGCGACGGCGAGCTGATGTGCTGGGGTGATTGCACCGGGGGCAAGTGCGTACCGCCGCCTGGTCCGTACATGGGCGTGGCGGTGGGGTACGACCACGGGTGTGGGCTGCGGGTGGACGGGACGGTGGACTGCTGGGGCTGCTGGGACGAGGAGTTCGCCGGGATTGGCGGACCGTGTGACGCGCCCGACGAGCGGTTCGTGCAGATCGATGGGGTCGAGGGTGAGGTCTGCGGAGTCACCGTGGACGGCCGCGTGAACTGCTGGGGCACGGCCTCGCTGGACCCCCTGGACGGTGCGGGGCCGTTCCAGCAGGTGAGCCTGTCCAGGTCTGCGGGGTGCGGCCTGTTCGAGAACGGCGACGTGACATGCTGGAAGGGCAGCGTACCGGACACCTCGGGCGACTTCGCGAAGATCAGTGTCGGGTCCGACACCGGCTGCGGAATCACCCGTGACGGAGAGTTGTCGTGCTGGGGCGAGCACGCAGAGAGGGGGCCGACGACCGGGCGCTTCGTGGACGTCGCGCTCGACACCTGGGACGCGTGCGCGGTGCCGGAGGAGGGAGAGGTGGATTGCTGGGGAATCTGAGTCACGTCGTGCTCGCTCTTCGCCGTGGGCCGACCGCGACGACGGCGCTGCTCGCCCTGGCGCTGGTAGCCTGGGTGACCGCGTGCCCGTCCGATCCGGTCGAGGGCATGTGGGAGGTGAGGACATGCAGCGACGAGGAGTGGGCGCTGATCGACCACTCCCTGACCGAGCTCCACGCGATCGAGGACTACATGGACGAGGTCTTGGGGCGACGGTTCGAGGACGCGCCCCCGTTCGCGGAGATGGTCGATGCGCTGATGGTGGTGCGCTCCGAAGACAAGCTGATGTGTGCGGCGCCCGCTGCCGGGGCGGACGCCAACTGGAGCGCGATGTTCATCCGCGGCGGGGATCAGGTGCTGATCAACGTGGAGTCCGAGATCTGGGAGCAGGCGACCTCGGACTGGGCCCGCGGTCAGGAGTACGGGGTGATGTCCGCCGTGGAGGTGATCGGTCACATCGCGGCCTCGACCGAGGAGGAGTATGCTTCGTTTCAGCTGTCGGCGCTGGTGTACTTCCGGGCGCCGGGCTCGGTGTGCCGCTCCCTCGCCCACGAGGCGGCGCACCTGGTCACACGCTGCTGTGACCACGACTTCGGGGACTACGACCGCGAGCCCGACTTCGTCGACGAGGTGGGCCAGCTCGCGTACGACGGGATCTACTTCGAGCGGTGGCATCCCGAGAAGGTGTGGATCGACCAGGTATATCGAGAAACCCGCTCGGACACGCCGCCTCAGTCGAACTCGGCCCCGCCCAGGAACAGGTAGGCCGTCCCCCCGCCGAAGTGATCCGAGCTGTCGAACGGGACGCCGATGAGGAAGTCGCCGACGCCGTCCGCGTTCACGTCACCGGCGCCGGCCACGGCCTGACTCATCAGGTCGATGGCGCCATGGGTAGGGAACCGGTGTCCCACGTGCGACAGGCCGACCTGGCCGGCCAGGGGCTGAGTGACCAGGTAGACCGACGCCCGCTCGGCCACGAGGAGATCGCCCACGCCGTCCCCGCTCACGTCGCCGCACAGGGCCACGGAGCTGCCCAGCTCCTCGCTCGTACCCTCTGCCCGGAGCACCGCGTCCGCGTTGGAGAGCGCCACATCACCCGCGACCGGGCCGAAGATCACGTAGACGGTCCCGTCATCGCTACTCCGCGCCCCGGCGGACGGCGCGCCGATGACGAAGTCCGCGTGGCCGTCACCGTCCAGGTCGTCGCCGCCGGCCACGCTGGCGCCGGCCTGATCCCCCTCCGCCTCGCCTGCGAAGGTGACCGGGGCCTCTGCGAGGCTCGACACCCCGCTCACCGGCCCGTGCACCAGGTATGCGTGGCCAGGCCCCTGGGCCTGGTCGTTGGGCGCGCCCACCAGGAAGTCACCGAATCCGTCGTCGTCCACGTCCCCCGCCGCATCGAGGGCCCACCCAGCGTCGTCGAACTCGGCCTCGCCCGTGAGCTTGGCGTCGGCGTCGGCGAGGAGGACGTCGCCGAGGATGGGCCCCAGCAAGACGTAGGCCGCGCCGGTGCGCTCGCCCATGGCCGCGTCCGCGACGTCTCCTACCAGCAGGTCGATCTGTCCGTCGCCGTCCACGTCGCCAGCGGATGCGACACTCGCACCCGCGAACATGCTCGTGGTCTCTCCCACGATCGCGGGGGACACCTCGGTGAGTTCGACGCTCCCCTCGTATGACCCGTCGAGCACGTACGCCTTGCCGTGGCTCTCGTCGTTCGCGAAGTAGGCGCCCATGTTGCCGACGACAAACTGGTCCCGTCCGTCGCCGTCCAGGTCGCCGGCTGGCGCCGCGAACGATCCAGCCATGTTCAGCCCCGCCTCACCGACGAACGTGGCGGTGGCATCGGCCAGTGGCACCTCTCCGGACAGGGGTCCCAGCAGCAGGTGGGCGGCACCCGCCGTGAAGAACGGATAGTAGAGGTCCTCACCGCCTTCGTTGTCACCGGGCGCACCGACGACAATGTCGTCGTATCCATCGCCGTTGACGTCCCCTGCCCCGGCGACCGTCCAGCCGACGTGCTGGTACGTGGACTCGGACACGAACCGGGCATCGGCCAAGTGGTCGCCCAGCGTCATGGGATCCGGGGCTTCCCACCCTTCCTCGGGGTGGGGAGAGCGGTCGCCGCGGTCTTCGGGAACGAACACCAGCTGCTCCGCACATCCGGCTGTCAGGCCGAGCAGCGTGGCCAGGGCGAGGACGAGGCGTGGCGTGTGCGTACTCAGGTTCTCCCCTCCCCTGCCATGGTACCAGGCCTGCCCACGTTGCATCGGACCCGAAGCAGGCATCTCAACGCCCGACCCACCCACCCGCACAGGTGATAGCGTCCTGGATGGGAGGGCCACCGATGTCTGTTGCGCGCTGTGTCCATGCGTTCGTCGCGTGTCTCGTGTTGCTGGCCGGGTGTTCGGATGGCGACGACGGGTCGGGCGACGGCAGCGGCGAGGGGGACGAACCGTCGCTGTGCTCCGGTCAGTTCGACATTCACAGCGAGGCCGACCTCACGGAGATCTCAGGCTGTGTGGAGATCGATGGTTCGCTGCGATTCGAGGATCAGGACTGGTTGACGGTTCTCAAGCTTCCCCTGCTGGAAGCGGTATGGGAGGACCTGCTGATCGTCGGCAACGACAACCTGACCGATATCGAGTTGCCCAACCTCACGGTGGTCGAGCGCAGTCTGTTCATCCAGGACAACGACGAGCTGGTCCACCTCGACGGCCTGGACAGCCTCGTCGATACGGGCAACCTGAGGGAATACCTCTATGTCTCGTTCGCCATCGAGGAAAACGACTCCCTCGAGACCATCGAGCTGCCCAGTCTGGTCCGGGCGCGGGCCATACTCGAGATCCTGGACAACCCATCTCTGACCCAGGTCTCCATGCCCGAGTTGTGGTCCGTGGCCGCCAACCTCCGGATCGAAGAGAACCAGGTCCTGACCACCGTCTCGATGCCCAAGCTCATGACAGCCGGCCCGACGTCGGCGTACCCCTACGAGTGGTGGAACGTGTACATCATCGGGAACTCCTCGCTTTCGTCCCTGCAAGGGCTGTCCGCGCTGGCTTCGGTGGGGGGTGGATTGATCATCGAATCCAATCCGTCCCTGACCAGCCTCGCGGGTTTCGCCGACTCCCTGGCCATCGATGGATACATGGAAATCCGCGACAACGACGCGCTCTCCACCCTCGAGGGCCTCACCCGGCTCCGCGGCCTCGAGGGTCTGGACATCGTGGGCAACGATGGGCTCGTCGACCTCGCAGGACTGTCCGAACTCCCCGAATACACGTATGTCTCCGTCGGCTACAGCTCTTCTCTGGTGAGCCTTGCCGGGCTCCCGGAAGGGTTCGACAGCGGACTCAGCGTCTACGGAAACTCGTCGCTGACGAGCCTCGACGGACTGCCCATCCACGGCGCGGACTCCGAAGACCGCTCGTTCCCCGACCTGTTGCTGTGGGGAAACCAGGCCCTGACCGACATCTCCGTCCTGGAGGGGGTCTCGACCGTGGAGGGGTGGTTCACCCTGGAGAACAACAACGCGCTGTCCGATCTGAGCCCGCTGTCCGACCTCACGTCGGTCGAGGGGTATCTCATCATCATGGACAACGACTGCGTGAACCCGGACGACGTGGACGAGCTGGTGTCGTCGCTGGCGGTCGGAGGCGGCACCACGGTCAAGGACAACGGGGCCAGCTACCCGTGTGAGTGAGCGGGCTGTTGCGTGGGAGTGCAGCTGTACTGTTTCAGCCTCCTCGATGATACCCTGCTCGAGGAGGAGGGACGCATGACCAGATTCCCGTTCACAGTCGCACTCACTCTTCTGCTGGCCTTGCTGGGGTGTCCGTCCGAGCAGGCGTCCGACGACGACACCGCAGCGGACGACGACAGCGCGGACGATCCCGTATTCGAGTACTCAGGTCTGGCATCGGATGTCGCGTCGGGCGATCCGATCGAGGGGCTGGAGGTCGAGGTGGGCGAGGTCGTCACCCAGACGGACGCATCAGGCGAGTACCTCGTGGAGCTCGACGAGGGGCCGCCACAGCAGGTGAGCTTCATCGACAGTGCCATAGACGCGAATACGTACGTGGACTGCGAGCAGGTCCACGACCACTCCCGGTACGACTGGGGCAACTCGACGGAGTTCGACACCGCCACGGTCGAGATGACTGTCGTGGACCCATCCGAGGCGATGGACTTCCGGGTGCGGTGGATCAGCTTCGGTGAGCTGGGTGGGGGTACGTTCACGTACAGCTATTCGTTCTCCGCCCAGAGCGGCTTCGAGGAGTGCGGTGACGGGGTGTACTGCAGCCAGAAGACGGTGACCTGCCTCGACTCGTGGGCATTCGTCGTGACGCGGTACGACGGCAACACGCTGATCGATGTGGCCTCGGAGGACGGGGACTCGTGTATCCCCGACCAGACCATCGAGGTGACGGTCACGCTGGGAGAGCCGACGCTGGACACCTTCACCTGGGACGGCCTGCTGGACGGTGAGGCGGAGGAGGTGTCCTTCTCGCAGGGCCTCGAGCTGGGCGGCACGACGCAGTGGATTTCGCTCTGGGGCGAACCTCCGACCGACGAACCCGTCGAGGTGCCGTTCATCCCCGGTGAGATCGGATCGGCGACCGTGAGCGCCGACGCCGAGTACGCCGAATCCGAAGAATGCGAATACGCGAGCTCGGGTGAGACCTTCGAGGACGTGAGCCCGGGCGACGTCCTGACGCTGGGCCCCCTGCTCGACGCCGTACCCCCCGAACCCACCAAGGGCCTCGACGAATGGGGCGCTCGCCCCGACCTCACCCTGGAACGCCTGCCCGAGGAGGCCGAGGAATGGTACGTCTCGGTGTACAGCTACACCTTCGAACCCGACTTCGAGTACCTCCTCTACTGGTCCATCCAGGGAGATGCTAGCTGTCCCGCGGACTCGGTCACCTACCCGGCCGGGTTGGACGACGCGCCCCCGGACATCGATGCGGGGGCTTACCTCGTCTACTACGTCGACGACCGAAGCGCGTCGTGCTCGAGGTCGTTCGTATGGCCGGAGATCCTGAAGTAGCGGCAAGCTGCCGCAGGCGAAGACGTCCCTACCAGCAGATCCCCCCACCCAGGCAGGTGAAGCTCGCTCCAGCGCCCCAGATGCCGTAGGTGTTCGTGCCGGTGTCCACGTCGTAGGCGAGGTTGTCCGTGAGGCCGCTGCCCCAGTCGGTGTTGACGCTGTCGAGCTGGGTGTCGTCGTTGAGGTAGAAGCCGCTGTCGTTGCGGATGACGGTGCTGTCGTGGATGGTCATGTCGACGTCTTCGGGGCGGGAGCTGACGTACAGGGCGCCGCCGGCGTTGCTGCCGT
The DNA here is from genome assembly GCA_964558555.1 of uncultured Rickettsiales bacterium. Classification (GTDB taxonomy): domain Bacteria; phylum Myxococcota_A; class UBA796; order UBA9615; family CAYRNR01; genus CAYRNR01. Next base: position 37,812 of record CAZLEO010000026.1, on the reverse strand, counting down.
TGTTGACGGTGTTGGAGTCGAAGGTGACCTCGTCGAGGACGATGCGGTAGTACCAGGCCCAGCTGCCGACGTCGATGGCGCCGCTGGTGGACTCGGCGGTGTTGTCGGTGAAGGTACAACGTTGTAGGAACATCCGCGCGGCTTCCCAGGTGCCGAGCTTGAGCGCGCCGCCCTCGTGGTTGGAGTAGTTGCTGTCGAAGGTGCAGTCGATGAGGCGGTGGTCGCCGATGTCCCAGGAGCCGAGGGAGACGGCGCCGCCCTCGTACCCCGCGAGGTTGGACTGGAAGTGGCAGCCCTCGATCCAGGTCTGGGTGTTGGACCACGAGGCGACCGCGACGGCCCCACCGCCGTACCCGGTGACGTTGTTGGAGAAGGTGCTGTCGAAGAGCTCCAGGGTCATGAGGTCCCAGGTGCCGCAGGTGATGGCGCCGCCCTCGTAGGTGGTCTCGTTGTCGCGGAAGGTGGATCCGGATATGGCGAGCAGGGATGGCGTGTTGGCGGCGGCGTTGATGGCGCCCCCACCGTAGCCCGCAAAGTTGCCCTCGAAGGTGCTGTCCTCCAGCTCGATGATCACGTCCCACGGGCCGGGGATGCCGCCCACCGTCGAGTTGACCGATATGGCGCCGCCATTCTGGCCTGCCGAGTTGTCGATGAAGCGACACCGCTGGACTTCCAGGCGCTGGGACATGGCGTAGACGGCGCCGCCGTTCACGGGCGCCCAGCCATTGAGGAAGGTCAGGTCGGCGAGGGTCACCTCGGACATGGGTCTGGTGTACAGGATGGTCCCGGTGCCGGCACCGTCCAGCTCCGTGTCCAGGGCGTCGCCGGACCACGAGGCCAGGGTCACCTGCAGGCCCGGTGGGACGGAGAGTTGCTCGGTGTGCGTACCGGGGCAGATCTCGACGGTGTCGCCGGTCACGGCCACGTCGATGGCGTCCTGGATGGTGGCGTAGCTGGTCGCGCCGATGAGGGCGATGACGTTCGGATCGTCACACTCGTCCCCTTCTTCGACGGCGAGATCCGATGAGGCCAGCTCCGGACTGGTTGTCGAGTCGGCGAGACACCCGCCGAGTACGAAAACGAGAATTGCGAACAGAGTCGAGACGCGGACGAGCATGACTTCCCCCTGGGTCCGTTTTTTCCGATGTGGGTTGTTCCCGCTTCCAAGCTTATGCGGGAAACCCGGGGTGGGACAAGGAAATAGAGGTCCGGCTGCAGCCACCGGGTCCATTGACGGCCGCAGTTTCCATTGACGGACCGACAAGACGACTGCTACGGTTTGAAGTACAGGGGGTTGGTATGAATACCCAGAAAATCCGATGGTTTAACTGCTTCCTTCTCCTCGTGGTGGCCGCAGGAGTCTCCTCTTGCGACCCGGGAGGCGAGAACACGGAGCCAGCCCAGGACATCCACGTGTCCGAGCAGCTCGTGGACTTCGGGCACGTCGACGTGGGGAGCTATGCGAAGCACACCGTCCAGGTCCAGAACCTCGGCGAGAGTGATCTCGTGTTCTCACAGGTCCCCGAGGTGGTTCACCAGAGCACGCACGAGGCGTTCTCCTTCGACGCGAGCTGGCTCCCCTCCCCTGGCAAGGAGCCCGGCTCCGAGGTCATCCGGATCGAACCCGGCGCGACCGAGGAGTTGACCATCACGTTCGCCCCCCTGGTGGCCACGGACTCGTACGCCTACATCACGCTGTACAACAACGACCCGGACGAGGCCTATCGCACCGTGGTCCTCCTGGGCAGCTCCCGCGAGGACATGCCCGAGGCCGACGTCACTCCGCACGAGGTGGACTTCGGCTACGTGCCCAGCGGCATCACCGCCGAGGAGGTCGTGGAGATCCACAACGTCGGGGACGTGGACGCGCACGTGCTGTCCGCAGTGGTGACGACCGGACCCTTCCTGGTCGTGTCCGAACCCGAATCCCCCATCCCCCCGGGCGGCACTGCCGAGGCCAGGATCCGGTTCGAGTCCGACGGCGACCACGCCATCGGCGTACTCCAGGTGGAGATCGCCGGCCAGCCGAGCACCCTTCGCGCGGTCAGCATCAGTGCCAACTCGCCCGGTAGCATCATCAACTCGCCACCCGAGGTATCGCTGCTGGACCCGATCGGACCGGCCGTCTTCTACGACGACGAGGACCTCGAGCTCCTCGCCGAGGCCTTCGACGACGAGCAGCCTGACACGGGCCTGTTCTGCAACCTCGCGTCCAACCGGCTGGGGAACGTGGATCAGGAGACGTCCGACCCCGCGACCGGCCAGGTCGAGTTCTTCTTCGACATCGACGAGTCCGTCTTCGGTGTGACCCCCGGCCTCCACACGCTGACCCTGTGTTGCGCAGACATCTACAACGACAATACCTGTCTCACCACCGTGGTCCGCATCGACTCCCCGTTCTCCGAAGACGACCTGGACGGTGACGGGTACGCCGAGGCAGAGGGCGACTGCGACGACGGCGATCCCGACACGTATCCGTCGGCGCTGGAACAGCCCGACGGCGCGGACAACAACTGCGACGGCGACATCGACGACGACACGATCCACGCCGACGACGACGGCGACGGCCTCTCCGAAGAGGAGGGCGACTGCGACGACGGCGACGCGCTGACCTACCCCAACGCCGCCGAACAGCCCGACTTCCTCGACAACGACTGCGACGGCGACATCGACGAGGGGACCGACTTCGCCGACGACGATCTCGACGGTCTGAGCGAGGCCCTGGGCGACTGCGACGACTCCGAGTCCACCGTCTACCCCGGCGGCATCGAGTGGTGCGACGGCCTGGACAACGACTGTGACGGCGACTTCGACGAGGACTGCATCGACGACGTGACCAACCTGGCCGTCGTCAACGGTCTGCAGATCGATGTGAACGTGGCCGAACCCGGCCAGGAGGTGGATCTCTGCCTCACGGTCATCGCAGGTCCGGACGCGATGGTCGAGTACGACTGGAACCCCGGAGCGGGTTCCTTCGCAGGCGACACCGATGGCCCCTGCGTGACCTGGGTGGCGGCCGACCAGGTCGGCGCCCACACCGTGTTCTGTCAGGTGACCGACGTCACCACGGACCAGAGTATCTGGGCGTTCATCGAGATCTGGGTCGAGGACTGGGATCTCGAGCTGGATGTGGATCTGCGGGCGAACTGTTCGCTGGGTGACGGGCGACGCCCTGCCATCCCAGCGGCGTTGCTACTCGTGACCTTGATCGGGGCGCTGGGATTCCGGCGGCGGTGACGACGGCCCAGGTCAGCAGCCGCTTCCCGGGTACACCATCCAGTCCTGGTCGTCGCAGTCCATCCCCGGCGAGGTGACCGGGCTGTAGGCCCCGGGCAACCACCACTCGAAGAATCCATCCGAGTCCAGCTCCCACAGCGCTGCGCCCGGGCCGCCGTACGCGCCGATATCCGAACGGGAGCCGTCAGGATCCAGGATGGTGGGGTCGCCGGCGTTGACCAGCTGCGAGGGCGGGGCCAGGTGCAGGTCCCAGTCGATGGCGTCGGCGGCCGTGATGTCCAGGTGCATGGGATCGGCGCCGATGTTGCCGTCGACCCCGATGGGGCTGGACATACCGGAGAAGGGGTCCACGCCGTTGGCCCAGAAGGCGCAGTGGGAGAGGTAGGGGAGGTTGCCGTCCACCCAGGGCTGCTCGCCCAGGGCGAAGGCGTCCCCTTCGTGGCTCGCCCAGTTGTCCGAGAAGCTGATGTTGGTCAGCCAGGCCGTGGACTCGCTGTCCATGGAGATGGCGCCGCCCTCGTAGTCGCTGACATTGGCCACCATGGTGGCATTGGTCATGGTCAGCAGACCGCCCCACATGTAGATGGCGCCGCCGTCGTAGTCACAGTAGTTGCGCAGGAAGAGAGCGTTGACCACCTGCGGGTGGGAGCCGTCGTCGATGTTGATGGCGCCTGCCGCAGACCCCGACCAGTTGTCGGCGAACACGACATTCATCATCCTCGGAGAGGAGTCGTTCAGGTGAAGTGCGGCGCCAATGCCGTCGGCCACGTTCTCCACGAACGCGACGTTGGTGAGGTTCGAGGAACAGCCGTCCATCTGGACTCCGCCGGCCTCGTAGCCCGAGTAGTTGCCGCGGACGACCAGGTTCTCCAGCGTCGGGCTCGAGTTCTCCAGCAGGATTCCCCCGGCCGAATACCCGGCGTGCCCGTTGGTCACGGTGAACCCGGAGATCAAGGTGTCGGGGCCTTCGCCGTCCGTGCTCCTGACAACCGGAGCCGCGCCCGCCCCATCGATGATCGTGTTCGCCGGGCCGGCAATACCGATCAGCGAGATGGCCTTGCCTTCGGTGCGGATGGTCTCGATGTAGATCCCGGCCTCGACGCAGATCACGTCCGTGTCCACGGCGGCGGAGATCGCACTCTGGATGGTGGGTTGATCGGTGGGTACCACGATGTCGGCGGTCATCTGCGCGCAGGTGGCGGGAGGGGGGTCCTGTGGGTCGTCCGTGTCGTCGTCCGCCACGTCATCGTCGTCCGCCACGTCGTCGTCGTCCGCCACGTCGTCGTCGTCCAGTGCGTCGTCGTCGTCAGTCGGCTCCACGGTATCGTCGTCGTCCGACCAGGTCGTGTCATCGTCCGAGGCGCCGTCCAGTTCGGTGTCACTGCACCCGACCGTGGTCAGCAGCGATGCGGTGAGCAAGGCGGTGAATTGGACCAGGCGCATGGCAGTTCCCCCTCGATACCGTCGACTCTATCACTGCAGTGTGGGGTTGCCCGAGGGCGAAGTGGATTGCGGCGTGCTCGACGACTACTCGAACGCGATCTCCACCGCCGCCACATCCTCTGCCAGCAACTCGAAGGACAGCGAGGCCTCCACCGGGTCGGCGCCCGGCTCTGGTGTGACGCTCACCGCCAGGTCACCCAGCAGGGCCAGGGTGTTCACGCCGATGTTGGGCAGGGCCAGGTACCAGGTGCCCTCGGCGGGAATGGACAGCTCGCCGCTGCCCCCGGGCAGGGAGGTGGCCTCGAAGGGCTCGTTGGCGCGGATGAGGTCGAGGTTGTCGGAGTCCACCAGGAAGGCGTCCACGTCGGGGAGGTCCACCGCGAGGGAGTAGCTCTCGTCGTAGCGCCACGACGGCCGCATGATCCGGGCTCCGTCCAGGGTCGTGGTCACGGTCACCAGGGCGTCACCCTCGGCGGTGAGCTCGGTCCATTCCGGCAGGGGGACGGTGCCCTCCAGGGTGACCTCGATCACGTCGGTCTCCCCGGCGGCCACGCCCTGGCTGGCGTAGGTGATCTGGTCCTGGTTCGGGTACCAGCCCTGGGCGGCGCCGACCTGCATGGCGTAGTCCAGCTCGGCGCCCAGGGGGATGGTGGCGCTGCCTGTCGCATCGGTGGCCGTCTCACCGGCGAACCACCAGTACTGGTCGTCGTAGGGGGTCCAGACGCTGATGAGGGCGCCGTCCACTGGCGCGCCGTTCGCGTCGCTGACCACCACCTGCATGTCGAAGGTGTCGGTGTAGTCGGCGGTCTGGTACCACGCGAGGGTGTCCCCGCGGGTGGCGTAGGTGGCGTAGTTCGAGCCGTAGGCGTGCACCAGCCACCAGTTGACCGGCTCCCAGGGGACCCACTCGCTGGTCCAGTTCTCGCTGCCCGGGGCGAAGAAGGCGTTCCAGGTGTGGTCCCAGGACGCGGGCGTGGCGTTGAGGTTGGCGATCAGGCCCGTGCGGCTCAGCGCCGTGGTCATGTCTGCCCACTCACCGCAGTTGCCCTGGCCGAGGCCGTAGATCCGGTTGGGCTGGACGCTGCGCTCGTAGCCCGCGCCAAAGCTGAGCCAGCGGCCGTAGGTCTCGTCGCTGGTGAGCATGAAGCTCATGATGGAGGCGATGGCGCCGTCCTCGGTGGACGGGTCCTCCTCGTCCCACAGCACCGTGGCGTCGGTGAGGTAGTCCCGCAGCACCGGGCACCAGTCCAGATCGCACGCGTCCTCGGCGGCGCTCCACAGGAAGTCGCGCCAGAACCAGCCCGTCTCCGGATCGGTGGCGCACTCGAGGGAGTTGGCGTAGCAGCTGTCGAAGCCGTCGATGTACCAGGGGTGCTCGTCCTCGATGCGCGGGTGCACCACGTACCAGTAGTAGATCTCCGGGTCGATGGTGCGCTCCTCGATGACGCCGCCCACGGCCACCTGGTAGCGGGTGGTGGTGGTCCAGTCCCCCACGCCGGACTCGCCGTCCTCCACCAGCTCCACGTAGTCCAGATCCGCGTCGCGCTCGTAGATCAGCTCGGCGTTGAGACGCAGCAGCTCCGGGTAGAAGTCCTCGTCCGCCATCACCTCCGGGGAGACGTGGGCGATACCGAAGGCGATCTCGTCGATCAGCCAGGGTTCGTCCTCGTCCACCAGCAGGGCGGCCAGCTCGTCCTGGATCGCGCTGTCCTGCCAGCGCAGGGCCAGGGCGAGATCCTGGGCCAGCCAGTCGGGGGCGAGCTCCACCGCCTGGACGGCCAGCTCGGTCAGGGGCTGGTCTGCTTCGAGGGGCGTGACGTGGACGACGATGGGAGCGACAACAGCGCTGTCGTCGTCGTCACCGACGGTGTCGTCGTCGTCGGCAGGATCGGTTTCGCAGGCGCACAGCGTCAGCAGGAGCAGGGGGAGGAGGCTCCTGGACAGGGAGGCCAACCAGGCGACGTGCGTGTGGCGGTGTTTCATCGAAGCCCTCCGAAGACCGGTCTTTCGTGGACTACCCAGTATAGAACGGTCGGCGCCAGACGCGACGGCGCCGATATTCCCGGAGACTGGTATCTTTGACCGGGGAGGCCGCGATCGAGTGAACACCGCTTGCAGAGCACACCTGGGCACGGCTGTCGTCGTCGGCGTCCTGCTCGCCTGGACGCCCGTCGCGCTGGCGCTCGACCCGGAGAAGGCGGTCCATCAGTACGTCCAGCAGCGCTGGGATATCGAGGACGGTCTGCCCCAGGCCACCGTGGTCTCCATCGAACAGACGTCCGCCGGGTACCTCTGGCTGAGCTCCTTCGAGGGGATGGCCCGCTTCGACGGGGTAGACTTCGAGATCTTCGACCACACCAATACACCCGCGCTGAAGAGCAACGGCATCAACGAGGTCTTCGAGGACAGCCGGGGGACGCTCTGGGTCGGGACGATGAACAGCGGTCTGCTGAGGCGGGTCGACGGGGAGTTCGTGGCCGGCCTGCCGGGTGATGGTGGGGACGTCGAGCGCGTGTACAGCTTTGCGGAGTCGTCCGACGGCACCGTGTGGGCGAGCACACCCGAGGGCGTGCTGGCGATCCGCGACGGCGCGGTGCAGCGTCGGCTCACCGTGGAGGACGGCCTGCCCCACGAACGCGTCATCGACGTGATCGTGACCCGTGACGGGGACCTGTGGTTTGCGACGCGTCACGGCCCCGCCCGGATCCGGGGTGACGAGGTGACGACCTTCGAGGACGAGGAGGCCTTCCCGCCCGGGGTCACCCTGAAGGTGTACGAGGACCGCTCGGGGGACCTGTGGTTCGGGACGCGATCGGGGGTCGTGCGCCTGCGCGAGGGCCGGTTCGAGGCGTTCTCCGAGGCCGAGGGGCTCGCCGACCGTTCGGTGATCGCCATCCGCGAAGATCGGGACGGCAACATCTGGGTCGGCACGTACGGCGACGGGTTGTTCCGCTTCGACCGGGAGTCCGGGCGGTTCCGCCACGAGCCCGGTCTGGTCGGCGATCGGATCTGGTACCTGTTCGAGGATCGCGAGGCCAACCTGTGGGTCGGGACCTCCGAGGACGGGCTGATCCGCCTGCGCGACGGTGCGTTCACGCCGTACACGGACCTCGACGGCCTGGGGGACGTCCGGGCGTCGGCCATCTACCAGGACGACGCGGGCAGGTTGCTGGTGGGGACGCGCAACGGGACCGTGAACGTGCACCAGGGCGGCAGGTTCGAGCCTTTTCAAGGCACCGAGGTCCTCGAAAAGGACGTCAACGCGCTGCTGGTCGACCGCGCGGGGGCCCTGTGGGTGGGTACGGAGAACGGGGGGCTGCACTGGTTCGACGGGGACGAGCACCGCGCCTACTCCGCCGACGACGGCCTGCGGGACGAACAGATCAAGGCCATCGTCGAGGATCGCGAGGGCACGCTGTGGCTCGGATCGAGGTACGGCGTCACCCGCCAGGGCGACGACGGCTTCACCACGCTGACCCCGGACCAGGGCATGCCCGAGGGACGCGTCTGTCCGATCCTGGAGGGGCGCGACGGCACGATCTGGATGGTGGTCGACGGCGTCGGCGTGGTGTCGCATCGCGAAGGCACGTTCACGACGTGGACCAAGGACGACGGGCTCTCCACCGACCACCTGACCTCGGCCCTGGAGGACTCCCAGGGGGTCCTGTGGATCGGCACCATCGGCGGCGGGCTCAACGTCCTGCTGCGCGATCGATTCCACGCGGTCACCTCCCACGAGGGGCTGTTCGACGACTCGGTGTTCGCGATCCTCGAGGACGAGTCGCGCGACGAGCTGTGGATGAGCAGCAACAAGGGCATCTTCCGGGCCCCGCGCCAGCAGCTGCTGGACGTCGCGTCCGGCGAGCGGGAGTCGGTCGAGTCGACGCACTACGGGACCTCGGACGGGATGAAGAGCCGCGAGTGCAACGGCGGTTTCCAGCCGCCGGCGTGGAAGGCCGATGACGGTCGCATGTGGTTCCCCACCGTCCGGGGTGTCGTCGCCGTGGATCCGGGCCACATGGTCACCAACACCGTCGTCCCGCCGGTGTACGTCGAGCGTGTCGTGGTGGATCGGGAGCCCCTCGAGCCCGGGTCGTCGGGACCGCTGGCGGCGTCCACCAGCGCCATGGAGTTCCACTACACGGCGCCGAGCTTCGCGGATCCGGACAGGGTGCGGTACCAGACGTGGCTCGAGGGCCTAGACGAGGGCTGGGTCGATGTGGGGACGCGCCGGGTGGCGTACTACACCAGCCTCCCCCCGGGCGAGTACACGTTCCGGGTCAAGGCGTGCAACAACGACGGCGTGTGGAACGAGGACGGCGCGTCGTTCGCGTTCGTCAAGCGTCCGTACTTCCACCAGACCGTCTGGTTCGCGCTCCTGTGCGCTGTCTTACTCGCGGGAGTGGCGGTGGGCGCCTATCGGCTCAAGGTGCGACAGATCCGCCGCCGCCAGCGTCAACTCGAAGCTTTCAATGTCGAGCTGCGCCAGGAGGTGGACCGGCAGACCCAGGAGTTGCAGCAGCAGCGGGACGACCTGCAGCGCACCAACGCCCAGCTGGAAGACGCGCTGGACGAGATCCGCAAGGCCCAGGCGAAGATGATCCACCAGGCGCGTCTCGCGGCGCTGGGCAACCTGGTGGCCGGTGTGAGCCACGAGATCGGCAATCCGCTGAACGTGACCCTCGGCGGCGGCAAGAGCCTGGGCAAGTACCTGGACGAGGCGCAGCGCGGGCTGGAGCGGCTCCAGGGCGACGCGGGGAACGTGGAGGCGCTGGCGAAGAGCCTCGGCAAGTCCCGCTCCGCGGTCCACCTGATCCAGGACGGCAACGACCGCATCAAGCAGATCCTGGACAACCTGCGCTCGTTCCTCACCACGGGTGACGTCCCGGTGGAGCCCTGTGACGTGGCGGGGACCGTCGATGCCAGCCTCCAGCTGTTCCGCCGCCGCCTGGAGGACCAGGGCATCGAGGTGGATCTGCAGCTGGCGCGGCTGCCCACCCTCCCCTTCCGACGGGGGGAGCTGATCCAGGTGTTCACCAACCTCGTCCTCAACAGCATCGAGGCGATGCCCGAGGGGGGCCAGCTGCGCATCCACGGGGTGGCGAGCGATCAGGCCATCGACATCGAGGTCGGTGACGACGGTTGCGGCATCCCTGCACGGCATCGCTCGTCGATCTTCGATCCATTCTTCACCACCAAGGAGCCCAACGAGGGCACGGGCCTCGGCCTGTACATCGCCCACGAGATCGTGCTGCGCCACCAGGGAGAGCTGCGGCTCCTGGACTCGGAGGAGGGGGCTCGGTTCCTGTTGCGCCTTCCCCTGGAGCCGTCTCCGGGCCGCTAGACACCATGTCCAGCGACCCCTAGGATCGAGTGTTCCGGGGTGAGGAGCAGGACTGCGGGGAGCATGGATTCCATAAGCGTGTCCGCGGACGACTCGGCCGACCGCCGACCACGGGCGGAGCTGCTGTACGTCGACGACGAACCCAGCAACCTGGCGCTGTTCCGCCTGCAGTTCGAGGACTACTTCGAGATTCTCACCGCCGCCAGCGCCGAGGAGGGGCTGCGCATCCTGCGCGAGGAGCCGATCTCCGTCCTGCTCACCGACGAGCGCATGCCCGGGATGAGCGGGATCGAGATGCTGTCCCAGGTGGCGCGGCACCACCCCGACGTGGTGCGCGTCATCGTCTCGGCCTACGGAGACGCGGACCGCCTGCTACGCGCGATCAACGTCGGTCAGGCGCACGAGTACATCCTCAAGCCCTGGGACCAGGACGATCTGCATCGATGCATCGAGCGGGGCCTGGAGATGGCCCAGCGGCGAAGGGTGCTGTCGCGCCGGGCCGATCTCACCCAGGCGTACGGCGACGACCTGCGCGCGTGCTTCGATCCAGCGCGGATCGTGGGAGACCGCAGCGGCCTCAGTGACCTCCTCGGCGTGGCCAGGAAGGCCGCCCGCAGCGACGCGACGGTGTTGATCCAGGGCGAGACGGGCACGGGCAAGGAGCTCATCGCTCGCTACATCCACGAGAACAGTCCCCGGGCCAGCGGTCCGTTCGTCAAGGTCAGCTGTGGCGCGCTCGCCGAGGGGGTGCTGGAGAGCGAGCTGTTCGGCCACGAGAAAGGGGCGTTCACCGGCGCGCACAGGCGACGGCGCGGGCGCTTCGAGCTGGCCCACGGGGGGACGATCCTGCTCGACGAGATCGGCGACATCTCACCCAGCGTCCAGGTCGCCCTGCTGCGCGTGCTGCAGGAGCGGATCATCGAGCGTGTGGGCGGATCGCCGCCGATCGCGCTGGACGTGCGCGTACTCGCCGCGACCCACCGTGACCTCGAGGACCGGGTGCAGCAGGGCGCGTTCCGAGCTGATCTGTTCTACCGGGTCGCGGTCCTGCCGCTTGTCGTGCCGGCCTTGCGCGATCGCCTGATGGATATCGAGCCGCTGGTGCTGCACTTCATCGACAAGTATGCGGAGCCCGGCCGCGCCGCACCCACGGTCGAGCCCGACGTCATCGAGGCCCTTCGTGCGTACTCCTGGCCGGGCAACGTGCGCGAGCTGGAGAACCTCGTCCAGCGCGCGCTGGTCCTGTCCGACGGGGATCGGCTGGACCGGTCCGCGTTCAGCTTCGACCTGGACGCGCTGAGCCAGCCCAACGCCCGAGAGCAGGCCCGGCAGGTGGAGAAGGACCGGCTGCAGCAGCTCCTGCTGCAGTGCGGGGGCAACTGCGCCGAGGCTGCGCGCAAGCTGGGTATCCCCCGGACCACCCTGGTCAGTCGCGCGAAGAAGTTCGACCTCATCTGAGCTGTAGTCGCTTTTCGTCGATCGCCGTCGCAGCCCCGTCGTTTCTCGTCGGCGTCGGTCTGGCGATCCACAGGCCGGAACGCCTATCCACCAGTAATTACTAGAGATCTCCCGATCCAGGCAGTTCTTGGCATCGTACATGCAGCCCGACCGGGCAGAAGGGATGAATGCGAGGGAGACCATGCGGAGAGGGGTACGAAATCAGCCCACACCGAGAACGACGACGTGGGGGTACAAGACACACGAGGACAGGCCGGAGTTCGACGACGACAACCTGGTGCGTAGCCTTCGACCCGCCAAGGGCGCGGCAGCGAGCTACTCGGGGGAGCCGCCCGAAGAGGGGGCGGACGGACATCGACCGAGCTACGAGGCGGCCCACCACCCTCTCCAGCCCTACGGTCACGTCTACAACGCGTCGACGGCCGAGATTCGCCCGGTAATCCCCCGCGTCCTCCTCTGGCTCGTGCTCGGCGTGGTCGCCGCGGTCGGAGTCACGCTCGCCGTGTGGTACTTCGCCGGTGCCGAGTCGCGACGAGTCGCGCAGGTTGTCGCAGACAAGACCCCGGACCAGGTGACCCGGCTGCTCCTGGACGGGACGGAGCTCCCGGCCTCGCACATCCTCGAGGTCGGTGGTCTGCTCGACAAGCGCGTCGGGCTGGTCGAGTACGTGTACAGCGAGGGCGAGGAGAAACCGACCGTCCTGATGAACTCACCCTACGGCCACGACGGGATTCAGGTCTACGGACTGCTGTATCCGGCGGACTCGTTGCTGACCGAGGTCGAGCCAGAACTGCGCGAGCACGGGTCCGAGCTGGCGAGTGCCATCCAGCGGATCGGCGACGAGGGCTTCGGGAGCCCGCACTGGGACCAGGCCGCCTCGGCCCACGAGATGCTGCTGTCGGAGTACGAAGGCGCCATGGACAGCGAGGTGATCCTGGTGAAGCTGCGGGAATCGGATCACCCCGAACTGTTCACGCAGTTGCGTGAGATCGCCCGCATCGAGAACGCCCCACGTCGGCTGGACGGCGCCACCGCGCTGATGTCCGCCGGCATCGACGCCCTGCTCGCCAACCCCGAGATGTTCACCACAGGCGTCTTCACCGTGGAGACCGCCGAGCAGAACCTGGACGTGGCTCAGGCCATCCAGACACTGGACATGTTCCGTACCGTGAACATCATGGCGACCGTGACCCTGGTCGAGTGACCCGCCGGGAAGGCGCCACATCAGGCACGGATGCGGTTGTCACTCCACGGCAAAACCCTTGGACCGTAAATACGCGTCGACGGGGGCATCGCGGCCCCGGAAGGCGCGGTAGGCCTCGGCGGGATCGATGGCGTTGCGGGGAGCGAAGAGGTGCTCGACGAGGCGGGCGGCCAGATCGGAGTCGTAGTACCCCCCCGGGGCCTCGGCAAAGGCCTCGGCGGCGTCGGCCGTGAGCACGTCGGCCCACAGGTAGCCGTAGTAGCCCGCGGCATACCCCTCGCCGGAGAAGATGTGACCGAAGTGGGGTGAGCGGTGTCGCATCACGATCTCGGTGGGCATGCCCAGGTCGGCGAGGTTCTCGCGCTCGAAGCGGTCGGGGTCGAGGTCCGTGGGATCTGCGGTGTGATACCTCATGTCCATGATGGCGCTGGCCAGGAACTCGGTGACCGCGAAGCCCTCGTTGAAGTTGGCGGCCTCGTGGAGCCGGGCGACCATCTCGGCCGGCATGGGTTCGCCGGTCTGGGCGTGGACCAGGTACTGCTCGATGACCCGGTCCGTGGACAGCCAGCGCTCCAGCAGCTGGGACTGCAGCTCGGTGTAGTCCCCGACGCCGCCGTTGAGCGTGGGGTAGTCCACCTCGGATGAGAGGTAGTGCAGCGCGTGGCCGAACTCGTGGAACAGCGTGATGCCGTCGTCCCACGACACCAGCACGGGCTCTCCCGCGGGCGCCTGGACGAAGTTGCAGTTGTTGGACGCCAGCACGGTCTCGGGGCCGTGGACGGTCGTGTGCCCGCGATAGCCTGACGCCCAGGCGCCGGAGCGCTTGCCCTGACGGGCGAAGGGATCGAGATACCACAGGCCCACGGGCTCGCCTGAGCTGCGGTCGGCGACCTCCCAGACGCGCACGTCCTCGTGGTACACCGGCACCGAGCCGTCGGTCACCTCGGTGAACTGGTAGCCGAAGAGCTCCCCGGCCACCATGAACATGGCCTCCCGCAGTTCGTCGAGCTGCAGGTACTGGCGTACCTCGTCGGTGTCGAGTTCGTAGCGCTCCCGACGCACGCGCTCCGCGTAATGACGATAATCCCACGGTTCGATCTGGATCGCGGCGCCTTCCTGGTCGGCTATGGCCTGCATGTCGGCGACCTCCTGGCGCGCCGTCGCGAGGGCCATGGGCCACAGGGACTCCATCAGGGCCATGGCATTTTCGGGTGTGCTGGCCATCCGGTCCTCGAGGGCCCACTGGGCGTAGCTGTCATAGCCCAGCAGCGTGGTCCGCTCGTGTCGCAGCTGCAGGATCTCCGCGATGACGCGGTTGTTGTCGTTGTGGTCGCCGTGATCGCCGCGATCGTAGTAGCAGCGCCATACCTGCTCGCGCAGGTCGCGGTGGTCCGAGAACGTCAGGAACGGCGCCACCGAGGAGCGCGTGTTGGTCACGGCGTACTTCCCGTCGTGTCCCCGGTCTGTAGCGGCCGCTGCGGCGGCGGTGACGAAGGTGTCGGGCAGCCCATCGAGCTGGTCCGCGGTGAGGTAGTGGACGTACGCCTCCTCGTCGGCCAGCACGTTGTTGGCGAACGTCGTGTGCAGCTCGGCCAGGCGACTCTGGATCTCGGCGTATCGCTCCTTGTCCGCTCCCGACAGCTGGGCTCCCTGGCGGGCGAAGCGGTCGTACACGAGCTTGACCAGGCGTTGTTCTTCGCTACTACGACGTTGTAGCTCATCGCTCTGATGGACCGCTGCGATGCGCGAGAAGAGCGCCTCGTCCTGGATGATCTGCGTGCGGTAGGCCGAGATCCGCGGGGCCAGCTCCTGCTGCAGCTCCCGGAACTCCGGGGTCGACAGGTTGCTGCTCCAGATCCCGTAGTACACAAAGGCTCGCTGTAGCGGACGGCCCGTGCGTTCCATGGCCACGATGGTGTTGTCGAAGGTCGGCGGATCGGGGTTGGCGGCGACGTCCTCGAGCTCGGCCAGGTGCAGGGCCATGCCCTCGTCCAGGGCGACCTCCACGTGGCTCATCTCCATCCGGTCGAAGGCAGGCACTCCGCCCTGGGGGCCGGTCCAGGGGGCGAGGAGGGGGTTGGAGGGAACGGAATCGGTGTTCATGGTCGGTGCTTCCTCGGCGACATGGGGCGGTTCGGGTCGGGTGTGGGCGCAAGACAACACCAGGGTCAGGCTCGACAGGATCGCGATGCGGGCGGCGGTGGGCATGGGCGTGAGTCTACTCCCGATGGACAGGCTGGGGTTTCCTTCCTCTCCTAGGACTCTGTCCACGGGTCACGCAAGTACGCACGACTGGCAACGCTCTCCACCATGGTAGTCTCGATCAGCGAGGAGGGCTTCATCGTGACCCGGACCATCTCCACTCTCATCGTCGCTTTTTTCCTCCTGATCATGGGATGCAACAACGGGGGAACTGAGGACGACGACTCGGCTGTGGTCGACGACGACGATGCGACTGGCGACGACGACGACACGGTCGACGACGACGACGACGACGACGACGACGACGACGACACAACGAGCGATCTCCCCGACCCGTTCACCATCGTGCTGTTGCCGGACACCCAGTACTACGCCGAGAAGCTCACCGACGCCCCGGACAACACCTACTACCTCCAGACCCAGTGGATCGCCGACAACGAGGGCGCCGAGGACATCCGCGCGGTCGTCCACCTCGGCGACATCACCGACAACAACACCCCCAACGAGTGGGCGATCGCGAGCGCGGCCCACGCCACGCTGGATACCGCCGGTATTCCCTACAGCGTCCTGCCGGGGAATCACGATTACCTCGACGGTGGCGACTTCGGTCGGGGCGATACCCTGATGGGCGACTACTTCGGGGAGGACCGCTTCGCCAGCCAGCCCTGGTACGGCGGGGCCTACAGCTCCAGCAACACCAACAACTACATCACCCTCGAGGTGGAGGATCTGCGGTTGTTGGTGCTGTCGCTGGAGTACTCGCCTCGCAAGGACCCGCTGTGCTGGGCTGAAGACGTCATCGCCGCGCACCCCGACCACCACGTGATGGTGGCCACCCACTGCCACCAGACCCACGGCGGGGGGTACACCACCGGCTGCCCGAACAGCGACTACACCACCACGGGCAGGACGCCGCAGGCCGTCTGGGACGAGCTGCTGGCGCGGCACAGCACGATCTTCCTGGTGGTCGCCGGGCATGTCGGGGACTCGGAGATCCGCGCCAAGACGGGCAACACCGGGCACACGGTCCACGAGATGCTGGTGGACTACCAGTTCGAGGCCATCTGCGACGAGGCCCAGGCCAGCGACTGCACCGATCACTGTCGCACGGGGTTCTACACGGGCAACGGCTGGCTGCGGCTGCTGAACTTCGATCCGCCCGCGGGCCTGGTCCACGCCTCGACCCTCACCGTCGAGGAGGGCAACACCGACATCTTCCCGGGCGGACAGCCCGTGCTGTACTGCAGCCCCCTGTTCGACCCCAGCGATCCATATCCCAACGGGGACAACTGGTACGACCAGGACCCCCTCGAACCGGATCACCACTTCGACTTCCCCCTCGAGTTCGGCGCGCCGCCGGTCTACACCTACGACGACCTGGGCTTGCTCGCGTTCCACGACCGGAACATCAACTCGACCGCGTCGGGGGACCAGGGGCGCCCGGCCGTCTCGCTGACCGCGGACGGGGCCTTTGTCGCAGCCTGGCAGGACGACTCCAACACCGGGGACGGGGCCGACAACCTCGACGTGTTCATCCGCGGCTTCGAGCCAGGGGGCTGTGAGGCGTTCTCGGACCGTTCAGCCGACGTCGACACCTCGGGCGACCAGCGCGAGCCGGCCCTGGCCGCGGACGCCAGCGGCAACTTCGTCGTCACCTGGGCCGACGACACCGACGGCAACGGCACGTACCAGATTCGCGCCCGGGGTTTTGCGCCCGATGGCAGCGAGCGGATCGCGGAGTTCACGGTCAACAGCGTCGCCACCGGCCAGCAGCGCGACCCCGCCATCGCCATGGCCCCGGACGGCCGCTTCGTGATCGCGTGGGAGGACGACCCGGAGAACGACGACCACCGCCAGATCGTGATTCGGGGATTCGAGGCCAACGGCGACGAGCTGTTCTCGGACCGCAGCGTCCACGATGAGGACCAGGGTGATCGGATCAACCCCACGGTGGGCATGGACGCCAGCGGCAACTTCGTCGTGGCCTGGCAGGACGACGGTGACGACAACGGGTACGACCAGATCCACGCCCGTGGCTTCGACGCGAACGGCGACGAGTGGTTCGCCAGGGTGACCGTCAACAGCGTCCAGGACGGTCAGCAGCGGAATCCCAGCGTCGGGGTCGACGACGCCGGCGGCTTTGTCGTGGCCTGGCAGGACGACCCCGACAACGACGATGACTACGACCTGATGGCTCGCACCTTCACCAGCGGCGGCACCCCCCAGACCGAGTGGACCATCGCCAGCGGCGGCCAGCGCCGCGACCCGGCTGTCAGCATGGCCCCGGGCGGCGCCTTCGCCATCACCTGGGAAGACGACGGCGACGGCAACGGCTCGTACCAGATCAAGGCCGCCAGCTGGACGGCGGGCGGAGCAGAGTGGCACGCCGCGGCCACCGTCAACCACGAGAGCGCCGACCAGCAGACCAACCCGGCGGTGGGATTTGCCGACGATGGCACGATGGTGGTGCTGTGGGCCGACGACATGGACGGGAACGAGGTGGGGCAGGTTCTTGGCAAGGGGTTTGATGCTCCTTGACCCGAGTGCCGCGAGCGATGAAAAAAATCCCCCCATAGGGGGGAAAAAAAGCGCTGAATTAACCTGTTGACAGGTTCGTCGGACTACCCGATAAGCTAAAAAAAAGCGCCCGAACTGGGGGCGTGAGGAGACCGAGTTCCATGTTGTTCCGAACCACCACTGTCGAACATCCGCGGCCTGTGAAGGCCATGGGGCGCAGTGCGTTCGGTTGGAACAGGGTCTATGCCCTCCTGATCGACGGTTGCGACTCCGAGGAGGTGGCGCCCGGCTAGGCGATTCGAAAGAAACGATCACCTGAAGCCGGGCCGCCGAAAGGCAGCCCGGCTTTTTTTGTTCCAGGGTCCTCGACGGACCCGGCTCCGCGAAAACGGCGGGGCCACCCGTTCCGGCCAGAGCGGGCATCGCAGGTCTTTGACAACCGAATACGACAATCCCGAAACCCCAGGGCGATCTGCGTGAAGGCCGTCCAAGGGGTTCAACGGGTGGCCCCGCCGTCCCCCACGGTATTCGGGGCCACCCATCGACGCAAGGCGTTCATCGCACGTCACGAGAACGCCGGGGTGGATACGGGGGGCGAAGTCCTGGAGGAAGGACGCCGGTCTGTCGAACCGGAGGTAGCGGGTTCGAGCCCCGTCGTCCCCGCCACCCCCCCTGCGCCCATGGCTCAACAGGTAGAGCAACGGACTTTTAATCCGTCGACCCCGGGTTCGAGTCCCGGTGGGCGCTCCAGTACCCGATGGGGGATTTGCCGGGGTGGTGGAATGGCAGACACGCTGCGCTCAGGACGCAGTGGCCCTCGTGGTCGTGCGAGTTCGACTCTCGCCTCCGGCACCAGATTTCGATCCGTGGACAGGGCCGACCTTCTGCGCTCGTAGCTCAGCGAACAGAGCAGCGGACTTCTACTCCGCCGGTCCCAGGTTCGAATCCTGGCGGGCGCTCCACGGAAGCTCACCTCAACGTGCCGAGGTGGTGGAATGGCAGACACGCTGCGTTGAGGGCGCAGTGGCCTCCGAGGTCGTGCGGGTTCGACTCCCGCCTTCGGCACCAACACTCTTTCTGCGGGTATAGCTCATCAGGTAGAGCGCCTGGCTTCCAACCAGAAGGCGGTCGGTTCGAGCCCGACTACCCGCACCAGCACGATCGGGCGGTTAGCTCAGTTGGAAGAGTGCCGGTCTTACAAACCGGAAGTCGCTGGTTCGATCCCAGCACCGCCCAGGGGCCCGTGGCTCAATGGGACAGCACGGCGCTTGCACCGCCGGATTTCCCGGTTCGAATCCGGGCGGGTCCTCCACGACACCTACTGCGGGGCGCACTGGATGTGCCTGGCCGTCTCATACGCGGCTCAGCGCGAGGTTCGAGTCCTCCCCCCGCTACCGATATTCATCGGACGGCATGGCCAAGATGGACAAGGCAGAGGATTGCAGCTCCTCGATCCCCGGTTCGAGTCCGGGTGCCGTCTCAAAGTATGGCTTCGTAGCTCAGTCGGTAGAGCGCGGGAGTGAAGATCCCGGCGTCGTCCGTTCGACCCGGACCGAAGCCACCAGAACCATCGACGTCGCGCTTCGCGCACGTCGTCAGCGATCGGCCTTGCCGTGTTGGTGCCACAACGCGGCTTCCGTCGGGTCCGGCCGGCACAACCGGATCCGCAAACACCTTCGCAGAGGCGACTCAGGGGGCGAAACATCCCCGGGTGGCGGCCCGCACTCCCCACCGAGTGTCGGGGTCGATCGCTGGTAGCGTGTTGCCGGGGGGATCTCCCCGGGCAACACGCTCCACACCAGGCCCCGTAGCTCAGTGGAAGAGCAGGCGACTACGAACTGCCAGGCGAAGGTTCAACTCCTTCCGGGGTCTCCAGTATTTCCAGCCCGAATCGTTGGGGTGTAGTTCAGCAGTCAGAACCCCGGCCTCTGAATCCGGCGACGCAGGTGCGAGTCCTGCCACCCCATCCACATGTACCGCCGTAGCTCAGCTGGTGAGAGCGTCTGTCTGATACACAGGAGGTTCCCGGTTCAAGTCCGGGCGGCGGTACCAGCAATCAACACAGCGACTCCCTAGCTCAACGGCTGAGCACGCGACTGTTAATCGCGCCGATCGGAGTTCGAATCTCCGGGGGGTCGCCATGGGGATGTAGCTCAGACTGGTCAGAGCGCCTGGATGTGGCCCAGGAGGTTGTCCGTTCGAACCGGACCGTCCCTACCAGACCTTTTCGCCCCAGTAGGCTAGCGGCCGAAGCCGCCACCCTTTCAAGGTGGAGATCGCCGGGTTCGAATCCCGCCTGGGGTATTCAGTGGCCCTGTAGTCTAGATGGTCAGGACGCCAGACTCTCAATCTGGTATCGCCGGTTCGAATCCGGTCAGGGCTACCCATCAAATTTTGTGGGTCAGTTGGGCAGTGTGGTGAGCCCCGCGGATTGTAGATCCGCCGCCGCTGGCGTGTAAGTTCGATTCTTACCTGACCCACCAGACATTCGTCGGAGAGTAGCGCAGTTGGTTTTGAGCGCACCGCATTCGGGATGCGGGGGCCGCAGGTTCGAGTCCTGCCTCTCCGACCAACAATCCATGCACCAGTAGCTCAGCAGTAGAGCACCGCGTTGCCAACGCGGAGGTCACGAGTGCGAATCTCGTCTGGTGCTCCAGTTCATTGCGGGCGAGTAGCTCCAATCGGTAGAGCAGCGGTCTCCAAAACCGTCGCGTGGAGGTTCGATCCCTTCCTCGCCTGCCAGCAGTCTCGTGGAGGAGTGGCCGAGTCAGGTCGAAGGCACCTGTTTGCTACGCAGGGGGCCCAAGGGCCCGCGAGTTCGAATCTCGCCTCCTCCGCCAACACCCTCTATGCGGGGGGTTGCCCGAACCAGGCAAGGGTCCGGTTTCGAAAACCGAGGTCGGCGAAAGCCGTGGGAGTTCGAATCTCCCACCCCCCGCCAGAACTACGTACCGGAGTGGCGAAACAAGGAAGACGCGCCGGGCTCAAACCCCGGAGACCTTCGGGTCGTGTGAGTTCGAATCTCACCTCCGGTACCAGACACGCCTCCGTAGCTCAGCTGGAACGAGAGCAGCTCACTCGTAATGAGCAGGTCGTCGGTTCGAATCCGACCGGGGGCTCCAGATCATCCAGAGAGGTGCCAGAGAGGTGCCGACCACTTCTCACTGGTCACTTCTCACGAAGCCCTACCCGTCCCAATCGAAGTCGTACGACTCGTAGGTTCCAACATGGAACGACGCACACACATCCCCGAAGTCCGTAGTCGAACGTCGCTCACGGTAGAGTTGGGCTTCCCAGGACGTGTCGTGCTCGATGCGCTGCTGGTTCAGGGCGTCGATGATCGAGGCGGGGATGCTCAGACCGCCAGCACTCTCGGGGGCAAGGCACTCGGCATAGGCGTACCGGCCGTGCCAGGAGGGATAGATCCGGAGGCGGGCGACGGTGTCGGGGAGTTCGCCGGGATGAGGAACCCAGGTGGCACTGGCGGGCTCGCCAACGGTGGCGGTGATCTCGGTCGGAGCTCCACTCACGAGAGCAGGGGCGTGGACGCAAAGGTCGAAGGGGGGGACGTCGGCGGAACCCTCGATGGTGACGGTGATGGGTTCGCCGAGAGAGAAGCAGTCGTCGCACTCGGCGGAGTAGTCGCCATTGGCCATGTGGGTCAACTCGCCTGAGTAGCTGGCGCCCGTGATGGTGACGGCGCCGGCGTCCAGGGCGACCGCATCGGGGCGACACTCATCGCCATATCCGCATTCGAGGGGGTACTCGCATGGTGGATCGCAAAAGGGAATCGGGTCCAGATCGTAGAAGGCGCAGTCGCCCTCCTCGATCAGGAGGTAGGGCTTGCGGGGGCTCGGTGCGCTCCAGAAGGCGGCACGGGGGTAGCCGTCGGATTCGGCGTGTTCGACCAGCGACAGCTGGTAGAGGGTGTCGTAGCGATTGCAGGTCTGGGCCTGCTCTTCGACGCAGCCCGGTGCGCTGTCGTCGTCGTCGGACGGGGTGCACTCACAGGTACCGAAATCCGAGCCGTCCTCGGCGCAGGTCTGCAGCCCGGGAAACCCGTCGTCGCAGCTGCAGTCCTGCTGTTCTCCGGGCTCGCACGGACTCTCGGCACAGCTCCAGAGTCCAACGGCGGGGAGCAAGACGAGCATGAGCAGGGTGGCGCGGTTTACCCTTCTGTACCCCAGGACGAACAGGAGCACGAGCGCAGCGAATCCTGCGGGGACGGGCGAAGCGGCTCGACTACCCTGGCCGCACGCGCACCCGTCGGGCGAGGCCTCGGGGGAGTCGTCGGACGCGTCGCTGGCGCTGTCGTCGTCATCGTCGTCGTCAGTGGACTCGCCACAGTCCTCGTCCACCTCGCCGTCGCAGTCCTCGTCCACGCCGTCGCAGGTCTCGTGGGCGTTGGGGTGAATTTCGTCGTCGTAGTCGTCGCAATCGCCGGCACACGGCGGATAGCCGTCGGCGTCCTGATCGATCTCGATGAAGAGGTCGTCGGCACAGTCGCTGTCGACGCCGTCGCCGCAGGTGTCTGGGGCGCCAGGGTAGATCGTATCGTCGGCATCGTCGCAGTCGCCCTCGCACGGAAGGTAGCCGTCCACGTCGAGGTCCCACTCGCTGTCGAGATCGCCGGCGCAGTCGCCGTCGATGTCGTCGCCGCACAGGTCCTCGGCGCCGGGGTAGATGCTGCTGTCTTGCTCGTCGCAGTCCCCCTCGCAGCCGTTGTACCAGTCGCCATCCGAGTCGATCTCATCGGCGGAGAGCTGGCCGTCGCAGTCGGTGTCCAGACCGTCGCAGGCCTCCTGTTCCGAAGGATTCACGGAGGGATTGGCGTCGTTGCAGTCGCCGGCACAGACGGAGTACCCGTCGGCGTCGAGGTCGCCGAGTTCGTCCCATACGCCGTCGCAGTCCAGATCGATGTTGTCGCAGGGATCATCGAGCGCGCCGGAATGGACGGCAGGATCGGCGTCGTCACAGTCACCGCGACAGATGTCGACGCCGTCACCGTCTTCGTCCACGCAGGCCGAGCCGAGGAAGATGTAGACGATGCCCTGCTCCGCGTTCACCAGGCGGCGGTCCGGGCCGCTGACCACCCAGTCCGCCAGCCCATCTCCATCCAGATCCCCTGCCCCGGCGATGGCCGAGCCGACGCGGTCGCCGTCTTCCCCGTCGAGGTCGCCGTTGGAGGACGAGGCCGTCGTGGGGTCATCCCACTGGTCGCGACCCAGAAACAACGTGGCTCGTCCCTGCTCGGTGTAGTACTGCGGAGGGTAGTCTGGCGTGCCCACGGCCAGGTCGTCGAGGCCGTCGCCATCCACGTCGCCGAGGATGGCCAGACCCGCGCCGAAGCGGCCATTGTCAGCCCCGGACAGGAAGCGCGCGTCGGCTTCGGACAGGCTGGTGCCGAGGCCCCACCCGGTGGCCCTGCCCAGCAGGAGATACGCCCTGCCCTCCTCGACGCCGTAGCCGTCCGGCCCGTATTGGGCGCCGACGAGGATGTCGTCCAACCCGTCGCCGTTCACGTCGCCGGTGCTGGAGACAGCCCGTCCTGCACTCTCCCCCATCGAGACGCCGATGAAGCTGGCCAGCGCCACGGAGTCGACGTCCACGTCCTGTGACCAGCCGGAGGCGTGCCCCGGGATGAGATAGACCTTGCCGAAATCGAACTCGGTGGCGCTCTCGCCATCGAGGGACGAGGACGCGCCCACGATCAGATCGTCGTATCCGTCGCCGGTGACGTCACCCGCGATGGACAGTGCTCTCCCCAGGCGCTCCTGTTCTGCTCCGCCCAGCAAGCTCGCATCGGTGGCCGACAACGATTCCTCGCCGCTCCATCCCACGGACCGACCGAAGACGACGAACACCTCTCCGGCGTTGCTGGCCACCTCGTCGTCCCACGGAGCGCCGATGACGAGGTCGTCCAGCCCGTCCCCGTCGATGTCACCGCCGGATGCGACGGCATAGCCGGCGTCCTCCGTGTTGTCCTCGGACAACCAGGTCGCATCCGCACCAGCGAGGCTCGTCTCCAATTCCCACCCGGTCTCGCGGCCGAGGAACAGGAAGACGGCGCCGTCGATCTCCCAGGCGGGAGAGTACTCCGGGGCGCCGATGACCACGTCGGCGTATCCGTCGCCGTCCAGGTCACCGGCCAGATCCAGGCCACGACCTGCGTCGTCGCTCTCCTCGATGCCATGGAACGACGCGGCAGCGACCTCGTCCACCTCCCACGAGCCCGGACCCGGGCCGGGACCGAGCACCAGGTAGACCACCCCTCCATCCGGAATGTCCGGCGAAGCAAGGAGGAGATCGTCCAGGCCGTCTCCGTTCACGTCACCGCCGCCAGCCAGGGATTCTCCCAGTTCGTGCTCGGGGTTCGAGGGACCGACTATCGTGGTATCCGGGACAAGCGGCCGTATGTACTGCGCTGCGGCCGTATCGACGTGGAGCAGGATGGCCCAGAGGGCAATACCCAGGTGAATGGCTCGTGGTCGTGGGAGGACTCGCACCATGCTGTATCGAGGAACGGCCCCATGGGGCGAAGTATTGCTCCCGCGGTGGCGGAAGAACGAGGCCAGGCGGTCAACACGGATTCAAGGACTGCACTGCCCCACGTCCTGATCCCCGCAGCCCCAGCAGGTCACCACGCCCGATTCATCCACTGCGCAGCTGTGATACCGGCCGGCGGACACCTGAAGAAGGGTCCCACCGGGGCCGCTCACCTGACCATTGGCGTCGCTGCCCCAACACACGACGGTCCCGTCCTCGAGCACACCGCAGGTGTGTTGGGCGCCCGCACCGAGCTGTGTGAACGTCTCGTCTGGCGGACTCGACTGGCCGAAGTAGTCCCACCCCCAGCAGTTCACGGTGCCGTTGGAGCTCAGAGCGCAGCTGTGGGCCGTACCTGAAGTCACCTGCTGGTCGCTGATGCCCGATTCCGGCGTGCACTGCTGGTGTTCGTACTCGCCATCGACGCAGCCCCAGCACTCCACCGTTCCGAAGCGGTCAACTCCGCAGCAGTGTTCGGTCCCGCACCCGGCCTGCTTCCAGCCGTTTTTTCCGGGAGGTGCCGTGACCCCGAACGCGCTGTCTCCCCAGCAGACGATCTCCATGTCCGTGTTCGTGGCGCAGGTATGGTCCGCCGCAGCGCTGACCTGATTGAAGGTCCCTGGCGGTGCGGTGGCTTGACCGTGGGTGTCGTCTCCCCAGCACTGAACCGTCCAGTCCGTCCGCAACCCGCAACTGTGGCCCCTCCCGCAGCTGACCTCGAAGAACGCTCCGGGCGGAGAGGTCGACTGGCCGTACGTGTCGTCGCCCCAGCAGTGGATGGTCTGGTCCACACCCACGACGCACGTGTGAAACTCACCTGCGCTGATCTGCTCCCAGACGGCGGCAATGGTCAGTGCTCCATCGCAATTCTGATCGATACCGTCCCCGGGGGGTTCTGGAGCCCAGGGATACACCGAGGGATCGGTATCGTTGCAGTCCCCATCCATCGGGCTGTACCCGTCGCCGTCCTGGTCGTCGAACATCGAGCCGGTGTCATCATCGTCGTCGTCGTCGTCGTCGTCGCCGACCTCGCCGGAATCGTCGTCGCCGGCATCATCGTCGCCCACGTCGTCGTCGCCTTCGGCGTTCTCGGTGAACGGTCCGCAGGCCAACAGCGGTTGCAGGCCTCCCAACCAGAGGACGGAGACCGCGAGAAGGGCGAGGTGATGTGACCGTGTGTTCATGTGCGTCCGTGGCTCCCCGGTATCATCATCTTCCGCCCGCACCGCACCCACCAGGGCACAAACCGGCCCCGGCCACGGGCGAGCTCACCTCACTCGACCACGAGCAGGCGCAGGTCCCGTTTTTCTGCGGCCACGACGAGGCCGTATTTCGTCCGGAGTTCACGGAACACGGCCCTGGGAAACGCCTCGTTCCACAGCAGGTCGAAGTCGAATCCCCCTTCGAGGCCGGTCTCGTCGAGCACGGGTCTGCCCAGCCTCTGCTCGAGCTGCCTGGCGAGGGACCTCATCTTGCAGTTGGTCATCTGGATACGGTGCGCTCCGAACGACCCCGAGCTCCCGTGAGTCTCCTCGCTCGGCACGAGGCGGTCATCCGACCACCTTCCAGGTTTCAACACGTACACCGGCATTCGCCGGTTTTCCTCTCTCACAGCGACCCCGAACGTCTCCGTGACCAGCTCCTGGACCCGGGAGCGGAACCCCTGCTCGTCGCCCGGAGCTGCTGCGATCAGATCGAACACCCCCTCGGGTGGCTCACCCTGCCACTCGACCCGCGACACGGAGAAGCCGTGGGCCCAGGCCACGAGCCTCTGCGCGGTGACACCCTTTGCCGTCGCTCGATCCATGCGGGAGGAGATCGTCGACGTGCCGGCGTGCTGGGCTTCATGCAGCTCGAACCGCTCGGTGACTTCCCCCTCTTCCCCCACGCCGAGGCCCGGCTGAATCCTCATCCCCACGGGCGTTTCGGGCAATTCGAGGTCCCTGCCCCAGGCCAGGCGGCGCAGGTGCACCATTTCGAGGGTCCAGGGATATGTCGTTCCGGCGATACGCCCATCCGGGTACACCAGGATCGTGTGGGGCACTCCGGGGACGTCGAACGCCTCGATCACCGAGCTGTCCGTGTCCAGTCCGATCCATCCCTCGATGGGCGTCTTGTCCAGGAACGCCTCTGTCACGTCCTGCTCTTCGTACGTGATCGCGATGAACTGGACGGACTCGCCCTCTTCTCGGATGGTCTGCGCCAGCTCGTTCAGATGAGGGATGGCGGAGATACAGGGGCCACAGTGCGTCGACCAGAACTCCAGCACGACCGCCTGGCCGCGCAAGGTTTCCCAGCTGAAATCGGTTCCGTCGGGTGCCTGGAGAAGTCCCTCGAGTCCCAGCTCCGGGGCTGCGTCGCCCACCTCGAGGGCAGAGGCGTCCGGGATTGTGGCCAGCACGAAAACAGCGCCTGCCGCCAGGATTCGCGCGCGGATCGAGCGAGTCACCACAGGTACTCCACGCAGTACGCGGCACTTCCGGAACCCGAAGTGCAGCAGATCTCGTTGGTGAACGTCACGCCCGCGTTCTCACAGATGAAGAACGAGCGTCCACTCGCAACGGCAGCGTCGAGATCCATGATGTACTCGATGGTCACGCTCCAGAGGTCCCAGTACCCATCGGTGGGGTCGAAGCCGAAGCCATCGTTGGTCATGGGCCAGCCCGCACGAACGTGGCCCTCGCTTTCGCACGGATCGCCGGTGATCGGATCCCAGCCCTCGCAGTAGTCACCGCCATCGTCGTAGAACTCGACCCAGCACTCCGAAGCCCGCCCGACGAGGTGAGCCTCGAACTCGAACCAACCCTCAGGAACGATCTCCGGGTGCGCAGGGTCGTACTCGACGGTCGGCGTGCACTCGCCGTGGAACGAGGACGCTCCCATGTCGAGGGTGGAATCGCCCGAATCATCGTCGTCCCCGGCCGTCGTGTCATCGTCCCCCAGCGCCGTGTCGTCATCCGCAGCGGCGGAGTCGTCGTCACGCGCATCCGCGCACGCGAAGAACAAACAGAAGCAACAGGCGATCCAGGTGATCGAGTGAACTCGCATCGGCGTCCCCTCCAACCCGCAGTCTATCATCCGCACTCCAGGCCACGAGCCGCCACCTGCTATCCTGTCGCCCAGGGGGTCCCATGAAGATCCGAGACGCTGCCAGAGTCTGCATCCTCGGTTCGTTCGCCCTGGTCCTCGCCGGCTGTACCGCACAGGGCGACGACGATCAGCAGGACGACGACACCCAGGCGGACGACGACTTCAGCCTGGACTGCGAAGACGTCGAGCCCCTGGACATCGGCATCTACCATCGGGAGACCGCCGAGGTCTGTCCGGCAATCCGCGAACCTCTATACCCCGCTCCATCGAGTTGTGGCTCGTCGGAGGAGAACGAGTGCGCCTCCCACGAGGATTGCACTGCCGGTTTCAACGGCCGCTGCTATCTGGCCCAGGATTCGGGGCTGTGCTCCTGTGCCTACGATGAGTGCTTCTCGGACCTGGAGTGCTCGGCCACCTCGCTCTGCCGCTGCGCCGAGCAGTATCCCTTCGAGTTGAGCACGAACAACGCGTGCATCCCTGCGCAGTGCCGCACCGATGCAGATTGCGAGACGGGTCTGTGTTTCGGGACGCCGTTCTTCTGCGGGGCTGCCCCAGCGGGTGAGACGATGTACATCGACAGGTTCGCGTGTGCCGACCCGAACGACCAATGCCGCAACCACGAGACCTGCTACTGCGACGGGAGTCCACAGCGATGCCACCCCGACGGCGATGGAGCGTGGGTGTGTTCGAACGACTACATGGCCACGTGTGAGTGAAAGGCGGCGTATCCCAAGCGCCCAATCCAACGAGTGGTTCAGGTCGCCGACTCCTCGGCGTGCGCGGGTCTCGCGGTCCGCGAGTCGAGACGCCCAGGACTATCGACATCAGCAAGGCGTAGGCGTCTACCTTGCGCTGCCGCTGGACGCATCCAACGAGGCGAGCCGCAACGCGGACGTCATGAGGTGACACCAGGGACTGTAGGAACGCTTCGACAGTGGTAGGCTCGGATTGGGTCACGGGCTCCTCCGCGATGACGGGTTGCTAGCACTTCCATCATCGGGAGCTCGTGCCCCTTTGTCGATCCCCCCTTTTCAGTGATATCGAGCGGTTTCAGACGCTAACCGAACACCAATGCGCACAACCCCCCGTTGGCTATCCGACAGGTCTCCAGTATGCGGTCGGATCTCTCCGAGAGCGCCCGACCCACTCCACCAGTCCTGCCTCCTCGAGTCCCTTGAGTAGCCTGAGGACCGTTGGACGGGACATTCCAGAATCCCGAACCAGCTCGCCGGTCTTGCCCTGTCCCGCCTGCCGCAGGAGGTTCAGCACGACCAGGCCTCCCCTGGGCAACAGCTCTTCGAGCTCGGGCGACGCGGGATTCGCGGCGAGGACCAGTCGGGCGCTCCCCGAAGTCTGCGTAAACGTCGGTTCGGTCAGACCAGCAAGTCGCATCTCCTCGAACATGCGACGGATACCCTCCCCCAGCTCCTGGCCGTAGCGAAGCTCGGCGCAGGTTCTGGCGATCCGCGGATTGCGTGCATATCGAGGAACGGCCCTCGGATCGGCCAGGTCTGCGAGGCCCGGGAACCTTCCCGGGCTCTCCATCTCGATGCGATCGTCGAAGATCTCCACTCGGATGTGGTCCCCGGAGATGCTGTACGCTCGGTGGACCACGGCGTTGACTACACCTTCGAACCAAGCATCTTCCGGGACCAAGGCGCACTCCTCGAAGCGTCCGTGCGTTCCGAGAGCTCGACGCGTGGGGAGCAGCCTCGCCACGACCTCCCTGGCCTGGTCGAGGACTCTGGGGATCGGTCCTTCACAACGTTCGTCCTCAACGACCTGCTGGCGGGCACCCGTTCCCCTCTGGCTACCGCGGTATCTCAGCACACGCACGTAGGCCTCGGGATACAGCCGCTGCGGGTGCTCAAGGAAGAGTAGCGCCCCCGCCACGGTCAGTAGGTCGTCCGAGTCGATCAATCCGCGCGCTTGCAGCAATCGTTTCGGCGATGAGTGACCTACCGCATCGGCATATTCTGAGAGTAGCTCCTGATTGCATTCGTCCAACCGCACGCGCGGAATCCCCGTGGCCTCGAACGAGGCCTGGCCCTTCTCGTACATCAGTTCCTGGCGCTGCGCATAGGTCAGCCTTCGGTTCTCATCCCCCACCCGGAGGAACACCTCGTCCCGCCGGTTGCTGTGGACCTGGGAGCTGCTCTCAACTTCCAGCACGAACAGATGATCGGAGCTAGCGAGATGGTTCCAACACGGTAGGAGCCGAATCCGGATTTGCACAGCGGGCACGGTGAAGTCGAATGCCACCTGCCTCCAGCTGTTGTGCACGTGCTGTGGCTGAGAGTCCACCCCCTCGACTCTCCCCTGCGAGAGGCCGACGACCACCGCGCCACCTTCCGCGTTGGCGAACCCAACAATGCTATCCGCGAGGTCTCTCGCCGAGATGCGCGCGTTCTTCCGATCGAACCACTGGTCTTCACCGCGTCGGATAAGAGCATCGCCGATCTCTGCCGGTGACAGCGAGAATACTTGCTCGAGGTCTGAGATGGACATGCACCTACTCTAACGTTTTTAGAGTAGATGAGGGAAGCAGCACCAGAGCCTGCTCGAGCATCGCCGAGAAGTCGGTCACCAACCCGATCGGATTTGAACCTACGACTTCCCGCTCCCAAACCGGCGCGTTTCTTCTTGAAAATCAACCACTTAGAAGCGAGGTCCGAGGTGGACTGGATTGGACCGGGGATTTCACCTCGACGACTACTCCCTCATTTACACCATCACGCACTCCCTCACGGGTGGGACTTCATGGATGCATGCCAAACCGGCGGCAATCTCACGTATCGATTGCGCAGCCAAAACCCGTAGTATTTTCAACGGCTTCTCGTACGGACCGGGCAAAGTCACGCAAAAAAAAGGGGGTCATTGCGCGGCTTCGGCCCACGTGTCCCAGCCGGAGCCGCGGAGATAGCGCCGGCCGCCGCGTTCACCCACGGGTGTCAAGACGCCCTGTTCGACGAGCCGACTGAGTTCCATCGACGCTCGTTGACGGCTCACGCCCATGGCTTCCTGGTAGGCCTTGCTGCGGATGAATCCTTCCCGCTCCATGGTGGCGGCAAGCAAGCCCTTCGGTGAAGCATCCTTCGCGCCCTCCCCGCCCGCTATGGCCTCGGGTACCACCCGATACCTGGCACCGCGCCCCCTCCTTGCCGGCGGCTCGAGAAACCCTCGTTCGACGAGCTGGGCCAGCTCCCTGTAGGCCGTGTCCCGGTCCACCTGGTTGAGGCTCTGGTAGTCCCCGCTGGCAAAGGAACCCTCGGGATGGGCCACCAGCACTCGCTGTTGACGCTGGTTGATGGGAAGGGAACGCACGCGCGCCACCCATGCCGGATCTCCCATCTCGAAGATGGGTTCATTGCGCAACGTCACCCGGAAGGAACGCTCGTCCTCCACGAGACGGGGGAGTGGCAGCCACGACTGTTCCATCTCGTCGAACATCCGAGGGATGCCCTCTCCCTGGGCTCGCATGAGGTTCAGCTCCGCCAGCACTCGGGTGGTCCGCGGGTTCCGACTGACGTGGACATGCTCACGACGTAGTAGCCGGCGGATATCCACCCCCTGGGGCAGGCTGCCCGGGCTGACGATTTCCAGCCGGTCGTCGAAGAGCCACACCTCCACGCCGCGCCCCTGCTCGCGGTAGTCGCGGTGTGCGACGGCGTTGACCACGGCCTCCTGCCAGGCAAAGGTCGGGTACTCGGGCGTCTCCCGGAAAAACAGGTCGTGCAGGCGTGTCGAACGCCGGATCAATCCCGAGAGAACGCTGTAGGCCTGCTCGATGGCCTGGGGCAGGGCCCCCTCGATCCAGGGGAGGGCTTGCACGTTGTGACGGGCACCGGACAGCCGCTCGATACCATCGACGCGGAAGATGCGAATTCCTGCGTTGGGATGCTCGATGAGATGCGGCTTCGCGGCGAACAGCAGCACCGCCCCCTGCCGAAGCACGAGGTTCGGTCCTCTGTAGTCGGCAAGACGTCGATGCACCAGGTACTGGGCGGGAGACAGAGCACCCAGCCCCCCGGCACGCGCGGCTCGAACCAACCAGCTCTCGTCCAGGTCGTCCATCGACACGCGCGGGCACGGTTCCATCTCCACGCTCTCGACCCGTCCCCGCTGCTTGATGGCGTTGATCGCCTCCTCCGACTCCAACACGACCTGGTCGTCGATACGCCGGGGGAAACCGTCGCCAACCACCATCACGGCGTTCGGAGCAGCCTCTACCACGAAGACCAGCAACTGCTGTCCGTCGTGCTCGTACCGGAACCCGCCCGTCTGAGGAGGATTCAGCCGTTTCAAAGGCGTGGTCAGCATCCCGTCCACGACGTCATCTGGATAGCCGTGCCCCGTGACCTCACCGTCGTCCTCGATCCCCAGCACCAACGTGCCACCGTCGGCGTTGGCAAACGCGGCCACGTACTCGGCGATCTGATCGCGGACCTCTCGGCGGCCGCGAGGGCGCTTCTGCCCCGGGCGACCGTGCCACAGGGACTTGCGGTCGAAGTACTGCCCCTCTTCCTGATCACGGAAGGGGGTGATGTCGAAGGGAGGGGTCATGAACTCCGAGGCAGAGTATCACGCTCGGGGATGTCCAATGGGCTCGGGTCGCCGGCAACTCGAGGCGAAAGTAGCCAGGAGGACACAACATGGGCGACACCTGGATCGTCGATATCACCCACTACGCGGACATCCTCGACCGCACGCTGGACATCCCGAAGCCCGCCCGGCGTCTCGGGATGGCGCGGCTCTCAGTGGGATCTGTCACCGGCGGACGAAGTCGACGAGGAACGGCGCATCACCCAGGCCGCCGACGAGGCTCTCGATGTGATCCTGACGCGCGACGAGTACGCAGCACTCCTGCGCGTGCCCTGGTTCGACGACGACGTGCGGCGCGCGTGTGGTCGACGTGAACCACGACACGTCCCTACGCAGCGCGAACGGTTCTCGGTTCCGCGTCGATGCGGCGATCAGTATCCAGATCGACGGCAAGGAAGCGCAGCTGCTGGTCGAGTCCAGGAAGAGGGCCCCCTATCGGGGAGAACTCGCTGCGCTGCGTTCGCCGGCCGCATTGTTGAGCGGTGAAGGCATCCCGGTCCTCGTCGCCCCGTTCATCTCCGCGTCCACTGGACGAGCGCTCGTCGAGGCCGGTTGGAGCTGGGCCGATCTGGATGGCAACTGCGACATCCGCGCCGAGGGGTTGAGGCTCGTCCAGCGAATCAGCACGAAGCCCAGGACTGCGACCAGACCTTCGCTGCCAGGAGGCCGCGGCGGGTTGTCGATCATCCGCTGGCTGATCTCGGAGTGCACCGAACCTGTCGGCGCCACGGAGCTGGCCAGGATCGCCGGTGTCTCCCAGCCCCGCGCGTCGCAATGCCTGGCCGCCCTGGAGAGACTCGAACTCGTACACCGTATCCACCGCTCGGGGTGGCGACCAGACCGGGCTGCTCTCTGGCAGGCGTTTCTTGCGAGCTACACCGGTCCGGGTGGGGCCGAACAGCTGTGGTACAGCCTGGACTCGCCCCTGGAGACGGCACGGAAGGTCCTGGAGTCGATTCCAGCGGAAGATCGCGTTGCCTTGTCCGCTGACGTCGGCCCCGATTGCCTGGTGCGGTCTCGCTCGCCCACGCACCTGGTGGTATACCTCTCCGGTGCATCCGGTTCCCTGGGAACGATCTGGGAAAAGGCCGAGGGGCCAA
This sequence comes from uncultured Rickettsiales bacterium, assembly GCA_964558555.1. Lineage (GTDB taxonomy): Bacteria > Myxococcota_A > UBA796 > UBA9615 > CAYRNR01 > CAYRNR01. The sequence goes on along the minus strand of CAZLEO010000026.1, from coordinate 5,069 downwards.
CGGATGCCAACGTCGTCGTCAGGTTCCCCGAGGATTCCACGGTCTTCGGGTTCGGGCTCGACGTGAACGTGGCCGGTACGGCACTCCCTCTGGCCCATCCAACCCAGATGGCGTGGGACCTCCTCGACCTGGGAGGAGACGACCGGCGGGAATCAGCGGACGACCTGGAAGAATGGGTAGTGAAGTACCGAAACCACATCTGAGGCTGCGCGCGGGTTCCGTTGCGGACGAGCTCAGCTACATCGCCCTGGCTGACCTGTCCGATGCCCTGGGAGCCGTACAGAAGCCCGAACACTGCCGTCTCATCGGCGGCCACATGGTGACGTTGCTCGCGAACCGCTGGGACCTGGGGGCCGGGCTGTTCCGCGAGACCAAGGACGCCGACGTCGGCATCCACAAGGGTTCTCGGCTCGATCTGAGCCCTCTGGAAACCATCGGATAGCAAGGCACCGCGTGGTAGCCAGGGGAGTGATGGGATGGACGAACACAAGCTCATCGAGAAGCTGTTGCGAATCGAGGCCCTCCATGCGAGAGCCACCACACGGGGAGAGCGCGTTGCGGCTGCCAGAGCCATGCAACGTATCCTGGAGCGCCTGCGGAAGCTTCAGGACGAAGACGAGCCCATCGAGTACCGCTTCTCGATGCCCGATCCCTGGGCCCGCAAGCTGTTCCTCGCGCTGCTCCGTCGGTATGGCCTGAAGCCGTACCGGTACTATCGCCAGCGCTACTCGACCGTGATGGTCCGGGTGCCCGAGCGCTTCGTGGACGAGACGCTCTGGCCGGAGTTCCAGGAGCTGCAGGAAACGCTGTACGAGTACCTCGGCGAGGTCACCGACCGCGTCATCTCGCAGGCGATCCACAAGGACAGCTCGGAGGCGGTGGAGCGGCAGGAGATCGCACCACCGGCGAGTTGAAGGGGTAACTGCAAGGAGGGCTGGACATGGGCGATACATGGATCGTCGACATCACCCACTACGAGGACATCCTCGATCCCACCCTGGACATCCCGGAGCCCGCCCGACGCCTCGGTATGTTCTTCGGCACCATCGTACAGGCCGCTACAGCCTGGCCTTTTCCGGACATCCCCACGCAAAGTGTTCTACGCTGCCGGCGACGACCGGGTCGCAAGCCCTGCCCAGGCTTCCTCCGTGTCCTGCTGCTCGAAGACAGGAACAAGATCGCCTGGGGCTGTTCGAGCTGTGACGACGAAGGATGGATATCGAACTGGCGCGGCAGCCACTGGGACCTGTCCTTCGACGGCGAAGATCCACGCGACTACGACGAAACGCTCGACGTCCGTCTCACGGCAGAGGAAGCCGCCGCCCTCGTGCGTATGCCCTGGTACGACGACGGCGTCCGACGCACGATCATGGCGGCCCACTCCCACGGCAACGACATCAACCTGTGGGGCACCGAAGAGGAACTCGACGACCTGCTCGACGTAGTCGCGGGCGAGGCCAACCACGAGCTCAACAGGACGTGGCGAAAACGGCTCGACTCGGCGTTCGACAAGATCGAGGCCGCGCCGAGATCGGCTCGATGAGGTGGCAGTCCACGTCGTCGGCAGGTGTGCAGTGTGGCGTAGGGGGGAAACCAGCCGCGACTCCGTGGCTTCGTGAAGAATTTGGTCGGGGCGAGAGGATTTGAACCTCCGACTTCTTGCTCCCGAAGGGGCAGATCGCCTCTCCAAGGGCCTGACGTCACTGCATTTCGGGAGTTAGTCGTCGGCCAGATTCTGGGCCAGCCCGGGCCATTCTGGGCTGGGAATGACTAACACGACTAACACCTGAGACGCACGTCGCGGTCCACGATCTCCATGGGGGTCGACGGGTTCTCGGCAAGGGCGACGAATGCGGCCTGACGCTGGAGCAGGGTCTCGCTGATATCCGTGATACGGGTCAAGCGGGTTGGGCTGCTCATCGGTCCTTACATGTCCGCGATCGTACAGCGTTGCCCTGGCCCCTCCCCGCTCTTCTCGGGAATGGAGAGCGGCTGTCGATCCAGAGCACCCTCACACGACCACTAGGAGCTCCCCCTGTCTCCCGGCCTCCCCACGGTATACTTCACGCAGCGACGAAGGGAACGTCGCCCCAGCCTGCGGAGGGGAGCACAATGTACCGACACGCCTGCCGCATCTTCGCGTTATCCGCCGCCATCGCAGCCACGCTCGTCCTGCCGATAGCGGCGTTCGCCTGGCAGCTCGACACCTCGCTGTCGACCGCCGACGCTTCGTACCTCGGAGATGGCGTACAGCACTATGCGGGGTACTCGGTCCACGGCGCAGGAGACGTGGATGCAGACGGCTTCGATGACGTTGTGATCGGCGTATACGGGCATGACACGCACGGGGATCGGACGGGGGCTGCGTACCTCGTGCTCGGGAAGGCAGCCGGGTGGGCCATGGACACGTCACTGGCCGGGGCGGATGCTTCGTTCCTCGGCGAGGGCTACGACAATCGGGCAGGGAGTTCCGTATCCGGTGGTGGTGACATCAACGGCGACGGCTACGACGACTTCCTGGTCGGTGCGCCCCGGAACGACGAGAACGGCCTCTTCGCGGGTCAGGCGTACGTGGTGTTCGGCCAGCCCAGCGGATGGACCATGGACGTCGATCTCGGCAGCGTCGGCGCCTCGCTGCAGGGGGAACAGGCGTTCGACCAGGCGGGACAATCGGTGGCCCACGCCGGAGATGTCAACGGAGACGGCTACGACGACGTGCTCATCGGAGCCAACGCCAACGGCCAGGGAGGCCTCGCTGCGGGCCAGAGCTATCTGGTCTTCGGAAGCGCGGGTGGGTGGGCCATGGACACGCTGCTGGTGTTCGCCGACGCGTCGTTCGTCGGCACGGCGCAGTCCCAGTCCGGCGAGGCGGTCGCCGGCCTCGGCGACGTCAACGGCGATGGGTACGACGATGTCGCGGTCGCCGCGCCGTGGGACGACCACGCACACACCAACGCGGGGCGCGTCTTCCTCGTCCTCGGTCAGGCTGCCGGCTGGTCGATGGACGTGGCGTTGACGGCGACCGATGCCTCCTGGGTCGGAGAACAGGATTCCGACTATCTCGGTGAGAGTCTGGCTGGAGCGGGAGACGTCAACGGCGACGGGTACGACGATCTGCTCGTCGGCGCTTTCCGTAGCGACGAGAGCGGCAACGACGCGGGGCAGGCGTACCTCATCTTCGGCCGGGCGGCGGGGTGGTCGCGCAACGTCGACATGGCCAACGCCGACGCGTCGTTCCACGGTGAAGCGGCCGACGACTGGGCCGGCTGGGGCGTCGGCGGTGGCGGGGATGTCAACGGCGACGGCTACGACGACGTGCTGATCGGCGCTACGTACAGCGATGACGCGTGGGTGAACGCGGGGCAGGTGTACGTGATCTTCGGACAACCCAGCGGCTGGGCGCGCGACGTTCCGCTTGGGTTGGCGGACGCCTCGTTCCTGGGAGAGGAATACTACGATCGCGCCGGTCTCAGCGCATCCGTGGTGGGGGATGTGGACGGCGACGGGGGGGACGATCTGCTCATCGGAGCCACCGAGAACAACGAGGGGGCCACACTCGCCGGACAGGTGTATCTGGTGTTTGGGGATCCGCCCGCTTGCACCGACCTCGACGGGGACGGGTATGGCAACCCCGGCGACGCCGCCTGCCCTGGTGGAGCCGACGAAGACTGCGACGACACCGACCCAGACGTGAACCCTGGCATCACCTACGACGAGTGCACCGGCCTGGACAACGACTGCAACGGTGTGGACGACGATGGTGACCTCGACGGAGACGGTTCGACCGTCTGCGACGACTGCGACGACGACGACGCAGATCTCACCCCCGATGATGACGACGGCGACGGCTGGTCCTCCTGCGACGGCGACTGCGACGACGGGGACGCGCAGCTCAACCTCGACGATCTGGACAGGGACGGCTGGGACACTTGTGCGGAGGACTGCGACGATCTAGACGCCGACACCTACCCGGGCGCACAGGAGCTGTGCGATGAGCTGGACAACGACTGTGATGGCGCGATTCCGGCCGACGAGGTGGACGAGGACGGGGACGGGTTCATGGTCTGCGGTGGAGACTGCGACGACGGGGCCCCGGCCTTCTATCCCGGTGCCGGCGAACTCTGCGACGCCCTCGACAACGACTGCGACGGGGCCGTGCCGCCGAACGAGGTGGACGACGACGGGGATGGTTACCTCGCTTGTGCAGAGTGCGACGACGATGACGCACTGCTGAACCACGACGACCTGGACGGGGACGGCTATTCGACCTGCGACGGCGATCTGGACGACGATGATGACACAGTCTACCCAGGCGCCGAGGAGCTCTGTGACGGGCTGGACAACGACTGTGACGGCGTCCTCCCAGCCGACGAGGCCGACGCCGATGGCGATGGGTACATGCCGTGCGAGGGCGACCTCGATGACGGCGATCCGACCGTCCACCCGGGCGCGCCGGAGATCCACGATGGCCTGGACAACGACTGCGACGGGCTGGTTGACGAGGGGATGCTGCCGGCCAACGCGCTGATCATCACCGAGATCATGCGTGACCCGGCCATGGTCGACGACACGAGCGGGGAGTGGTTCGAGGTCTACAACAACACCGCGCAGGAGATGAACCTGTACGGGATGGAGTTCGAGGACCTGGGTACCAACTCCTTCGAGGTCGACAGCGACGTGTGGGTCCTCCCCAGTGAGTACGCCGTCTTGGGCCGTGATGATGATCCCGACCTCAACGGCGGCGTGGACCTGGACTACGAGTACGGGACCGTCTTCTCTCTGGCCAACACGGATGACGAGATCATCGTCATCTTCGACGGCGAGGAGCTCGACCGCGTCGAGTTCTGGGATCCGGACTGGCCGGACGTGTCGGGTGAGGCCATGTCCCTGGACCCGGCCGCCTACGACACGGCACTCAACGACGATCCAGCCAGCTGGTGCTCGGCTCAGGATGCGTACGGAGACGGCGACCTGGGTACGCCCGGCGTCGAGAACCCGGTCTGCTGCCCCGATGCGGACGGCGATGGGTTCATGGACGTGGCTTGCGGTGGCGGCGACTGCGACGACAC
>CAZLEO010000025.1:0-48643 GCA_964558555.1 uncultured Rickettsiales bacterium | reverse complement strand
CTGATCTACCTGGGTTTTTCGGATCCATGTGCGTAGGCACTGTCAAACCCGGGTCTATTCGACGATCGCAATCTTCGCTTCGAATCCTGCCGGGCGCTCTCCACAAGAGGGGTGGGTTAGTCGAGGGGCTGCGGGGTGAACAGGGGCTTGGAGAACTGGAATGGCGCGCCCTGCAGGATTCGAACCTGCGACCTACGGATCCGAAGTCCGTTGCTCTATCCAGGCTGAGCCAAGGACGCGCGCGAGGGAAATCGTAGCGGATCGTGGGGGGTGAAGGGTAGCGATCAGCGGCGCTTGCCGCCGCCGGGCCTGGTGCGGCGCTTGGGCTTGGGCTTCGTGGAGGGGGCGTCGGAGAGGCGTTCGAGGGTGCGGGAGATGGGGATGGCGACCATGCGGGCGTGGGGGACGAAGCGGTCCTGGGGGTTCGTGTCGGACATGAGGGTGGTGTTGATGCCGACGAGGCGGCCGAAGGCGTCGAAGACGGGGGCGCCGGAGTAGCCGTTGCAGGAGTCGTAGGTGGTGAGGATGGGGGAGTTCGTGATGACGCCGGTGTAGGTGGAGAAGTCGTCGAGGGTGACCTCGCCGGCGGGGCAGTCGGCGGTGAGGGCCCAGTGCTCCTGGTGGCCGTCGACGTTGCACAGGGGAAGGTCGTCGGGGTTGGGATCGGCGAGGCGGCCGAAGGAGACCGAGGGGGTGCCGAAGGTCAGGGTGTAGTCGTGGGCGGCGGCGCGGACGGGATCGCGGCCCTCGACGCGGGGGTACCCGGCGATGAACAGGGCGGCGCCGGCGTCCGGCAGCGGGGTCAGGGGGATGACCTTGAGGGTGTCGGAGATGTGGGAGGTGATGGAGGCGACGTCCACGGGATCGTCGTCGTCGAGGGCGACCCAGTGGTGGTCGAAGTCGGTCTTGCCGACGCGGATGTCGCCGAGGGGGAGGCGGCGCGGGCCCTCGCTGTGGTGGTCGTCGAGGAGGATGACCGAGGTGAAGCGACGCTTGGGGTGATCGACGATGCCATCGACGCAGTGGGCGGCGGTGAGGAAGGTGGTGGCGTCGAAGACGACACCGGAGCAGTTGCCGAAGTGGCGATAGGTGCAGGTGTCGCCGTCGCATTCACGCTGTTCGAGCGCCTTGCAGCGATCCTCGTTCCAGGCGCGGACCTCGGGCTCGGTGCAGTAGCGCTGCTCCATGAGATCCAGATCGGCGGCCGCGGCCTCGCGCTCGCCATCGTCCATGACGAGCTTGCCGACGCGGTGGAGCACCCCATGGACGGCCTCGGCGCCGAAGGGGATGCCTCGCGCCTCGAGCCACAGGTCCGTGATCGAGTCCGCCGGGAAGAAGCCCTCCCAGCCGTCGATCGCGGGATCGTACAGGTAGTCGCCGTGGGGGTCGGGGGTGGCGCCGCCGACGACCTCCACCTGGGATTCGGCGGCGGCGACGGGCAGGGCCAGGGTCAGTGCAAGGGCGACGGCGATGGAGGGTCGGGGCACGGCTTCACCTCGATGGTTCGGCCGGCGGCTGATAGCCGAACCGGCGGTAGAACTCGGGGAGATCGTCGGGATCATACGGCGGGCATTCCGCCAGGATTTCAAGGGCGGTCTCGGTGTCCACCGGCCACGACCCGGGCTTGCGGGCGGCCAGGGTGGAGGCGCAGCGGTTGGCGTAGCACGAGGTGCCGGGGTAGCGGAACTGGCGGTTCATCGCGGCGAACAGGTCGGCGATGGGCTGCTCGGTGACGTTGCCGAAGGACATCATGGCGAAGTCGCAGGGGCAGGCGTTGCCCAGCGAGTCGATGAACAGGTAGTTGAGCCCGGCGCCGCAGCCGTACTGATCGCGGCCCTCGAAGAAGTCGTAGGCGAACACGCCGGGGTGGCCGGGGGTCTCGACGCAGCGCCGCTGGATGTCGTGCACGGCGCGCACGCCGTCCTCGTCGAGGAGCTGATCGGGGCGATCCACGAGGTGGCCGGCGAGGATGGGGGAGGTCAGCCGCATGTCGTGGATACCGAGCTCGACGAAGAACGCCAGGATGCGGTCGATCTGTTCGGCGTCGGCGATGAGCTCGCGGTCCGGCACGAAGGACACGGCCACGTAGAAGCCCTCGTCCTGGAACATGCGGATGGCGGCCACGGTCTGGTCGAAGGTGCCGTCCACGCCGCGGCCGCGGTCGTGGCGGGCGGCGATGTGGTGGTCCAGGCTGAGCACGGGGATGCCCAGGCCCGCGTCCTTGAGGGCGCGCACCCGCGCCGGCGTCAGCTGGTAGCCCGTGGTGAACATCAGCGGCATGGAGCGATCGTCGATGGACGCGAGGATGTCCTCGAGGTCGTCGCGCAGCAGCGGCTCGCCCCCGGTCAGCCCGATCACCGCGTTGCCCATGTCCTGCAGCTGACCGATGGCGTCGCGCAGCTGGTCCAGGCTCAGCTGGCTGCGCGGCGAGCGCTCCGAGAACGAACAGTGCCAGCAGTCGCAGCAGCACCGCGCGGTGACGGCGAAGTTGGCGACCACGGGTACAGGATCGCCCGACGTCATGCGCACGAGGCCGTCGATGAAACGATCGTAGGCCCGCGACGGGTAGTACGGCGTGAAGGTGTTGGAGTAGATGCGCCCGTCGATCTCGGTGAGCTTGCCGTGGCGGTTGACGTGGTTCAGCGCGAGCTTCTGGCGCCACGACAGCCGCCGCACGCCGGGGTGTCGGCTCATGCGCAAGGTGGCGGCGAGGCGCCGCAGGCCGTACAGCTGTGTGCCGTTCATGCCCCCCTCACTCGTCCTCGTACAGCCAGCTGCCCATGGCGCCGTCGGCGGTCTCCACCAACGTGGCGAACAGGGCGGCCAGATCGATTGAGCGGGCCTGGATGCCGCGCACGTGCTCGACCTCGGCCTCGGTGATGCCGGCGTCCCGCACCTGTTTCTCGTCGGGCTTGCCCTTGGGCCGCACGTCGATCCGGATCGCCCGGCCGTCGGACAGCCAGACCCGCCGCTCGGTGACGTGGTCCGCCTGGAAGAAGAACACCAGCTGCGGCTCCACCCCGGCGAACAGGTACTCCGCGTAGAACTCCTGAGCGGCGATGTTGTGGGTCACGACCGCCTTTTGCAGGTACGGCGTGGGGTAGATCATCTCCTCGTCGGGCAGGTGCTCGGCGTAGTAGAAGCGCACGTGGGTCTGCTGGGGGCCGGTGCCGGGCATCATGCGCATGAACGTGGTCTCGGCCTGCAGGCAGGGCTTGCCGGCGCACGCGTCGTCCACGGCCGTGCCCACGCCGCTGTACAGGGCGCGGATCTCGGCGACCTCGTCGTCGACCTGGGATGCATGGGCTGGAGCGGCGGTGGCGGCGACCAAGAGGACGAGGATCGGTGTCAGGCGCATGGGATTCCTCCTGCTCTCATCGGAATCAAGGCCCAGCTGGATCGTACTCGTTGGCCGAAGCCCGGCGCCAGGTGAGACAATGGCGCCGATTCATCGTGGAGGGACCATGCGCACCGTGTACCTGTTCTCGCTCGCGTTCATGCTCGCCCTGTGGGGCTGCGATTCCACGGCCGGTGACGACGACGCCTTCAGTGACGACGACGACACCACCGACGGGGACGACGACGACGACGTGGGCGACGACGACGACACCACCGGCCCGCTCAGCTGCGCCGACCTGGGCGTACCCGAGTCCTACGACGACGTGGCGGCCGATTATTTGGCGCTCGAGGAGCAGGCGTTCACCCTCGGGCCCGAAGCGGTGGAGCTGTTCTCCACCGGCGACATCGAGGGGTTGTACGACCGCTTCCACGAGTCCGTGCAGGCGCTGGTGACCCTGGAGGACATGGAGAGCTTCTACGACTCGATCATCGGCGTGGGCCCCCTGGGCGACCGCACGGACCACCGATCGATGGGCGCGGGCCGGATCGTGTACTACTACGCCACGTACGAGTGGATGGACACGGTGCTGGGCTTCACCTTCGGCTTCCACGACGACGGATCGATCCTGGCGCTGTCCATCGCCGAGATGACCGATCCGCTGCCCGAACCGTACCCGGACTACGACAGCGTGGTGGAATTCCAGATGCCCCTGCCCTGCCTGACCTACGTGGTCTGGGGCGGCCGCGACGAGCTGCACAACTACCACACGTACTACGCGCCCAACGCCTACGCGTACGACTTCCTGGTGTGGAAGGACGGCGGCACGTGCGACGAGCCGTGCGCGACCAACGAGGACTACCACATCTGGGGGCTGCCCATCCTCGCGCCCGCAGACGGCGTGGTGGTGGAGGCCCAGGACGGCAACGCGGACAACACGCCGGGCGAGATGAACCCGGCCAACCCCGCGGGCAACCAGGTGACGCTCGAGGTGGCCGAGGGCGAGTACGTTCTGTTCGGTCACATCCAGGAGGGGACCGTGGCTGTGGACGTCGACGACGTGGTCGTGGCCGGCCAGCAGCTCGGCCTGGTCGGCAATTCAGGCAACAGCTCCGAGGCCCACCTGCACATCCACCTGCAGGACCAGATCGTCTACGGCCCGCAGGCCGAGTCCATGCCCATGGACTTCTACGAGGTCCTCATCGACGGCGAGTACTTCGACCGGGCCATGCCCGTGGGCAGCGAGTTCACCGCGCCGGCCGAGTGAGCCTGGACTCCCTGCCGTGGTAGCCTGACTCCTCCCATGGGGCGCAAGCGCAAGCACCGGAAGATGATCTGTGCGAGCTGTGGCGAGGCCACGCCGGACAATCCGTGCGTGCACTGCGGCGAGTCGCCCATCCTCGACAACCGATACGTGTTGCAGGAGGTGCTCGGCACGGGTTCGGAGGGCACCACCTACCGCGCCAGGAAGCTCGACGTCGGCCGCATCGTCGCGGTCAAGGAGATGCCGCTACGCCGCGCCAAGGACGACAAGAGCCGCGAGCTGCTGCACCGCGAGGCGTCGATCCTGCGCCAGCTGGACCACCGGGCCATCCCCTCCTACCTCGACGACTTCAGCGCCGGGACGGGCAAGAACCGCGCGTTCTACCTCGTCCAGGAGTTCATCGATGGTCGCCCCCTCTCCGAGGAGGAGCAGGACCACCGCTACGACGTGGACGAGGTCCTGGACATCCTCGGGGAGCTGCTCGACGTGCTGGTCTACCTGCACGGCCTCAGCCCACCCGTGATCCACCGCGACATCAAGCCGTCCAACGTGATGAGGCGCAAGGACGGCTCGCTGGTGATCATCGACTTCGGCTCGGTGCGCGACGCGCTGGCGGACGTTCAGATGGGCGGCGAGACCGTCACCGGCACCTTCGGGTACATGGCCCCCGAGCAGATGATGGGGGACGCCAGCGAGGCATCGGACCTGTACGGCCTGGGCGCCCTGGCGGTGAGGCTGCTGTCGCGACGCGAACCCCATACCCTGTTGCGCCACGACCGCACCCTGGACTGGCAGGCGCACGTGCAGGCCCCGCAGCGGGTGCTGAACCTGCTGGAGTCGCTGTTGCAGCCCGATCCGACGGTGCGTGCGAGGGACGCGGCCCAGGTGCGCGAGACGATCCGCTGGATCGCCGACGGATCGGACGAGGCAGGCGAGTCCACGGTGCCGACGTTCACGCCCACGGGCCTGGCCCTGATCGCCGTCTTCGGGATCGGCCTTCTGGGGGCCGTGGGCTACTCCCTGCTGGCCTCGACGGATGCCGACACCGAAGACGAGGCCCGTCAGCCTCCGTCCGAGGGCGCCGTGCAGGCGCCGACTGCGCCGGACGACGAACCCGATCCGACCGTGATCTCGACCGAGATCACCGTCGGCACCGACGGCCTGGTCGTGGACACGCGCTACGAGGTCGGCACGGGCACCTTCCCACCGCGCAGCGGTGAGACGGATCCCGACGTCGTCATCGTGGTCTTCTCGAACTTCGTCTGCAACTACTGCCGCCGGTTCTCCGAGACGCTGGCGCAGATCGACGACGTCTACGGCGACCGGGTCGCCGTGTACTTCCGCGACTATCCCCTCGAGATCCACCTGCACGCGTACGACGCGCACGAGGCGGCCCGCTGCGCCCATGCCCAGGGCCACTTCTGGCCGATGCACGACATGCTGTTCGCCCACCAGAAGGAGCTCGAGCGCCACCACCTCGAGGGCTACGCCAGCGATCTCGGGCTCGACCCCTACGCCTTCCGCGATTGCCTGAGGGCGGGCGAGATCCGGCTCGACATCGAGATCGACCGCAAGGCCGGCCGTGAGGTGGGTGTCGATGGCACTCCCACCTACGTCATCAACGGAGCCAGGTACGCCGGCGCCTTTGGCGTGGACAGGATCCGCGAATACGTGGATCTGGAGATCGCCCATCTGGAGGTGGAGCGTGCTCGCGGCGCCCAGCAGGAGGCCCTCGACAGGCTGAAAGAGGTCGGCAGCGGCGGCTGATCCGTTCTCGCCCGGGTGGTCCAGATCGGGCCAAATCTCCAAAAAACGCCAAAAAGCAAAGTTTTCCTTGGAACCCTAAAAACCCGAGGCTAGCTTAAGGGGGCCGGGAGTTTAGTCATTGGGGCCGGCAAGGCCCGCACCGGCGACGGATCGTACGAGTTTTAGGGCGCGCGCCACGGCAGCACAAGGCGCGGAGAGCACTGCGGCGCCCGGTAGTCGTTCACAACCCCCAAGCACGCAAAGGCGAGGTCATGGAGACCCCTGTCATCTGGAGAGCTGCGCACTACCTGGCCGTGGGGGCGGCCATCGCGGCGATGTTCGCTCTCGACGCCCAGGCCCAGCAGGCCACCCAGGTCTCGGAGATGCCGAAGTTCCTGTTCGTGGTCGAGCACAACGAGTCCATGAACGAGCCGTGGTCCGGGATCGCCGGGGAGCCGAGCCGGTGGGACGTGGTGGTCGAGTCCATCATCCACGCGGTCAACAGCGCGCCGGTCGGCACCGAGTTCGCCGTGGTGACCACGGCCGAAGACGGCTGGCGGCCCGTGTCCTCGTTCGAGGACAGCGGTGTCCACCTGAGCCGCTCGCTCGCGGTCACGTCCTGGAGCAGCGTGAGCTCACGGGACATCGCCAGCGCCCTCGACGGCGCCGTGCGCGACTACCTGGGCCGGAGCACTCCGGGAGACTCGCTGACGCGGTGGCAGAGCATGCCCTTTGGCGAGCCGTGCAGCGCCGTGGAGATCATCGTCATCGGCGACGGCGTCGGGGACGCCGCGGACACCGCGCCGGCAGACGCCACGTTCCCGGGCGACGTCCACGCGGGGTGCGGCCAGGCGGACTGCACCGGCGTGCCCGAGGTGGATGTCTCCCTGCTGGACGACGCGGCCTTTCACGCGGCGAACCACGACCTCAACAGCTTCCACGCGGGCGTCCAGACCGCGCGCACCCACACCATCTTGCTGGGCTCGCGCTCGCAGCAGACGACCCTCGCCGAGGATCTGTTCGTGTCCACGGCCGACGCGGGCGGCGGGCTGTACACGCGGGCCGAGGCCCCCGCCGACGTGGCCATCGGCATCTCCCTGGCCATGACCGACGCGCTGCAGTCCGTGCTCGACGTCTCGGCGTCCATCACCACGGCCACGGGCCACCGCATGTTCCGCACCTGGACGGAGATCCCGGGGGGATCGGACAGCGCGCCACTGCACCGCGGACACGTGGAGGCCTTCCAGCTCGTCCAGGATCCCCGAGACGCCCGCTACGGCGAGATCAACGGAGGATCCCTGTGGGACGCCGCCGAGCTGCTGGCCTTGCGCGCCTCGACGAGCGGCGCACGCAACTCCTACGTGTTCCAGGGAGGCGATCCGGCCACCGACGAGCGAACCCTGTTCACCAACGGCGAATGGGGCGGTTCGTTCCGCCCACGCGACCTGGTCCCGTTCGACAACAGCCGTGTGGAGCAGCTCGGACCGCTGATGCTCTCCGATCTCGGCGACCACTCCTATCCGATCGATGGCGCGTGCGCCGAATCCCTCGAGGGCGATCTGAACCAGGACTGCGAGGTGACCCTCGTCGACGCCCAGCACGCCATCGACTTCCTCCGCGGCGTGCCCGAGGCCGTGTTCGCGGGGAGCTCGACCTCGACGCGCCCCGAACACGGCACGTGGAAGGTCGGGGGCATGTTCCTCAGCACGCCGGCGTTCTCCGACACGATCGGACGCGCGTACACCGACGACGTCGCCATGTACACGTACATGCTCAAGCTGGCCGAGCACGACTCCGTGCTCTACGTACCGGCCAACGACGGGTTCCTCCACGCGTTCAAGGTCCCCCTGCTCGACTCGAACGAGGACGGCTGGGAGGACTACAACATCGACGAGGAGGGGGGCTGGGAGATGTGGGCCTACATCCCGCGCCACCTGCTCGACCACCAGGCCATGTTCCACGGGGAGGTCCACTCGGCGCTCAACCTGCTGCGCGACGGTGAGTCGTACCTCAACGACGGCTCGGTGAACCTGTCCGACGTGTGGATGGACGGCGTGCCGAACCGCCTCGACGCGGAATGCGCCAACGCAGAGCCCGACGGATTGGTGGACCGCAACGGCTGCGAGTACCACCGCGTGCTGGTGGCGTCGATGGGCCTGGGCAGCCGCTACCACTACGCCCTGGACGTGACGGATCCCCGCCGCCCCCGCTTCCTGTGGGAGTGGCTGGGCGATCAGGACGGGTGGCGCAAGGGTATGGGGACCGGCACGCCCCTGATCGCCAACGTCTACTCGGAGGCGACCCGATCCGACGTGCCGGTGGTCGTGTGGTCCGGCGGAACCGGCGACCTGCACGATCCCAGGCTCGAGGAGCTGACCTGGGACTCCATCGTCGAGTGGTGGCGGATGAACCGGGGTGTGGGCGCGCGCTGGTACATGTTCGACCTGCTCGAGCCCTCCAACAGCGAGTTCAGCCCCACGGGATACCGCGTGGCCAACAGCCTCTCGCCGTACACCCGCTGGGACTCCGATCCCCGCTATTCGGGCGGCGACGCGACCGCGGGAGTCTTCGGCACGCCGGCGGCGGTGGACTACGACGAGGACGGCACCATCGATGCGCTGTACATGGGCTCGCGCCACGGCACGGTGTTCAAGGTCCTGCTGGACAATGGCGAGCTGTCCTCGGCCACCATGGAGAACGCGGGCGAGCTCTCGCCGTCCACCTGCGTCTTCCACGCGGCCCCGCAGTACGTGGACGCCTACGGCGCCTACGATGACAACCAGGCGGTCTACTACCGCCCCTCGGTGTCGCGCGACCGCGACGGCATGATCCGCGTCACCTGGGCCACGGGCTGGCCCGGCAACATCTCCGAACCCTACGCCAGCGGGCACCTGTACTCCGTGGTGGACGGCAGCGCCCCCGGCGACGAGTGGACCTGCCAGGAGGCGCTCCCGTCGGGCTGCGGCCCGTACTTCGATCCCCTGCTGCTCGATCCCGGCGAGAAGGTCGTGGGGCAGGTCCAGACGTATGGCGGCAAGGTCATGTTCACCACCTACGTGGCCGACAACGACGTGGCCGGCGCGGCGTGCGGCATCGGCCACACGCGCGTGTACGCCATGGACCTCGACGACTGCACGGGTGGGTATGTGGAGGGTCGCGACTGGGGCCCGGACGACCACACGGTCACCAACGCCATGTACGTGGAGTTCGAGGGCGTGCCCTCGACCCTATCCCTGGCCAACCGAGGCATGTACCTCAACGTCGTGCTCCCCGACGGGGAGGTCCAGGCGATCGGCCCCATCCGGCCCGAGCCGGTGGAGTACCACGACGACCGCGTCTCGTATGCCAGCTGGCGGGTGGTGCTGTGATTCAGCGGATCAGCCGCACGCCGTCGTCGGACTCCCGCAGCGGGTAGCGCCAGAACGCCACGAGCCCCACCAGGCACGCCCCCGACGCGATGAACGGCACCGTCTTGAGCGCGGGGATGCTGTCCACCCGGCCGTCGGCGAGCACCAACATGCCGAACACGAACACGGACAGCCCCACCGTGACCTTCTGGAACACGGCCTGGACGCCGAAGTAGATGGCCTCGCGGCGGCGACCGGTGAGCTGCTCGTCGTGGTCCACCACGTCGGCGAGCAGGGCGTAGGGCAACATCATGAAGCCGGCCACGGGGATGCCGATGACCGCCATGACCACGGCGGTCTGCGCCAGGCCGCCGCCCAGATCGAGCAAGCCCACGGCGCTGAGCAGGGGCGCGGCCAGGGCGGTGCCGGCGAGGGTGACCAGGAACAGCGGGTACTTGCCCAGCCGCTTGGCCAGCACGTTGAACGCGACGAAGCACACGGTGTTCATGGCCAGGAAGGGCCCCATCACCAGCGTGACCGCGCCCTCCTCGAGGCCGAGGTAGTCCTGCACGAAGTACGGCACCAGCATGATCAGCAGGTTCAGGCCGAACCAGTAGCAGGACGTGGCCGTGACCAGGAACAAAAACGGCCGGTTGCGCAGGGTCATGCGCACCCACGTCAGCAGGTTGATCTTCTCGGCCGGATCGGCGGACTCCGCGGGTCGGGGCCGCTCACGGATGAACAGCACCGTGGGCGCGAACGACAGCAGCGTCAGGCTGCCGCCCACCAGCCCCAGCGCGAGCCAGCCCCACTGCTCGATGACCACGCCGACCACCGCGAACACGGCCGTGCCCAGCATCACGAAGACCGCCTGCCAGGTGGCGATGTTGACGCGCTGCTTGGGGTCCGAGGTCAGCTCCGGCAGCAGGGCCAGGTAGGGCGTGGTGATGGCCGTGTAGAGCACGAAATACACCTGGACCAGGCAGAACGCGAAGACGGCGTTGCCCAGGCTCAGCCCGTCGATGGGGGGCGACCACAACAGCACGAACACCACGGCCAGCGGCACCATGGTGATCGCCACGAAGGGGATGCGGCGTCCCCACTTCGAACGCAGCCTGTCGCTGTAGTAGGCCACGAGCGGGTCGGACACACCGTCGGTGATCCGCCCCAGCAGGAAGATGGTGGAGAACAGGGCCACCGGCACCAGCGCCTCGTCGCCGCCGGGCACGTACCGCTTGAGCAGCCACTGCGACACGATCAGGTTGGGCAGGTTCATGCCCATCCCGCCGGCGGCGTAGGCGATCTTGCGGGCCGTGGAGAGCTGGGCCACGGCGGCCTCCTCGGGCGACATCGATGGTTCTGGAGCGGGGAACGTCCAAAGGTTACCCTTTTCGCCCAAGGATGGAGAACCGATGCGAATCCAGCTGATCAGCCTCGTCGTCGCCATGACCTTCTTCGCCGCGCCCGCGCGGGCCGGTGAGCCTCCGCAGCCACAGACACAGACCCTGGACCTCACCGCCAGGGCCGTGTGCCGCGACGGGATCAGCGGCCCGGCGCTGGCGCTGGGGCCGGCGTGCACCTTCGACGGCTGGGCGGCGAAGGTGGGCGACGAGCTGCTGCCGGCGAAGCACGCCACCGGCAAGACGTGGTTGCCCAGCTGCGTGCTGGACGGCGACGGGGTGTGCTCCTTCGCGGTGACCGCGACGGGCCGCGTCGCGGGGGACGGCTTCGAGGTGGACGCGTGGACGGTGGCGCCGGTGGGCAACGTCACGGCCGTGGGGCGGATGCTGGTGCCGGCGGACGTGGCATGCACCGAGGAGGAGTGCCCGGCAGCGGACCCGTGCTGCCACGGCTGCAACCACGGCGGCTGGATGGTCATGAACCGGCGACCCGAGCTGCGGGCGATCGTGGCCGCCGAGGTGCCGCCGCTGCCTCGGTGCGAGCTCGACGGCTGTGGAGGATGCGACCACCGGCTGACCGCGTGGGGAGTGGAGGTGGGCGGCATCTTCATCGTCAGCTCCCACGGCCAGACCGACGCGGTGGCGCTGATGCCGTCCGCCCGCTGCACCATGATGGCCTGCGGCAGCGCCAACCCGTGCTGCAACAACTGCGGCTTCATGGGATGGACCGCGCATGGGTCCACCGGCACGCTCAGCGCGGTCGCCGGCGAGGGGGTGGAGCCGCTGCCCGAGGGAGAGGTGGACGGCTGCGGCCGGTGCCCCTGGCAGCTGCTCGTGGACGGCGAGGAGAAGGACGGAAAGTTCGTCGTCACGTCCTGGAAACGCTTCCCCTGATCCCCGCGCGCTCGACTCCTTCGTGGGTTGTCTCGATACCAACGGCGGCGACGCCGCGCTCCCCAGCTGACGTCCAGGTAGGCGGTCTGAGGGAGCACGGACGCTCCAAAGCCGCCTGCCACTGCAACCCAAGACAAAAACCGAAGCGACGCGCCGGGCGTTGGTCCGGCGCGGCGTGCCGTAGGAGGCACGACAGACATGCGTAACGACAAGATCCACATCAACGTGGGCACCATCGGCCACGTGGACCATGGCAAGACCACCCTGACCTCGGCCATCTCCCAGCACCAGGCGCACGCCCTGGGCGGCGAGGGCATGCGGTTCGACGACATCGACCGCGCGCCCGAGGAGAAGGCCCACGGGATCACGATCCAGACGGCCCACGTGCCGTACGAGAGCGAGACCCGGTTCTACTCCCACGTGGACTGCCCGGGTCACGCCGACTACATCAAGAACATGATCACCGGGGCCGCCCAGATGGACGCGGCCGTGCTGCTGGTGGACGTCAGCGAGGGCCCCAGGGTGCAGACCCTGGAGCACGTGCTGCTCGCCGAGCAGGTGGGCGTCGGCCACATCGTGGTGTTCGGCAACAAGATGGACAAGCTGCTCGCCGAGGCCGGGTCGCCGGCCGACGCCGAGGAGCTGCGCGAGCTCGTGGAGCTGGAGGTGGCGGGCCACCTGGCCGGCCGCGGCTTCGAGGACGCGGCGTTCGTCTGGGGGTCCGCTCGCCAGGCCCTGGCGCGCATCGAGGACGGCGAGTACGACCACCCCGAGGTGCAGTGCATCCGGGACCTTATCGCCGCCCTGGACGCCATCGAGGCGCCGACCCGCGACCTGGGCGCCCCGTTCGCCATGCCCATCGAGGACGTGTTCCACATCAAGGGCCGCGGCACGGTGGTGTCCGGCCGCGTGGAGCGCGGGCGTACGCGGATCGGTGACAAGGTCGAGATCGTCGGCCTGTTCCGACCCGGCGAGGAGCGGGATCCGGTGGTGGTCACCGGCACGCAGCAGTACCGCCAGGACATCCCCGAGGCCCACGCCGGGATGAACGTCGGCCTGCTGCTGCGCGGCGTGCACCGCCACGAGGTGCGCCGCGGTCAGCTGATCGCTGCGCCGGGGTCCATCGGTCCCCACAGCCACGCCCGCGTCGAGATCTTCGTGCTCGCCGCCATGGAGGCCGGCACCCGCGTCGCCCTACGCGAGGGGGGACGGACCGTCGGCGCTGGTGTGGTGGTCGATGTGACGTGACCTCTTGGGGAGGGGGCGCCCCGCGCTCCCTCCCCCTTCAACCTTCAACCTTCAACCTTCAACCCCGTAGAATGCTCTCAACCGAGGGAGCCCCATGACCTACACCACCGACCGCCGCACCCTGCTCAAGCTCGGCGCCACCCTGGCCGGCGCCGCCCTGTGCCCCGGCTGCGCCCACACGGGAAAATCCGTCGCGACGACCACGGTCGATCCCGCGACCCTGGCGCCCATCGCCGGCTACCAGCCCCGCGTGTCGAGCTACTGGGCGGCCCATTCCACGCGCGACCAGTCCTTCGACCAGTTCCGCAAGGTGGTGGAGTCGGCCACGGACTTCTCGTGGCTGTCCCGCGGCGATCGGGTGTTCCTCAAGATCTCCATCAACTCGAACAACCCGTACCCGGCCACCACCGACCCGTGGCTGGTCGGGGCGATGATCCGCCTGCTGCAGGAGAAGGGCGCCGGCGTGATCACCGTGGGCGACCAGAGCGGCATGGAGCACGTGTACCAGTCCGACGTGAAGTCGCGGGGTTCGTCGCGCAGCTGCTGCGACGAGGCGGGCATCCTGTCCACCATCGAGTCGCTGGGCGCCACGCCGGTGTTCTTCGAGGAGCTGGGCTACGACGCGTTCCGGCCCACCACGCCGCCGGGGGCGCACCACTGGCCCGAGCCGCTGTGGATCCCCACGTACCTGGATCAGGTGGACCACATCGTCTACCTGCCGCGCGTGTCCGCCCACGCCATGGCCGACGCGACCCTGGGCTTCAAGATCGCCGTGGGCTGGCTGCGCGACGACTCCCGCTTCACGTTCCACCGCGGCGGCGCGGACTTCGCGGCCATGTACGAGGAGATCAACGACGTCCCCGAGATCGCCGACCGGCTGCGGCTGGTCGTGTCCACCGGCACCCAGGTGCTCAGCACCATCGGCCCCGACTTCGGCCACATCGCGCGGCCCGCCCTCGGCCTCGTGATGGCCTCGACCGACCTGCTGGCCCACGAACAGCTCGCGTACGCGTGGCTGCTGTACAACCGCTTCTACGAGACCCGCCCCCCGGCCAAGTCCCTCGACCACACCGTCGCGGACATGCGATCGCCGGTCCACAAGCTGTTCATGTCCTTCGTGGGCACCCGCGAGCAACACGGCGGCATGACCGCCATCCCCGAGTTCCGCCCCGGCCTGGTCGCGGCCCACCCCGCCATGATCAACCACATGCAGCGCCGCGGCGGCCGGCCCGAGGCGTTGCACTGGGATCGTCTGAACGCGCACCCGGACGGGGAGATCACGGAGTTCTTGCAGCGCCAGCTGTGATCAGAGGTCGTCGATCAGCGCCCGCAGCGCGTCTGCGTCCAGCAGGTAGTGCTCGTTGCAGAAGTGGCACGTGATCTCGGCGCGGCCGTCCTCGTCGAGCATGGCCTGGAGCTCCTCGCGGCCCACCGCTCGCAGCATGCTGTGCACCCGCTCGGCCGAGCAGTGACACGAGAAGTCCACGCGCTGGCTGTCGAGCACCTCGACCGGGGCTCCGGCGAGCTGGCCGAAGGCGAACTGGGTCAGGACCGTGTCGATGTCTTCTTGCAGGGGCTGCTGGACGAGGCTGACGAAATCCTCGTCGGCCATGTCCGGCAACCGCTCGACGAGGATGCCGCTGGCGGCCTCGAGCACGCCGTCTTCGTCCAGGCGCGCGCGTAGGCGCACGAGTCCATCCACCTGGATCGACCGGTCGAGGACCCCCTGGAGCGCCTCGACGAGGGTGCCGTCGGCGACCTCGGCCATACCCCGGTAGAGCTCCTTGTCTTCGAGGAACTTGTGCATGGCGACCAGGCCATCGAAGCGCAGGCCGGCGTCGGGGAGGGCGCGCGGGCAGTCCAGGCGGGCGCGCACGGCGATGCCGCCGCGCACGTCGGCGACGAACCGGAACTCGGGCTGCTCGCCGTGAATGTTGAGGCTCAGCTGCTCGCGCCCCTTGAGCTGGCTCGACAGCAGCGTCGCGGACACGAGGCCCTCGCTCGCCGCCACGGCGGCGCCGCCTTGCAGCGCGTGGCGGCGGCACATCTCGCGGGCCGGGCCGTCGATCACGGCCACGAGCACGCGGACGCGGCGGTCGAGGGCCAGAGCGGTGACCAGTCTCCCGGACGAAGGGTCGGCCATGGTCGTCTCTCCTCGGCAACGGACGGCGTCATGGTAGCCGACCGGGAGCCGCTGCGGTTGCGTCCTCGACATTCACGGCGCCGCGGGCTTGTCGCATCCACAACCAGCGGCTCACGCTCGGATGGCCGTGATACGACGACGTCTCTGGAATACCAGCGCTGGTCCGGCCCTGGCACGGGCGCTGCAACCTCCTCGGTCCATCACCATCGGGCGACGTTCCGCCCAGAAAGGACCGATACGATGTTGCATTCCAATCTTCGACGTTCCCTGACTGCGCTGCTGTCCGCGGCAGCCATGGCCGCCATGGCCGGCTGCGACGGAACCCAGGAAGCCAACCTTCCCAGCGAGCACGATACCGACGGCGACGGCCAGGTCACTCCGGCCGACATCGAGAACTCCTCGGTATCCCTGTACACCGAAGGTTCCCTGGACGATGCCGACGCCGCGTGCGAGATCGCCGTGGCCGGCGTGAGCCAGGCCGTCACCCTGGCCGTGGCCGAGGAGATGTCCCTGGCCATGCTCGAGGGTATCCCCGAGCTGCCGCCCGACCTGGGCGACCGCACCTGCTGGGACGCCGACCGCATGGACAGCTCCACCGTGGAGATCGACTTCGACGGCTGCGCCGATCACGGCATCGCCGGCCTGGTCACCGTGACCTTCGACGGCGAGGGACACGCCTCGCTGGAGCTCGACGACGACACCTTTGCCGTCGACGGCCACGACGTGGACGGCACGCTGCAGATGGACCGCGAGTCCCTGCACCCGCTGCAGATGTCCATCTACACCGCCGACGACGACCCGCTGGGCGTGTTCATGGCCGACGACGCGCGCCGCGCCGAGGTTGCCATCGGCGGCACCCTGATCATCAGCCGCTCCGACGACGCGGCCACCCTCGTCGCTCACGGCTCCACCGACGTGTGGGACAACGCCGACGACGACGAGGCCGATGACGACGAGATCTTCATGGCCTCCAACGCGTTCGTCATCGGCGGCGACAGCGCCGAGACCATGGGCGACGATCCCCTGACCTGGAACCTCCCCTTCGACGATTGCTACCGCCCGTCTGCCGGCACCATCGTCAGCGAGTCCCGCCTCGAGATCGACGAGGTCACCGTCGACCTGGACGAGTACATCATCACCGACCGCGACCGCTACTTGCCCGCCGAGTTCACCGTGTCCGATGTGCTCTTCGACGGCGACCTCGTGGTCCAGTACACCGGCGCGTGCGGCGATGCCGACGCCTGCTTCCACGCCAATGACATCGAGGCCACCATCCCCCTGGACAAGGAGAACGTCGTCGAGACCGTCGCCGCCATCTGCGAGGACTGGGACCGCGACTGCGACGAGGCCCTCTGGCTGCTCGAGATGTTCCTCCCCGACACCATCTACGTGGACGTCGAGGACCAGGACTTCTGTGATCTGATCTGACGACGCCTCTCAGGGGTCAAGTCTGGTCTTGCATCTTTTCCATTGACGCGGTGCTCCGATAACCATCCCACCGCCTCCCTACCGGGGTCCCGCGGCCGCGTGGTGCGGCTGAAAAGATGCAAGACCAGACTTGACCCCTGTACTCATCCCATCTGCTAGACTTCCCCCCATGCCCAGACTCCTCCTGCCTTGCCTGGTGTCGTTGTTCCTGATCGGGTGTCCGGACGATGGGAATGGCGATGATGACGACGGATCGCCGCTGGATGATGACAGCGCTGGCGACGACGATGACGCCACGCCGGGGGATGACGACGACGCGACGGCGGATGACGACGACGCGACGGCGGATGACGACGACTCGGCCGGGGACGACGACGACTCGGCGGCGACGCCGGCCTTCCCGGAGCTGACGATCGCATGCGAGGACGCGCTGGACGACGTGTACGTGACGCCGCAGGGGCTGCCGCCGTGGGACGAGACCGTGTTGGGGGACGTGGTGCGGTGCGCGCCGGAGGAGGTGTTGTCGGCGGCGGAGGTGGAGGACCGGCTGGTGGACGTGGGGGTGACGGACGTGGTGCCGGCGGCCGGAGCGGCGGTGTACCGCGTCGCCTACCGCACGACGCGATGGGAGGGGGTGGAGGGGATCGGATCGGCGAAGCTGCTGCTGCCCGACGCGCTGGTGGACGGCGAGGCGCTGCCGGTGGTGGTGGTCAACCACGGGACCGTGGGGCTGGCCGACCACTGCGCACCGTCGAAGTACCCGACGATCTCGGCGGAGATGTCGCTGGCGTTCGCGGGCCGCGGGTTCGTGGTGATCGCGCCCGACTACGCGGGGCTGGGCACGGAGGGGGTGCAGGGCTACGGGGACAACGCCGACACCGCCCACTCGGCCCTGGACGCGGCGAAGGCCGTGCGCAACATCGTCGACCCCGCGGCCCTGGCGCCGGGCACCATCGGCGCGGGCCACAGCCAGGGCGGCGGCGCGGCCCTGTCCATGCACGCCTTCGCGTCGAGCTACGGCGAGGGCGATCTGCTGGGGATCATCTCCTTCGCCCCGGGCTGGACCACGGACACCGAGGGCCTGTACTGGGTGTCCCACTATCCCACCCTGGTGCCCTGGTCCATGGCCTCCGCCCTGCCCGTGGGGTTGCAGATGTACGCCGACGCCGCCAACCACCTCGGTGCCGGGCACGAGGTGGACTACTTCGACGACGACATCGCCGCGGATGCCGCCGACCTGATCGCGAATCAGTGTGTGCTGAGCTTGAGCATCCAGCTGCCCCTGCTCGCCTCGACGTTCTCCACCGCCCTGGACGACGAGTTCATCATCACCGTGGCCGCCTGCACCGAGGGCCACGCCGCGTGCGGTCCGCCAGGGGAGGAGTACGTCCAGCGCGCCGAGACCAACGTGGTGCCCCTGGACCCGTCCTCCGGGCCCGTCCTGGTGCTCAGCGGCATGCTCGACGACCGCTCCACCCCGGAGGACGTGGCCTGCATCGTCGAGTCCGCCCTCGACGACGGCGCCGACGTCCAGGCCTGCACCGACGCAGGCGCCGAGCACATCGACATCACCGCCCGTCAGGCCTCGTTCGCCGTCGAGTGGGCCGTCGCCCTGGCGCAGGGCACGCCCCTGCCGCCCTGTGCCGAGTCGGATCTCCCCACCTGCGAGTGATCCGCCGTCCGCGACCGGGTCTTTTGGTTCCCCCCTGGAATACCGCCCGCGGTCAGGGCGTCTGAACGGACCGGGCATGCGGAGGGTGGTCCTCCATGGGAATTCGAGTGTTGTGTCTGGCCGCGACCGCGGCCCTGTTGACGGCTGCGCACGCCGGCGCCGTTCCCCAGGATGAGGCCGATGGCCTCGGTGCGCTCTCAGAGGAGCTCAAGGAGCTTGCCGATCAGGTGCGGCCCGCCGTGGTGCGCATCGCCGCGGATGGCGGCCACGGCAGCGGATTCGCCGTAGAGGACGGCACGCTGGTGGTCACCGCGTGGCACGTGGTCGAGGGCGCGGAGGTGATCTGGATCGAGGCGGTGGACGGCACCGAGGTCGAGGCCGAGGTGGTGGACTGGGACAAGAAGGCGGACGCCGCCCTGCTCCAGGTGGAGGAGCCGGTCACCGACCGCCCGCTCGAGCTGTCCGATGAGGTCCCCGAGGTGGGCGACAGCCTGTTCGCCATGGGCCACCCGCTCATCGGCGGCGAGAAGCTCAAGGACCGCCACGAGGGTCTGCTGGAGTGGTCGTTCACCGCGGGCATGGTGTCCGTGGTGGGAGAGAAGCAGATCCAGACGACGGTGATGCTCCACCCGGGCAACTCGGGCGGGCCCATGTTCGACGCGGACGGTCGCGTCGTGGGGATCGTGGTGGAGCGCGCGGGCATGTTCGGGCTGGCGCGCAAGGTGGACGTGGTCCACGAGATGCTGCAGGAGGAGGAGCCGCGCCCGACCCGTCCGCCGGCACGAGTGCGGCCCTTCGTGTCGTTGAGCCTGATCGGGCACCACTTTCCCGGAGCACAGGAGGAACGCAGCGCCTTCATGGGGATGGGTGGCGAGCTGGGCATGTCGATCGACCACAAGCTGATCCTCGGTGCGCGGATCGGCAACAGCTGGCTGCTGTCCCGGGACGAACGTGACGCCGGACGACCGGGCCGCCACACCGAGATGTCGTTCTTCATCGGCCCGTCGTTCACCGTGGCCAGGGCCACGAAGATGCCGATGCGGCTGCGGCTGCAGCCCTACTTCGCGGTGGGCGCTGGGGTGGCGGCGCAGGGCCTGCGAACGGAGACGTTCCAGTTCACCGATCCGGACTGCGATCCCTCGCTGGGTCCGTGCGCCTACGTCGAGACCGACGAGACCGACTGGAACCGCACCACCCACCCGCTGATCGGCGGAGGCCTGCGCATCGACCTGAACCCGGCGTTCATCGACATCGGTGCGACGGTGGATCCCCTCGACCCAGCGAACACGTTCGGCGTGGGATTCACGTTGGGGGTGAAGTTCGGCAAGCCCTGAGGATTCAGGCGCCTGGGATCAGCTCGAGGCCCATCCACAGATAGGCGTGGGCCTCCCCCCCGTCCATCACCTGCCGCGCGATCCGTCCCTCCTCGAAGAATCCACGGCCGCGGTACAGACGGATCGCCCGCTCGTTGTCCTCGCGCACCCGCAGGTCGATCTTGGTGATCACGTGTGACTCGCGCGCCCACGAGATCAGCGTGTCCAGCAGCCGCCCGCCGATCCCCTGACCCCAGAACCTCTCCCCCACCAGCATGCTCAGCTCGCCCGCGTGGCGGATCTTGCGGCGCGGACCGCCCTGGAACACCGCGTTCCCGGCCAGCTCGCCATCCACGAAGGCCAGCAGGAACACCGCGTTGTCGCGGCCGGCGATGTCCTCGAGGAACACTTCCTCCTGCTCGACGGTCAGCTCGAACTCCCCGGGCTCGAACGACAAGAACGGCGACTCGCCGCTGCACGCGTCCACGTACTCGAGGAGCTGCGCCGCGTCCTCGCGCCGTGCCGGCCGGATCTCCACGCCGCCCATACCCGCCTACGCCTTCTTTGCCGCGCTCATCCCGCACACGAACCGCATCTTGCACTCCTTGCAGTCCTTGACGTGGGACGCGAAGTTCACCACCACCAGCACCACGAAGACCCCGAAGACGATGCCGCTGAACAAGCCGATCCCGTTGAGCACGAATCCCACGATCATCGCCACGATGGGCACCATCATCAACGTACCCCAGGTCGCCCCGGCCAGCTTCGTCCCCAGCGCCTTGTTGCCGGAGTCCTTGGCGTACCCCAGCTTCGACGACAGCACGCCCCACCCGCAGTGACACCACTTGCCGTGGTAGTGGCAATGGGTACACAGGTGCTTGCGCAGCACGAACCCCAGCGACGCGACCAGGAACACAGCGTAGACGATGGACAGGACCGGCACGCCGCCGAAGTTCAGCAGCGGCATCATGCCCACGAAGCCCACCGCGATGGTCACCGCGATGATGACGTTCTCGATGATGGCGTACACCTTCGACGCCGACTCGATCCCCTGCTCGTAGAGCTCGCCCATGGCCCGGTCTCCCCTCGCCGACGCGTCACGCATCGGCTTGACAGTGGCTAGTCCATGGGTAGACTAGTCCACGACTGGACGAATTGCAAGGAGCTCCCATGGACCGCGAGGACATCCCGCCGATCACCGCGTACATCGTGCTGACGCTGCTGGCGGAGGGGGAGGCGCACGGCTACGAGCTGCAGCGCCTGGTGCACGAGCGGGGATTCCGCTTCTGGACCGACATCCAGCGTTCATCCATCTACAACGCCCTCAAGCGCCTCGAAGCGCAGGGCCTGGTCCGCAGCGAGCTGCGCCAGGGCGGTGGTCCGCCGCGCAAGGTCTACGCCATCACCGACGCCGGCCTCGACGCCATACGGCAGGCGGCCCGGGTCTTCCTCGGCGCCCCCCGTCACCCCCGCAACGAGATCGACCTGGGCGTGCTCGCCCTGCCCTTCCTCGAACCGGACGAGGCCCACGATCTCGTAGACCAGGGGGTCGAGCTCCTGGCCCAGCGCGAGCACTTCGTCGCCCACCAGCTCGACTGGTGCCGCCGCCGCGGCATGGAGCTGCCGACACTCAACTTCGACCGTCCGCTTCAGTCCATCGCCACGGACCGCCGGTGGTTGCAGGCGCTGCGCGACCGCCTCGACGGCCGGACCGCTCCTCCCCCCGCGGGCGAGTGGCAGCAGTACGAGTACGTCGAGCCCCCGTACATCGACAAGGAAGATCCGTGAGCGCGCCCCAGTGCTCGCTGCCCCTGCAGCCCGCCGAGCAGCCGCAGGTCCTCGATCTCGGCGGCTGCCGCGTCGAACCCGTGCAGGCCCGCTCCATCCTCGCCCGCTCGCGCATCCCCGGCGCCGAGTTCACCATCAACCCCTACACGGGCTGCGGCTTCGGCTGCTCGTACTGCTACGCCGTGTTCATGTGCCGCTTCGCCGATCGCCCGGCCGAGGACTGGGGCCGGTTCGTGCACGCCAAGGTCAACCTGCCCCAGGTCCTGCGCCGCGAGCTTCGATCGGGCAAGCGCCGCGACGCGGCGGTCTTCCTCTCCTCGGTGACCGATCCCTACCAGCCCGCCGAGGCCCACCACCGGCTCACCCGCGCCGCACTGCAGGCGCTGGTGGACAGCGGCCACCGCGGCACGGTCCAGGTCATGACCCGCTCCCCCCTGGTCCTGCGCGATCTGGATCTGCTCGTGCAGCTGCGCGCCGACGTGGGCCTGTCCATGGCCCCGCTGTACGATCCCCTGGCGCCCCACCTCGAGCCCCGCTCGCCCTCCCTCGACGCCCGCCTCGACACCCTCGGCCGGCTCCACGACGCCGGCCTGCCCACCTACGTCTTCGCCGGGCCGTTGTTCCCTCACCTGGAGGCACGCCCCGACGACATCGATCGGCTCTTCGCATCCATCCGCGAGGCCGGCACCCGCGAGGTCTACGTCGCCTGGTTCAACCTCCGGGCCGACTCCCGCAAACGCCTACTCGGGCTACTCGACGGCGCGGATCCCCACCTGGTCGACGCCTACTACCGTCGCGCCGATCGTCGCCCCAAGCGCGCCATGGAATCCATGGTCATGGACGCCCTGATGCGGCACGGCCTGCAGTCGAGGACGAGGGGTATCATCGATCACTGAGGTATGCTCACACCATGTCCGTCGGCTTCTCCCGCGTCCTGTTCCTCCCCCACGACGACACCCCCCTGCCCCCCGAACTCCCGCAGACCATCGCGACAGCGCTCCTGGACGCCGGTCTGGTCAGGGGCGAGGCGGACGAGCCGTGGGACCTCCGGCCCGCCGGCGCACTGAGCCAGTGGTGCAAGAAGCTGCGCGTGCGAGGCGTGGAGGTGGTGGTCGAGTTGAAGGACGAGCCCGTCGAACTCGGGGATCTCGACGCACCCCCGTTCGGGCCGTACTCGTCGTGTCCCCGATGCGGGCGGGTCGTGCCCACGAACGGCCTGTCCGCGCGAAACCCAATGACCGGCGCTGAGATGCGTATCCCGATCCGCGGGTGCGACGCCTGCGGCGAGACGTTCGACGCGAGCACCTGGCCGGCCGCGGAAGCACCGCGGCGATTCGAGGCACGGCTGCTGGTCTCGGTGGAGGCGACCCGGTACGAACGGGCGCGGCCGGGCCTCTCCGATGGGTGTCCGGCGTTCGTCGAGTGCGTGAACGAGGCGGTGGGCCGGCCCCTGACCGAGGTCTACCAGCCCTTCTGAGGCGTCAGATCAGCGCCTCGTCCTCCCAGCCGACCAGCTCCACGTCGATCTTGTCGAGGTCCGCGGTGCCCAGGCCGTAGGTCTCGTCCGCGGCCGTCAGGCAGACGGGGGTGGGCGTCAGGGGCCAGGGCTCCTCCTTGATGGCCTCGCGCTTGGCCTCGAGGATCTTCACGCAGACCGCCTCCACGGCCACGGGATCGGTACCGACGACGAGGCCGTTGTAGTTCCACTTGTAGCGGGGGTCGGGCTGGGGGCCCTTGTTGCACATGGGCCGCAGGGCGTCGACCAGGGTGAGCTGGGTCTTGCCGACCACGTGGTCCATCTGCCAGATCTCGGCGAGCTTCTCGCTGTCGGCCTTGTGGTACGCCGAGGGCTTGCCCGAGAACATGATGTAGTTCTTGAGCACGGTGCCGATGCCGGTGAGCCAGTGGGCCTTGAGCGCGGGCATGCACAGCAGCGCCGTGGACGACTCCACCAGGGAGTTGTCCCGCTGCGCGTCGTGGATGTGGCTCTCGGGGATGCCCAGGGACTTCAGCGACGCCAGCACGAGCTGGATCAGCTCGCCGTGGGTGTGGTTCATGAAGTCGGACTTGACGATGCCCACCGAGTCCTCGGGGCGGTAGAGGCCGGCCCAGGCCTCGGCCGCGGTCGACGTGCCGGTCACGCGGGTCACGGCCGTGGCCAGCATGGCGCCGAGCACCTCCTGGTCGATGTTCTTGTCCGCGTCCTGGACCGCGGCCTCGCGCACCACCACCACGCGGCTGCGTGCGGGTTCGGCCTGTTCGGGAGGGGCGGGTTCGGCCTCGGCCCCGGCATCGGGTCCCGCGGTCCATGCCCTGGCAGGGACAAGCCCGGCCGGGCCGATCACCGAGGCCGCCAGCACGGAACTGGCGGTCCCGCGGACGAAGTCACGACGGGTGAGGATGGGGCGGTCGTCCTTGCTCATGGTCTCTCCTCGGCTCGGACGATGGTACCGAACCGCGCAGGTCTCGTCAGTGGCGCATCCTGTTAGGCGGACCTATCTTGCTTCGTATGAATCCCAATGATCCCCCTTCGGAGGCGAAGATGAAGGTCCTGATCGCGTATCAGTCCGACACCGGCAACACGCGCAAGCTCGCCGAGGCCATCGAGGCCGGCCTGCCCCAGGCGAACACCACCCTCGGCCCCGTGGACGACGTGCTCAACGACGACACGTACGACCTCGTCTTCCTCGGCTTCCCGGTCCGCGCCCACTCCGTGCCGCGCAAGGCGTCGAGCTGGCTCGAGAAACAGCCGGAGGGCACCCGCATCGCCCTGTTCGCGACCCACGGCTCCCTGCGCGGCGGCGAGCTCGCCATGACCGCCTTCTACCACGCGTTCAGCCAGGCCCGGGGCGCGCACATTCTCGGCACCTTCGGCTGCCAGGGCGAGGTCCGCGATTCGGTCATCGAGATGGCCGAGGGAAATCCCGTACACCGCGCCTGGGCCGAGGAGGCGCGCGGCGCCATCGGCCACCCCGACACGGCGGATCTCGACGACGCCAGGGTCTTTGCGCGCCAGATGCTGTCCAAGGTCTCGTCCACGTAATCTGGGAGGATCCTGTGCACCCTTCGAACGTCGAGATCCTCGCCACGGTGCTGTTCGGTCTCGCCATCGGGCACGTCTTCAGCGTCAAGCAGTTCCACCGCCTGGCTCACAGGGCCAAGGACGGCTCGGTGCGCGAGAACCTCTTCCACATGCTCGCCGAGGTGGAGGTGGTGTTCGGCATCTGGGCCGGCTTCTTCATCCTCGGCCTGGTGATCCTGGGGGGCTACCACGACGCCATCGAGTACCTCGAAGGCCACTACCACCTCCACTCCGGCAAGACGGTCCACATCGACTTCACCGAGCCGGCCTTCGTGTTCGTGATCATGACCATGGCCGCCAGCCGGCCCATCCTGGAGCTGGCCACGCGGACCATCACCGGCCTGTCGCGACTGCTCCCCGTGTCCCGATCGCTGGGCTTCTTCGTCGTGGCGCTCATCGCCGGGCCGCTGCTGGGCAGCTTCATCACCGAGCCCGCGGCCATGACCGTCACCGCGCTGATGTTGCGCGACCGCTTCTACGATCACGGCCCGTCCACGCGGCTCAAGTACGCCACCATCGGTCTGCTGTTCGTCAACGTGTCCATCGGCGGCACGCTGACCAGCTTTGCCGCGCCGCCGGTGCTCATGGTCGCCGAGAAGTTCGGCTGGGACATGGGCCACATGATGGGCCACTTCGGCTGGAAGTCCGCCGTGGCGGTGGTGCTGAGTACCATCATCGTGGCCGCGGTCCACGCCAAGGAGCTGCGCACGTTCGACGAGTTCTCGCATCCCCACATCGATCCGTCCCAGCGGCCGGTACCCATCTGGCTGTACGTGCTGCACGTGATCTTCCTCGTGCACGTGGTCGCCTTCTCGCACCACATGGTGATGTTCTTCGGCGCCTTCCTCTTCTTCCTCGGCGTGGTCCAGGTGACGCAGGAGTACCAGGAGCGACTGCAGCTGCGCGAGGGCCTGCTCGTGGGCTTCTTCCTCGGTGGGCTGGTGATCCTCGGAGGCATGCAGGGCTGGTGGCTCACGCCGGTGCTGGCCAACCTCGGCGAGCTGCCCCTGTTCCTGGGCACCACCGGGCTGACCGCCATCACCGACAACGCCGCCCTGACCTACCTGGGCTCCCAGGTGGAGGGGCTGTCCGACGGCATGAAGTACGCGCTCGTGGCCGGTGCCGTCGCCGGCGGCGGCCTCACGGTCATCGCCAACGCCCCCAACCCCGCCGGTCTGGGCATCCTCAAGAACAGCTTCGACGCCGAGGGCATCAGCCCCCTGGGCCTGCTGCTCGCGGCCATCGGCCCGACCATCGTGGCCATGCTCGCGCTGTGGCTGCTGCCGTCCTTCTGAGACCCCGCGCACGCGACACGCACGCACCTCGCGCTAGAATGGACGCGTGCGACTGTCCCGCGCCATCGCGACGGCCCTCGCGGCGACCCTGACCTCGGCCGCGCCCGCCCTCGCCCGCCCGCCCGCTACCGGCCCCGTCGATCCCCTCGACGAGTGCTGGATCTGGGCCGCGGCCAGCGGCAACCCGGACCAGCCCCTGGTCGCCGACGAGCTGCTGTGGCAGCTGATCGACGGGGACGCCCCCACCGTGATCGACGAGGCCCACTACGACGACGACGGCTGGTCGGTGAGCTGGTGGACCGACGGCGACCTCGAACCCACGGTCGTACGCGATCCCGACGGCGCCGGCGAGGACGAGGACTACGCCGCGGCCGCGGACCAGCTGGCCGCGTCCGGCGCCCACATCGCCATGGCCCACTTCCGCTCCACCACCTCGGGCTGCGAACCCGAGACCGGCAACCCGCACCCGTTCGTCCGACCGTTCGAGGGCCGCACGTTCGCGCTGCAGCACAACGGCACCGTGTCCCGGTCGTGGCTCGAGGAGCTCATCGGCAGCGAGTACCTCGCCGCCAACCCGCCGCTGACCTGCCCCGACGATCCCGTGGACAGCGAGCTGATCCTCATCTTCCTGCTCAGCCGGATCGAGCAGCGTTGCCCCGGCACGAGCGTGCACGAGGCTCTCCACGACGCCCTGTCCCACCTCGCCGCCGGTCACAGCGGGGGCAGGACCAACCTCATCCTCAGCAACGGCGCCGACCTGTGGGTCACCCGCCTGTCCTCGTCCAACGCGCCTTCGTCCTACGATCTGCACTACCGCACCGACGGCGGCGACCTCTACGTGGCCAAGGAGCCGATCAACGGCGACGACGACTGGGTGTTGCTGGACAACCTCACCCTGCTGCACTTCCCCGAGGGGGCTCAGGAGCCCACCCTGTCGAAGATCACGCGCCGCCTCGAGCTCACCACCGACCTCGACGGCGACGGCCTGTGGTGCGACGGCGGCGACACGGTGGACCCGGGCGACTCGGTCGGCGTCAAGCTGCTCCACCTCGATCCCCGCGGCGGCACCTCGCCCGGCCGCGCCGTCCGCCTCGACCTGCCCGAGGACAGCCCCCTGCTCGGCGTCATCCCCACCCCCGACGCCTTCTCCTCCGACCACGGCCACAGCTGGTGGCCCGTCTCCTCCGCGTCCATCATCCAGGGCCTGGACGTGACCGATCTGCGGTGGGACATGGAGGGCGTCGACGAGCGCCTCGACGCCACCGTGGTGGTCCAGGCCGGCTGCACCGAGCCCTACCTGCCGTTCCGCGCCACCTGGACCGCCGACGACGCTGGCGAGGCCGTGGCGTCCCTGCACGCCGTGTGCTCGGACGTGGTCGAGCCCGATCCCGTGTTCAGCACGAATCCGCAGCGCGGCTGCTCGGCCGCTCCCACACCCCGGTCGCGTGCCAGCGCTGCAACGATCGTGGCAGCGCTGCTGGGGGTGTGGTGGACGCGCCGCTACGACAGCAGGTGGCGCACCAGGGCGAACACGGGCCGGGAGTAGTCCCCTGGCGAGCGCTGCTCGGGTGAGCAGATCCGCGCGTGGACGCCGGCCGCGTCCACGGTGATGTAGGCCCCCTCCTGGACGAGGTCGGTGATCGCCGCGCGCACCCCGTCGTCGGCCAGCAGGGCCGCGGCGGATACGGCGTCCGACGTGGTCACGTAGACCAGATCGTCGAAGAAGGGATCCCCCGCCTCGACCTCCTCGGTGAACAGCTTCTCGATGCGATGGTCCAGGTTCTGGCGGGTGAACTGCACCTCGACGGGACGGGTGTTCGGCGCGCCCACGTCCAGTCCGATGCAGTGGAACACCACGGACTGCTCCTTGAGGCCGTCGGCCAGCGTGGCCCGCGACCGCCGCGTGTGCCGCTCCCGCCAGCGCCGCGTCTGGACGGTCCAGCCAGCCTCCTGCACGGACGCCGAGCGGCGGTCGGTCTCCCGGCACGCGGCGCACACCTCGAGGCCGTACTCGCGCGGCAGCGCCGTCGCCGGCAGATCGCCGCCGCAGTAGGCACACCCGCCGCCGGCCTCCTGCGCCTCCGGTGCGGGCAGCGCGGCGACCACAGCCACGAGGTCCCACCGCCGGGCCTCGTACTCGCGCTTGTCGGATCGGTAGGCCAGATACCGCCTCATCGCCACCAGGGCCCGGTATCCGGCGTAGGGGAGCAGCAGCCAGCCCACCCACTCCAGCACCGCGGGGAACCCCACACCGCGGACCGAGTAGACCCACAACAGGGCGAACGAGGCCGCCACGGGCACTCCGAGCACGGCACCGACCGCGGACGGCGGTTGTTCCCCGCGTTTTCCGGTGTGCTCCGCACGGCGCTGGTCCCACTCCCGGTCCAGCGTCTCGAGGCGGGTCCTCGGATCGTCTTCGCCCATCAGGCGCCCCCAGATGTCCACCACGAGGATAGCACCGCGCTATGATCCCTCCAGGACCACCCCATGGCAGATTCACGCGGACGACCGCCGAAGAAGCGAAGGCGCGGCTGTGCTTGCTGCCTCGTGCTGCTGCTGCTGGTGTTGCTCGGCGCCGGCGTGCTCACCGCCGCGGTCTTCGCCGCCCGCTGGAGCTACTACGACCTGTACGCCTTCTCCTCCGGCGCCATGGAGCCGACCTTCACGCCAGGGGAGTGGGTCCTGGTGGATTGCGACGCCTACGGCGTGCGCGTCCCGTTCACGGACCACTACCCGTCCAGCCAGCTGATCCCCGAACGCGGCGATCTGGTGGTCTTCACCCTGCCCCCGACGAACCGCACCCGCGTCCGGCGCGTCGTGGGCCTGCCCGGGGACAGCCTGTCGGTGCGGGACGGCATCCTGCGCCTGGACGGGGACGCCATCGAGATCACCACCGGAGACACCACCTCGGGCATGCTCTACCCCTGCACCTACGAGATCTCGCTGCGCGCCGGCGGCGGTGTGGACCAGGACTACATCACCGTGGCCCCGGGCCGCTTCTTCGTGCTCAGCGACGACCGCTCCAACACGGACGACAGCCGCACCTGGGGGGAGCTGAGGCTCGACACCATCCTCGGCAAGGTCGAGGCGCGCGTTCGGACCGTGGATGGGACCTGGTACTACGACCCGATCTGACCCATCCGCGCGACCATGGCCCGGAAGTCCGCCTCGGTATCCAGGCTCGCGAGGATGGACGCCAGCCCGAACACGATCCGGCCCAGGAACACGATGGCGCCGTCGGCCTTGTGCACATCCAGGGGGTAGGCATCCTTGCCGCGCAGCAGCTTCAGGGTCATGGCGTTCTTGAAGGCCATGCCCTCGCTGAGCAGCGCGGCGGAGTACTCGCGGGTGTAGCAGTACGGCTGCGGCGCGGTGACGGGCTCGAAGACCCGGCGCAGGTAGCCCAGCACCATCGCTTCCATCTCCTCGTCCAGGCTCTCCTTGATCGGCAGCATCTCGTGGACCAGCTTCCCGAACTGGTGTTCGTGAGTGCCGTCCGCCAGCGCGTCGCGCAGCTTGCCGAAGGCCGCGGCCTGCTCCGTCGAGTACTCCAGCACGCACCCGTAGTCGATGAACGCCACCCGGCCGTCCGGATAGAACAGGTAGTTGCCGGGGTGGGGATCGCCGTTGAAGACCCCGTGGACGAGCAACGACGTGAACACGAAGCGGAAGATCACCGTGCCGTACCGGCTGCGCAGCTCGCGGTCCGACGAGGCCAGCATCTGAGACCACTCCGCCCCGTCGAGGTACTCGCTGACCAGCACACGCTTCGTGCTCAGCTCCTCGTACACCCGCGGTACCACCACCTCGGGATCGTCGCGCCAGAGTTCACAGAACCTGCGCTGGCTGGCGCACTCGATCTCGTAGTCACACTCCTCGCGCACCCGGCGCACCACGTCGCCCACCAGCAGATCGAAGTCCATCTTCGGCATGACCGCGCGCATGGCCGAGACCAGCACGTCGATGTTGGCCAGATCGCTGGCGAAGGCCTCCTCCACACCCGGGTACTGGATCTTCACGACCACCGGCGTGCCGTCGTGCAAGGACGCGCGATAGACCTGGCCGATGGACGCGGCCGCGAACGCCTCGCGGTCGAAGCTGCCGAACACCTCGTCGGGGCTCCGCCCGTCGAACTCCTCGGCGAAGAGGTCCTCGATGTGCTCCCAGTCCATGGTCGGCGTGCGGGTCTGCAGCTTGCCCAGCACCTCGTTGTAGATGTGCCGGTGCTCCGCCGGGATCATCTCGTCGATGTACGACAGCAGCTGCCCCGCCTTCAGCGGCAGCCCCTTCATGTCCCCCAGCACCCGCAGCATGCGCCGCGCCACGCGCTCGTGCATCTCCGCGGTCACCCGGTCCGCCGACTCGCTCAGTCGGTGCGTCGCCGCACCCGCCACGTCCCCCACCAACCCGGTGGCCATGCCACCGAGCCTCGCGAGCCGCGCCAGTCGTCCCCTGCGCATCATCGTGCCGTGCCCTACCAGATTCCCGGCAACAGACGGTAGCGCGTCCGTTGCGCGAACTCAGCATACCCCGCCAGCTCCCGCCGCAGCGTCCGGTCCTCCAGCGCCGTGCGCAGCACCAGCGTCAGCGCGCTGGCCACCGCGGGCACGAACGCCCACCCCGATCCCAGCAGCAGCGGCGTGGCCAGCGGGAAACCCAGCGCCGCCCCCACGTATCCCGGGTGCCGGACCCAATGGTACGGTCCGCGGTCGCACACGGTGTGGTCGCGGTCGTGCTGGATGCGCACCGTCTTCTCGAAGTGGGTGTTCACCGACATGGCCCACGTCGCCAGCGCCACCCCGAGCACGTACATCGCCGCGCCCACACCCCACAGGGCCAGCGGCAGCGGCGACCACCCCTGTCCCGCGTCCAGCGCCGCCACCACCACGGTGGCCAGGTACGTCAGCGCGAACAGCCCCAGCACCACCCGGTCCCACGACTTGGTCCCCTCGCCCACGGTCCCCCGCCGCGCCAGCAGCTCGGGATCCTTTCGCCGCAGGATCGCCGCGCTCACGCTCTGCCCCACCGTCAGCAGCCCGATGTACGCCCAGCCCAGCACCCAACCCCAGCTCCCCGCCGCCGTGAACAGTCCCACGACGAACAGGCCCGTCACCACGATTCCAGCCACCACGCGAAGGACCAGGACACCCATGGAACCTCCCTTTGACGTCGGGTTCCAGTCTCCACGCAGGGGTTTCTCACAGGGAAGGGGCAGGAGGTGAGAGCGGTGGTCCTACTTCATCTGCTTCGCGCGCCACTTGTCGAGTTTCTTCTCGGCGCGGAAGCCGCGCAGGTCGTAGACCTCGCCCTCGATGACGACGGAGGAGCCCCATGACGCGCTGAAGACCTCGACGTCGTAGCGACGGTTGCCGGAGTCGTAGACCTGCAGCTCGAGGTGCTTGCGGCCCAGCGAGGCCCAGACCTCGCCCATCTCGGCGCCGTTGAGGGCGCGACGCAGGCCCTTGTAGTCGCCCAGATCCATCTCCACGACGGGGGACCAGTCGCCGTCCTCGAACCTCGAGAACGTCACGCGGTGGGTCTGGTCCACCGGCGGCAGGGGCATGGCGACCATCATCTCGTACTCGGAGTTGTCCGGGGTGATGGCGCGCATCAGGGCGGTGTCGGCGATGAGGATGCACACGGCGACGACGAGCCAGAAGGGGTGGCCGAACTTGCCGACGATGCTCGTTCCGTCGCCGCCGAAGTCGACATTGAGCAGGACCAGGCCGAGGCCGCGGCCCAGGATCGCGAGGCCGGCGAGGCCCACGGCCCAGGTCCAGGGCCAGATGAAGCCGGCCTCGGTGTTCGCGTGGATGTTGTACGCGCTCAGCCCGACGATGAACCCGCCGACCAGGGTGGGCCACAGCCCCGCGTAGAGGTTGCTCTTGCGCACGACACGGCGACGCGCCTCGGCGCCGGTGTCGTCCGGGATCGTCTGGCGAGGCCGGATCGGCCGCTCACCCGCAGCGCGGCTGTAGCCGTCGGACAGGCTCTGCCACGACGGCTCCTCGATGGGCTTGCGATCCGCGGGCTGGTCCCACGGCGGCGAGTGGTTGTCCTCGCGCAGACCGGCCTTCCACTGCTCGTACTCCTCGCGGCTGTTGAACCTGGGCATGTCCCCTCCGCGCTCCCGTCGCCGTCCTGGGGTACCCATGTGGCCTCCTGGAGATTCGTGACGGTCTGGGTTATCTAGCCCCCATGTCTTCTGCCCTACGTACCCTGTCGCGCCTGGTCACGGACCCCCTGGATCCGGACCGCATCAACCAGCTGGACACGGAGATGGTGGACCTGTGTCTGCCGGCCATCGACCTGCTGGAGAAGTACTTCCGCGCCGAGGTGCACGGCCTGGACAGGGTGCCGGACGGTCCGGCGCTGCTGGTGGGCAACCACAACTCGGGCATCACCTTCATGGACCCGTTCTTCATGGGCACCGCCTGGTATCGCCGCACGGGCGGGCGGGACCCCATGCACTACCTCGCGCACGACGCCATGGTGCGCATCCCCGCGCTGGGTAACTTCCTCATGCGCGGGGGCGCGATCCGCGCGAGCCACCACACGGCGGACGACGCGTTCGCCATCGGGCACAAGGTGATGGTGTTCCCGGGCGGCAACTACGAGGCGTTCCGCCCCTACAGGGAGCGCTACCAGGTGGACTTCGGCCGCCGCACGGGGTTCGTGCGGCTGGCGCTGCGCAACAACGTGCCCATCGTGCCGGTGCTGCACATCGGCGGGCACGAGACGTTCTTCGTGCTGCGGCGGGGCAAGCGGCTGGCGAAGCTGCTGGGGGCCAAGCGGTTCCTGCGCAGCGACTCGTTCCCGATCTTCGTGGGCTTCCCGTGGGGGGTGGGGGTGGGACCGATCTTCCACCTGCCGCTGCCGGCGAAGGTGCTGGTGGAGGTGGGCGACCCGATCTCCCTGGACGAGTACGGTCCGGAGGTGCTGGACGACCGCGAGGCCCTGCGCGCCATCAGCGACCGCGTGCGGGACGCCCTGCAGGGGATGATGGACCGGCGGGCCGGCGAGCGCCGGTGGCCGGTGCTCGGTTGACGTCGACGATCAGAGCCCCCAGGTCCAGTACACCTCGACGGTCCGCAGCGCGAACCACTCGCTCAACAGGTCGCGGTAGTACACCACCCAGTGCGCCGGGCACTCCTGGCGGGGATCGTCGGCCAGGTAGGGGTCGATCAGCGCGGCGATCTCGTCGAGGCGGGCGTCGAGGTCGAGGTCGTCGGCGGTCTGGCAGGTGACCTCCACCTCGTCGAGGTAGGCCGACACGCACGTGACGTCGTGGAAGCACGCCGAGGCGACGCGGCCGCTGGGCGTGCGCCAGTCGAATGCCCACTCGGAGGCGTGCAGGAACGAGTAGTCGAGGTCCCACGGCAGCACCCGGGCCCGGCCGTCGGCGGGATCGAAGTAGACGAAGTAGTTGTTGATGTTCAGGGCGTAGCCGTCGTTCTGGCCCACCCACTGCTCCACCGCGAACAGCCGCACCCACTGTTCGAGGTCGAGGACCGGGTCGACGCCAGCGTAGAAATCGTCGGTCCCCTCGTACGCGTCCAGCGCGGCGGTCACGGCCATCACGTCGGCCAGGCCCACGTCCTGGCCCTCCTCCAGGGCGAACAGGTGCTGGGTCTGCTGGTCGAAGTCCACCAGGGTGTAGCTGTAGTCGGGGTGGACCACGTACTCGGGCTCGTAGAGGTTGCCGTCGGGCGCGTCGAAGTGGGTGCGCAGGAAGGCGTCGTCGAGGGTCTCGATCATCGAGTACACGCCGTAGGCCTCTCCGTTGACGGTGACCCAGGCGTAGCCGGCGCGCGGGGCGACCAGGCCGCGGGCGCGGTAGACGTCCAGCGCCAGCACCTCCCGGGCCATGGCACAGTCCACGACCATGTTGTTCAGCGTCAGCTTCTCCAGCCCGTGGAAGTCCTGCTCGGGCACGTAGCGGTTGAAGTCGATCTTGAACGCGGCCTTGGCCTCCATACCCCGGTACGACCCCCACCGCCCCTTGAGGCGCACCGCCACGTCCTCGACGAGCTCCCCGTCGATCCGCACGTCCCCCTCCACGTAGTCGTAGGGCAGGTCGTAGGTGAACTCGTCGGGCCACGAGTGCAGGGACTGCAACGACTCCTGGGACAGCTCGATCTCCACCTGGTGGACCTGGTCGTAGCCGAACAAGAAGGCTGCGTCGTCCTCGGCGCCGGGCACGTGCTCGACGGCGTCGTCATCGGAGACGTCGTCGTCGGAGGCGTCATCGTCGTCCCCGATCGCGTCGTCGTCGTCGGGCTGCGGCCCGGCGGGTCCGTGGAACTGACCCTGAGACGGGCAGCCCGCCAGCCACGAGGCGACGAGGAGAAGCGCTGGCGTCGGCCTGATCATGCGCGTGGAGTATAGTATGCTCGCAGAGGGTGGGGCGGCGTATCTGCCGACCCAACGGGGAGAGGCATGCACATCCGGGGTTCGGTGCCCGTGGCCATCGTCTGCGCCGTCGTCGCGACGGTGTGGTGTGCCCTGCCCGCCGCCAGCCAGGAAATCAGCCTCAAGACCGAGAACTACCTCTTCGCCGCCTCCGAGGCCCTGGCCGACGGGGATCCGGCGCTGGCGCTGTCGCTGCTCAAGCGCGCCAAGGAGGAGGACCCGGGCTGCTGCATCCTCGACGAGTACCTGTGCCGCACCTACGTGGAGCTGGGCCAGCTGGACCGCGCGACCGGGTCGTACGGCGACTTCGTGGGCTGCATGGTGCCCAGCGACGAGCCGATCCGCCAGGAACTGGAGGAGATGCTGTCCGAGGCGCGCCGCAACGCGCCCGCAGCGGACCCGGTCGACGAGGACGAGACGGCGACCCAGGTCGCGGTCCGGCACGCGCCGGGCGGCGGTGGCGGTGGGCGGCCCGGGCTGGTGCTGATGGGGATCGGCGGCGCCATGGCCGCCGGCTTCGGCGTCACCGCCACGGTGACCCACGCGCAGAGCCAGACCTGGATCGAGGAGGGGGATCAGGACCTGTACGACGCGCGCAAGCCCCTGAACAACGCGTCGGTGGTGCTCAGCGCCGCGGGCGGTGGCGTCGCGGTGATCGGCCTGATCGTCGAGATCGCCACGGCCGGCCAGCGCGCCGAGGCCCGGACGACTTCGAGGCGACCGGGCGCGCCGATGTTGGAGCCCGGACCGGGGCAGCTCGGCCTGGCGGCGAGCTGGAACTTCTGAGCAAGGAGAGAGAGGCAGGCAGCAGCGAATGAGCGCTCGCGACCATCGTCTCGGCCCGATGTGCCGGAAGCTGCTGATCCTGGGCGTCGCCCTCTGTCTGCCCTCGTGCTGGGTGGGTCCGTGGCCCGAGGAGGTCATGAACGAGGCCAGCGTCGGGTTCCTCTACGTGGGGCCCGTGGGCGACCACGGCTGGACCAAGGCCCACGACGTGGGCCGCGAATACCTCGAGGAGAACGTCGAGGGCGTCACCACCCGGTACCAGCCCAGCGTCATCCCGGCGGACGCCGTGGGCGTGATGGAGGACTTCATCGCCGACGGCGACAACGTCCTGGTCACCACCAGCTTCGACTTCCTCTCCGGCACCCAGACCGCCGCGGCCAACTACCCCGACGCCAGCTTCCTCAACTGCTCGGGTTTCGTCAGCTCGCCCAACCTCGGCTCCTACTTCGGCCGCATGTACCAGGTGTGGTACCTCGCCGGGATCGTGGCCGGCCACATGACCGAGCAGAGCGGCTCGAATCGCATCGGCGTGGTGGGGCCCGTGGTGATCCCCGAGACGGTGCGGCACCTCAACGCCCTCACCCTGGGCGCGCAGTCGGTCAACCCGGACGTGAAGGTGCACGTGGAGTGGATCCACGCCTGGTTCGACATCGAGCAGGAGCCGGTGGTCACCGAGGCGCTCATCGCCGCGGGCGCCGACGTGGTCGCCAGCAAGACCGACACCACCATCCCCCTGGAGACGGTGGACGCCCTGTCCAACTCCGACGAATACGACTACCCCATCTACTCCATCGGCTACGACAACGAGGACAGCTGCAGCTTCGCCCCCGACACCTGCCTCACGGCCCCGTACTGGAACTGGGGCCCGCTGTACGCGCGGCTGGTGCAGCAGATGCTCGACGGCACCTGGGATCCCTACGCCACGGTCTGGGACCAGGTGCAGATCGACGCCGAGCAGAGCACGGTGTACCTCGCGCCGATGCACGAGGTCGTGCCCACCACGGTGGTGATGCTGGTCGAGGAGACCTTTGCCCAGCTCGCCGATCCGGACAACGCCCAGCTGCCCTTCGTGGGCCCCCTCTACGACGCCAACGGCGACAAGCGACTCTCGTCGGGTGATCAGCTGTCCGACGACGAGCTGTTGCGCATGTGCTGGTACGTCGAGGGCGTGATCACCGCGGACGGCTCCCCTGCCGAGGTCCCCGGCGGCTGCGGCGGGGATTACTGAGAGGGCCGGCAAACAACCCATGGACCAGAGACGCATCGGGCGCTATTCCATCGTCCGGTCCCTGGGATCGGGTGCGTTCTCCAACGTCTTCCTCGCGCGCATGGAGGGGGAAGGCCCCTTCGTCCGCCTCGTGGCGATGAAGCGCCTGCACAAGGAGGCCACCCGCGATCCCTCCGTGGTGCGTCTGCTGATCCGCGAGGCCGAGATCGGCGGGCTGATGCACCACGACAACGTCGTGGCGACCATCGATCTGCTCAAGGTCCGTGACGAGTACTTCCTGATCACCGAGTTCGTCGACGGCCTCGACCTCGGTGACGTGTACTTCCACGTCATGGACCGCGGGGAGGTGATGGGGCCCGCGCTGACCGCCGAGGTGGGCCACCAGATCTGTCTCGGGCTGGACTACATCCACCGCCTGTGCGACCACGACGGCCAGCCCCTGAGGCTGGTACACCGTGACCTCAAGCCCAGCAACGTGCTCGTGCACCGGTCCGGCCGCATCAAGATCACCGATTTCGGCGTGGCGAGCGCCCGCGCCCGCGAGCAGGTCACGGCCCGGGACACCATCATCGGCACACCTCGCTACATGTCCCCGGAGCAGGCCGTGGCCGGCAAGGTCTCGGCCGGCAGCGACCTGTACTCCCTGGGCGTGCTGCTCCTGCAGGGGCTGACGTCCCGCAGGCCGATCAAGCTGCCGTACTCCCGCGGAACGCCCGTGGAGGAGCTCGCCCCCGACCCGGAGAGGCTGCTGCAGGACCTGCCGGAGAACGCCGCGGGGTTCCACCCTCTGCTGCTGGCGCTGCTGCAACCCCACGCCGAGGACCGCCCCGCGTCCGCCGAACAGGTGGCCGACGAGCTCGACGAGCTGCGTAGCGTGTACCCCCTGGAGGACCGCGTATCGACCTACGTGGAGAGATGGGTGCAGCGCATCGCCGAGGAACAGGCCGAGGAGCTGGAAGAGGGCAGCCTCGAGGAGCTGCCGTCCGACCGCTCCGGGGAATTCTCGATCCTGGTGCGTCCACCGGCGTCGGGACCAGGTGAGGGACCTCGCGAGGGAACGGACCGCCGCCAGTACTCGGACTCCGAGGAGCACCCCCGCTGGGATGGCGATCCGACCGACCGGGACGAGGCACGGCGCGGCCCCCCCACCGTCAAGGACGACACCGCTCCAGGTGACCCCACGGTCCGGGACGACACGCCCCCCTTCCAGCCCCCGACGGCGGAGCCGGACGCGGCGGAAGAGATCCCCGAACCGGCGGAACCCCGCCGCAAGCGGCGCGGAGCCCTGTGGATCTTCGCCCTGCTCCCGCTGCTGCTCCTGCTCCTGATCGCCGGATTCGCGGCCGTGGTCCTGTGGCACGTGGGCGGCGGGCGCGGCGGAGCTGGCACCGTCACCGAGGACCCCGTCCTCGATCCCGACGGCCTGGCCTCGGTCGGGGACGGTATTCAGATCGAGGACGTGCAGGAGCCAGCCGAGGTGACGCCAGGGCCCGAGGTGGAGGCGCCCACCGAGGCCGAGCCGCCCACCGAGGTCGAGCCGCCTCCCGAGGTCGATCTGCCGCACGACCTCCCCGATCCCCCGCGGGAGGACCCGCCCGCGGAGGTCCGGCCCGACGAACCGATCACGGCCGCGTCGCAGGACGCCGACGCCGCGGTGGAGGAGCCGTCCGACACGTCCGCTCTGAACCTCACCGTGGCCGGCCATCGCCGCACCCTGCGCAACACCACCCTGTCCACCGGGATCGACACCGGCACCACGGGCTGCGCCGTCGTGGTCCACTGGACCGTGGAGGGATCGGGCAGCTGGTCCAGCCGTACCCTCTC
This sequence comes from uncultured Rickettsiales bacterium, assembly GCA_964558555.1. Taxonomy (GTDB): domain Bacteria; phylum Myxococcota_A; class UBA796; order UBA9615; family CAYRNR01; genus CAYRNR01. The sequence goes on along the minus strand of CAZLEO010000025.1, from coordinate 10,436 downwards.
GGGTGACGGCCCCGCCTACAGCTGGTCGCTGGCCGTCACCGCCGAGCACCGCCCCGCGATCCTCTACTACGTGGAGGTCTCGGAGTGCGGTTCAGCGGCCCACGGCTCGGCTGGAAGTCCGATTCGAGTCGTGGTGCGCTGAACCCCGGCCCGGGCTACTCCTCACGCTCGTACTGCCACGTGGTCTCGTACAGGCTGGGGAAGTAGTTGACCCGGTACAGCTCGTTGCCATCGGGCATGAACGCCCACCAGACCGGCTCACCCTCGGGATAGGTCACCTCGGCGATGTAGGGGGTGTCGAGCCAGCCGACCACGTACTGGAGGCGGTCACCGCCGGGCAGCAGGTCGGCGTCGCCGCGACCTGAGGTGAAGAAGTGCGCGTCGTCCTCGGGATCGGAGGAGCCCAGCGCGAAGGTGGGCATGGCGAGCATGGCCGCCTCGTCGATCTCGAAGCCGGCCACGCGGCTGTACAGGGTGGCCTCGAGGTCGTACTCGCCGTCCTCGTCGCGGCGCACGTTGCCGTTGTCGAAGACCAGCAGGCGCGCGCGGGTGCCCTCACGCCACTCCATCTCGGGCGAGTGCTGGTGGTACATCCACAGCTCGGGCGACAGGGGCTGGGGATCGGCGGCGTCGATGTCGTCCACCAGCTCGAAGTCCCCCTCCGCGCCGAGGCGCCAGACCACCTCATCGGTGTCCACGTCGATCTTGAGGATCCAGTCCTGGTGCCGCAGGCTCATCCAGAAGAACTGGCCCCCGTCGGGGTCGAGGCCGTGGACCAGGCCGTTGGCGTGCAGCCAGTCCCCCTCGTCCTCCTCCAGCGGGCTGAGCCGGTCGTAGTCGAGCTTGGGGTCGATGGGCACGCCGTCGCCGAGTTCACCGTGGCTGGTCCAGTCCCACAGCACGTCTTCGGTGCGCGGATCGAACACGATCAGCCCGTAGCCCAGCAGGAACACGTCCTCGGCCACGGTGTCCCCGACCCCGGTGATGAACGCCAGCGCGCCGGCCCAGGGGCCCTCCCGCAGCTCGATGACCTCGTGCATGTCGATCCAGATGTGCAGGAAGCGGGTGCGCCCCTCGAACCAGATGGGCGGGTAGTCGGCGAGGTGGGCGCAGCGCGAGTCGAACAGCGCCAGCAGCGACGTGGAGTCCGCGGTGGACGCGAACCCGCCGTCCGAGGTGGCGCGCATGGCCAGCAGGTTGTCCTCGTCGGGGTGCTCCAGGGACCACACCGGCGACCCGTCGCGGTCGAAGCAGTAGTACAGCGGGATGCCGTCGGGGTCGTCGATCCCGTGGCGGCGGCCGTTGGTGCAGACCACCTCGCCGGCGCCGAACTCGGGTGCGCCGGCAGCGCTGCGCGTCTCCACCTCGGGGAATCCCGACGGCAGGGCCTCGGTGGTGAAGGTCGCGGCCTCGGAGGCCCAATCCTCGCCGCCGGCCTCGGCCGCGACACGCACGTCGAAGGTGCGGTCCGCCTCCAGGCCGAGCAGCAGGATCTCCGCGGACTCGCCGCCGGCGACATCGATCCGAGGCGTGGCCAGGCCGTACTCCCCGCCCTCCCCGGCCTCCACCCACAGGGTCACGTCGCGCTCCGGCCACACGGTCACCACCGCGCTGAAGGGGTTGTGCTCGTTGGCCTGGATCGAGAACTCCACCGAGCCGACGGGATCCTGGCACGCGGCGAGGCATGCGATGGCGGCGAACAACAGGGCCGGTGCTGGGCGGGACACGACCTGGACAGCTTGCCAGGAAACGGCGGCGGCGTGTGGCGGGATGCGCGGGCGCGGATCAGTCGTTGACGCGCAGCAGGGCGTCGCCGGTGAGGTTCACGGCGACCACGTTGATGAACAGGGTCTGCGACTCGTGCTCGTCGATCCCGTGGGTCACAACCACGTCGAAGTAGGTGGATTTCACCTGCTGCATGGCCTGGCCCAGGGTGTTGCCGTGGTCGAAGAGCTGGTCCATGGGGCGCAGCTCGCCGATGGCCAGGTCCACCGCGCCGGCGTAGATGGTGTTGACGGTGGACGCGGCCACGGCCACGGCGCTGTGGTCGTACATCGTGCGGGCGAAGTTGTGCTCGTACCGCCACGGCCGGTCGTTGGAGCACGCCAGCGAGATGAAGATCGTCAGCTCAGCGGGATCGAGGCCGGCCACGTCGCCCTTGCCGAGGCTGAGGCCGTCTTCGATGTACACGCCGTCCATGTTGCCGTGGGAGATGTTGTAGACCACGCCGCCGCGGAACGGCGTGGAGCCCGCGGCCATGAAGTCGGCCAGGCGGTTCTCGTTGGACACGCTGGTGACCGTGTCGGGGTTGCAGACAGTGGAGTCGAACACCTTGTGGATGTCGCCGGCGTCCTGCACGGTCCACTGATTCACACACTGGATCATCGAGCTGTCGCCGTAGATGTCGTCGGTGATCTGCCCGGCCACGAGGGTCAGGTCGGCGCGGTAGGCGGCGGACTCGTAATAGATGGAGCGGCTGGCGAAGTCGGCCAGGTCGCCGGACTCGGCCACGGGCACGCGGAACACCAGGAACTCGGGATCGGTGGTGTCGAAGTCCCCGGGGCGAGTGATGCCGTCGTCCGCCTCGAAGTCGTCCGCCGAGGTGAACCCGTAGGGGAGATCCGTGGTGACGTCCTGCAGGTCGGGGGTCTCCGAGTAGCTGTAGTCCTCCAGCCACAGCTCGTAGCGGGGGATGGGCGGGAACTCGGGCGAGTCGTCCGCCGAGTCCTGGTGGATGGACATCAGTCCCAGGTAGCGGCCCATGGGGGAGTCACCCGACTTGCGCGCCGAGAAGTGGTCGGCGAGGTAGCCGCGAATGTGCTCGGCCTCGAGATCCCACGCCGTGGCCACGCCCGCCTCGGCGGCGATGGCATGGAGCGTCACCGTCTCCACCGAGTACCCCTGGGCTTCGCGGTGGTCGACCCACGGCTGGACCTCGACCTCCAGCATCGAACCCGTGACCGCGTCGGCGGCAGGCAACAGCAGCACGACGTCAGCGTCGTTGCCCGTCAGCTCCTCGGCGGGCTCGTCGTCCCAGGGCCGATCGAAACGATCCCCGCCGCGTCCCCCGCGGGCCGAGGCCGCCACCGGTGCACCGAGCACGAAGACCAGCCCGAGGGCGAGCGCGCGATACGAATGAATGGAACCGAACATGACCATCTCCTTTCGCGTTCCGGGGTTGAAGGAGGAACGCACCACCAGGGGATTGCATGGGGGATGCCAGCCCTGGCGAGAAGGCCACGTCTCTTCTGTGCGTGAGTCTGGAGCGCTGGAGGTTGTCCGCCGGACAACCGCTGGACCGGGATCGATGTGGCGCCGACAAGGTCAACCAATTGTCAAAATTTGTTTTGACCTTGCACTACCTGGTCGAGATATGCTGGCAGCGAGGGAATCCGGGGGTGAAGGAGGAGGGAACACCATGTCCAAGGTCACGTCAGACGGAGAAGGCGCCTTCAAGAAGCTCGCCTACTTCGAACGTATCCGGAAGCGGCGCGCCTGGACCGCGAGGGTGACGATCCTCACGATCATCCTCGGGCTGCTGGTGCTGAACGTCTACCTGATGTTCGTGTCCATGAACACCATCGTGCTGAACATCGACATGGCGCGCATCGAGCAGAGCGACCAGGCCGATCTGGTCCACGCCCGCATCGCCCGGCTCGAGCGACACGTGGCGGACATCGAGGAGCGGCAGCTCGCGCTGCTGCCGGAGGTGCCCGAGCCCGAACCGGTGCCACCCCCGTTCGAGGAGGGCGAGGCGATGGCCCTGGTGGTGACGCCGTAGAGGTCTACTCCTCTTCGTCGCCCCACTCGTCGTCCATGATCAGGATTCGCGTCGTCCACAGGGCGAGGTGGTCCTCGTCGTCGAAGCTGGACACGACCACCAGCACGGATTTCGGGCCGTCCGCCCACTCGTACTCGTCGTACGCCACTGCCGGGGGGGCCGCGCTACCGAAGAAGTCGTAGGGGATCGTATCCGCCACGCCCAGGGCGCGGACCACGCCGGTGTCCGCGGTGACGGGCTGCTCGTCGAGGAGGGTGCGCACGCTCTGTCGAGCTGCGTCGCTGATGGGGAGTTCGTCGATACCCCGAACGCGCTCGAAGGGACACTCGCGGGTGCCACGGTCGGCGTCGAGGACCTGTTCGCAGTCCTCGAGCCATCGGTCCAGGTGCTCGAAGAGGGGCTCGACGGCGGCGGCCGGCGAGGAGGTGGAGATCACGAGAAGAATGGACAGGGAAACCAGGGAACGCCGCATGAGTCCTCCAATGTTGTATCGACGATCCCAGTGTGTCCGGTCCGCACCGATGCCGCGCTCACACGGATCTCACACGGCCCGTGCACACGTCCGATCGAGTTGAGGGGGGCTCAGTGGCGTCGCTGGGCCAGCAGCGGAGCCACCCAGTCGTCGATGACCTCGCCGATGGGCTCGGCCAGGGTGTAGGCGATGAGCTCGTGGCCGCGCTCGGAGGGGTGGATCTGGTCCACGTACAGGGGAGACGGGGACGCGGCCTCGCGTGCGATGGCGGCGAGGTCGACCAGCGGGACGCCGGTCTCCCGGGCCGCCACCGCCATGGCGTCGCGGTAGTCCGGTTCGGCGAGCTGGACGTGGGCGCTCATGGCCGCGAACTGGTCCGCGGGCATGGACCCGCCCTGGACCGGGACGCTGCCGTCGAGCACGAGGCGGAACGGCTGCAGCATCATCGCCTGCGCCCCGTGTTGCCGGGCCAGCTCGACCATGGCCTGGAGGTTCTCGCGGTAGTCGGGTTCGGCGGGCACGCGGTGGACCATGTCGCGGCTGTACGTGGGCCTCGCGCCGTACTCCGGGCGCACGCGCTCGCGCACCCAGCGGAACAGGCAACAACGCGCCAGCCCCCGGGCGAGGGCCAGCCGGACCGGCCCCAGCTCGTACGCCGCGTCCGGCCGGTCCGCCAGGAACGCGTCGCTGCCCATGTTGGCGATGGTCACCAGGTCGAAGTCGAACCGATCCAGCAGCTCCGCCTCGAGCTTGAGCGATTGCACGGTGGTGTACGCCGGGATCCCCGCGTTGAGCACCTGGATCGACTGATCCGGGTAGCGGGGGTCGAGAACCATCTCCAGCACGGCGGAGTAGGTGGTCCGCGAGGGCACGCCGTCGCCCCAGGTGGGTGAGTCGCCCAGGACGAGGATCGAGAACATCGGCAGCGGCGTCGGGGCGGGGAACTCGGTGTCGCGCAGGCCCAGCGAGTTGGTCTCCGGGCAGCCCACCACACCGCCGGCGTGGGGCCGGGGCCGCCAGTGCAGGGCCGCGTCGTAGGTGAACAGCGGATCCGCGGCCGGGGCAATGGCCATGGGGTAGGGCTCGGCGGGCAGCGGCCCGCTCGCCCGTACGATCAGCTCGAGGCCGAGCCCGACCAGCAGGGTGAACACCGCGCCGACGAAGAACACGAGCGCGCGCTCCCGACGCCTGCGCCAGGCGCGACGTCTGGAGCGCTCACGTACCCGTCCGACCCCCGTGGGGACGGTACGTCTGATTCCGACCACCGCTCTCCCCAATCGCGGCGCCCACTCCCGCGCCGCTTCCTGGCGGTCTCCGCCCGACGATCGAAAAGAGGTTCGCTACTCTGCGTGGATCGCCGAACCGGAGCCCTCATCGTGATCGAGCATACCAGCCTCAGCCTCGGTCGTACCACCACGTCATCTCGTACAGGCTGGGGAAGTACTCGACTCGGTAGAAGCGGGGCACGTCGGGGCAGCTGTAGCGCCAGCGCTCCACCCCCTCGGGGTAGAGGATCTCGGCCATGAACGGCGTGTACCCCTTGGGGAACAAGAAAGCGTCGCCGTCGGGCAGCATGTCCGCGTCGCCGAGCTGGTGACAGTACCAGTGCGAGGGGTCCTCCTCGTCGGCGCTGCCGTACTCGAAGCGGACCGTGGCGAGCAGGGTCTCCTCGTCGATCTCGAACTCCACCACGCGGCCGTACTGCTCGGACGAGTCGGGATCGCCGTTCTCGTCGGGGCGGCGCACGCCGTTGTCGTAGACCAGGAAGCGGGTGCGCGATCCCTGCCGCTGCAGCCACTCGGGCGCGTGCTGCTGGAACGCCCAGCGCCGCGGGTCCAGCTCCACCGGCTCGGCAGCGTCGAGGTCGTCCACCAGCGCGAAGTCCCCGCCGTAGCCGAAGCGCCAGTCGATCTGGTCGGTCTCCACGTCGATGCGCAGGATCCAGTCCTGGGCCCGCAGGCTGACCCAGATGTACTGGGCGCCGTCCGCGTCCACACCGTGCAGGATCGCGTTGCCGTGGTTCCAGTAGATGTCGCCGGCGGGCTTGTGCAGGCCGAAGCGGTCGTAGTCCAGGTTTGGATCGATGGGGACGTCGTCGCCCAGCTCGCCGTGGATGTGCCAGTCCCACAGCACCACCTCGGTGGCCGGGTCGAAGACGATCACGCCGATGCCGAGGCGCTCCTCCCCCTCGATCACGTCCGTGGTGGTGGTGATGAACATCACCGCGCCCGTCCAGGGTCCCTCGGTGATGGCGATCACGTCGTGCTCGTTGACCCAGGTGTGCACGAACCGGGTCTTGCCCTCGAACCAGATGGGTGGGTACTTGGCCGTGAGCGCCCCCGCCTCGTCGAAGAACGACAGCTCCGATTTGGAGTGCCCCGTGCCCGCGAAGGTGCCGTCGGGCAGCACCTGGAACTCCTGTAGCATCACCCCGTCGGGGTGCACCAGCGACCACACCGGCTCGCCGCGGCGGTTCACGCACAGGATCATGGGGGACTCGTCCTGCAGGGCGCTGTTGGAGCAGAACACCTCGTGGGGATCGAAGCTATCGAGGTCCTCGGTGGAGGTGACCTCGCACACCGGCCAGTTCTCCGGGAGCGGGTCGGTGGTGAAGGTGAAGGCCTCGCCGGTCCACTCGGTGTCCCCCGACCGCGCCACCGCCCGGATCTCGAAGGTGGTGTCGGCGGGCAGGCCCAGTACCAGGGCCCGGACCTCCTCGTCCGCCGCGGCGTCCCCGAACGGGGTACGCAGGTCGAAGGCGCCGTCGCGGCCGTACTCGGCGCAGTACTGGACCGGCTGGCCGAAGGTCGCGCGCACGATGGCGGAGAACGGGTTGTCCGGGTTGGCCTCCACCGCCACCACCGCCTCGAAGGGCCCCTCGGGCTGCACGGGCTCGCACCCCACGGCGGCGAGGAGCAGCGCCGCCAGCGGCCAGAGCTTGTCGATCGGGCGGTTCATCGCCACATTCCCTCGTGAGGTAGGCTGTCGGAGAGGTGATCATGACACGTCTGAACTCCCCGATCCCCCAGGCTCTTCTCCTCGTCGCTGCTTTCCTCGTGGTCGCTTGCTCCAAGGACCGCGACGACGACTCCTCGCCCGCCGACGACGACGCCACCTCGGGCGACGACGACGCGGCCGTGGGCGATCCCTGCGGGACGGTGTACGTGCCGCAGAGCCCGCTGGTGGAGGATCCCCCCGTGGCGGCCGAGTCCACGGACCAGGGCCTCGGCGCGGCGCCCCTGCCCCAGCACGTGCGCACCGGCCTGTACGACGACGCGGCCACGTCGCTGGTGGTGCAGTGGGAGACCGACCTGGACACCACCGCGTCGGTGATCGACTGGGGGACCGACGACGTGGCTCAGAACCGAAAGGTCGGATCGAGCTTCCTGCTGGGCCCGGAGGGCGGCACCCAGGTCCGGCTCCACGAGGTTCGCCTGTGCGAGCTCCGGCCCGGGACGACCCTGCAGTACCGCGTCGGCGCGGACGGCGCCATGAGCGACACGTACACCTACACCACGTTCGATCCCGCGGCGACCTCGCTGTCCTTCATGGTCATCGGCGACACCCGCGACGACCACGAGATCCAGGCCCAGCTCACCGACGCGGCCATGGCCCACGCCCCGCAGTTCCTGCTACACACCGGCGACTACTTGTTCCTGGCCAACTCCATCGCCGAGTGGTCCGAGTTCTTCGACGCCTCGACCCCCGAACTCACGTCCATGCCCATGGTGCCCGTGCACGGCAACCACGAGCTGTTCCTCGCCGAGTACTTCGGCATGGTCGCCGCGCCGGGCAACGAGGAGTGGTACTCGGTGGACCTCGGCCCGCTGCACGTGGCCGTGATCAACGACTCGCGCGACGACGAGAGCATCGCCGAGCAGGCCCAGTGGCTCGACGCGGATCTCACCGCCTCCACGGCGGCCTTCGACATCGTCGTGACCCACCGCGCTTTCTATTCGTCGGGCAACCACGGCCCCACCGAGGTCCTCCAGGAGCTGATCATGCCGGTCGTCGACGCCCACGAGGTGCCGCTGGTGTTCTCGGGTCACGACCACGGCTACGAGCGCACCCTGCCGCTCACCGCCGGCGCCGTGGACGAGGCGGGGGGCACCACCTACGTGATCTGCGCGGGTGGGGGCGCCGGCCTGTACGGCTTCGACGGGGACTGGTTCACCGCGCACGCCGAGGCGGCGCACCACTACGTACACGTGGCCGTCGAGGGGGATCGGCTGGAGATGAAGGCTTACCGGCTGGACGGTTCGTTGATGGACGAGCTGATCCTCGAGTAGATGCGTGGGCTGCGCCCGGTCAGTGATCCCACCTCAAACCCGAAAAATCGCAATTCTCACAGCAACCTCAGCTTGCACACGCAAACTGTAACATACTGGAATATCAGCGAAAAAAACGTCCACAGCCTGAGCCTCGTCGGAGTTGTACCTGTGGTGGGCAGGGAGCGCCCACGCTCTTCGAGGAGGAAAGATGGTCGCGTGTCTCAGAGCCGTCCACAGTCGTGTCCGCCGACCCACCCCACTACGGTGTCAGCCGCCCCGCCGCCTGACAACGCCGTTCCTGCTCCTCCTGTTCGCCATCGTGGCCCCTCTCCGGCCGGCGACGGCCCAGATCATCGTCATGGACTCGCCCGTCGTGGACGGGTACGTGGCCGATCCGGTCACCGGAGTGGTCGAGGCGCCGTACACGGTGGCAGGGATCCAGTACACGCTGGACTCGCAGACAGGTGACTTCGCCGGACTGCTGTACTTCGCCGAGGACGCGGACTACATCTACCTCGCGTTCTCTCAGTCCGTACACCTCAACGACAACTCGTACGGTCCCAACGGCATCGGCTGGAACATGGGGCGCGACCACACGCTCAAGGACCTGTACCAGAGCGACCACATCGAGGTGCAGCTCTACGACGCCTACGGGACGCTCGCGCTGGACTTCTTCCTCGACTACGCCACGTATACGGGCAACGAAATCGTCTGTGACGGGATCGATGGCGCGGACGGCATGCTCGTGTTCGGCGACGCCGCCTACATCGTGGATGCCGGCAGCTCCCTCGAGTGGAACTTCCTCGATACGCCCTACCCGTACCCGGATCGGCTCGACGAGAGCCCTATGCGTACTCCCACCAACACCTACGATCCGGGGACCACGGCCGATCCCGCGTACCCCTGGATCTACGAGCAGGTGTACGAATTTCAGATCGACAAGGCCGCATTCGGCATCGCCGGATACGGCGACATCGAGATCCTCGAGGTCCACAACTCGCCGCTGAAGGGCGGGTACGTCAATCCCACCCCCACGCCGCTTCTCTCCGGCAGCAAGAGCGCCGCGCCGGTCAGCGGCTCTGACGTCGCCAACGGTGACCTCATCGAGTACACGCTGACCTTCGAGAACGTGGGCCTGCTCTCCTTGACCGCCGTGGTCGTGACCGACGTCGTGGACCCGTCGCTGACCGACGTGGTGGTGCTGGACGGCGGTACGTGCAGCGGCAATCCCTGCGGAGCCGGCGACACGCTCACGTGGGCCGTGGGCACCCTGAATCCGGGCGACGTGGTCCAGGTGCATTTCGAGGCCGTGGTGGACTTCGAGATCGACGCGAACCACGTGTACAACTTCGGTGTCCTGGACTCGCCGGATCTCCCGCTGCCCTTCGAGACCAACACCACCGAGCACCCCTGCACCGACGTGGACCTGGACGGGGTCTGCGACGACTTCGACAACTGCCCCGAAGATGCCAACGCCGACCAGGCGGACACGGACGGCGACGGCGCGGGCGACGTGTGCGATCTCTGCCCCGACGGCGACGACTCCCTGGATGCGGACGGGGACGGAACGCCGGACGCGTGTGACGTGTGCCCCTACGACTTCGACGACGACGCGGACAGCGACGGCGTGTGCGGCGACGTGGACAACTGCCCCGACGTGGCCAATCCGGACCAGGCAGACGCGGACGGCGACGGACTGGGCGATGCCTGCGACGACTGCCCCTTCGACGCGAGCAACGACACCGACGGCGACGGCGTCTGCGGGGACGTGGACAACTGCCCCGAAACCCCCAACGCCGACCAGGCAGACTCCGACGGCGACGGGCTGGGAGACGCCTGCGACGACTGCCCGCTCGACATGGACAACGACGAGGACGGCGACGGCGTCTGCGGCGACGTGGACAACTGCCCG